>NZ_JADMQH010000015.1:69468-166554 GCF_015559655.1 Bacteroides sp. 1001136B_160425_E2 | reverse complement strand
AAGTTCATGCAATATTGCACAGGCAAAGGTGCTATGAAAATATGACAGAGAAAACGGGTACTTTATCGGATGCTTACAAATTTTCCATTTCAATTCGATTTTTCACAAAGCTACAAAAAAAATATTCATCGCACCATTCACTGTTTTACAAAAAAAAATATCAACGATCTTCACAGACAGTTGATATTATAGAAATCACATCGGATTTACACCGACATGAGGGCGTTGATCAGGAATACACCGCTGTATATTTCCTGACCACAAAATGTAGGGTTCTTCATGTGTGTAGCATAAAGTTAGGGACCTACATATTCCATCTCACTTTTGTGTAAAGTATTAAAAGTACTCTATGGCATTATTAACTTAAAATATAGGTTATCAATGGATCTCATCTATGCATCCAGCATCGAAGTTTATTGACCATTATATTGGTTGGATCTACTATTCCTTATTGTGAGTTTGTTCTCCATATCCATAACCGTAACCATATCGTTTACCATAACCGTAATACTTGCCATATTTGCCATAACCGTAATAATAACCGTACTTTCTTCTCTTCAGATCCAAACCATTAATTACAGTACACAACTTAGGTAATTTATTATTTTCAGCAAGTTCATTGATCAAAGTATACTCATTCTTGTGAGTATAATCTGCACGACAAACATAAACAGATAAATCAGCCACACGCCCTATCAGCAATGTATCAGTTACCATACCAACAGGAGCTGTATCCAAAATTACATAATCAAAACTCTTCTTGAGTGTTTCAATTGCTTTATCCAATCCATCACGTGCTAACAATTCGGTCGGGTTAGGAGGAACTGTTCCACCAGGAAGAATATACAAATTCTTGCTAACATCAGAGGGCTGTACCAAATCCATCAAATTCTTTTCCGGATTGGCCAAGTATTGAGTTATACCCACTTCTTTTCTTGGAATATTAAACACCTTATTCAAACCCGGTTTACGAATGTCCAAACCGACAATAATAACCTTTTTACCTAATAAAGAAAGACTGATAGCAAGATTAGCTGAAATAAAAGATTTACCTTCACCACTAACTGTAGAAGTAACTAAAATCACTTTCTTATCATTTTCAAGCATAAATTGAAGATTCGTTCGAATATTACGGAAAGTTTCGCTCATCAGGTTGTTTTGATTCTCAAATACAGCAATAGCCCCCTGCTTTTCATCTGTCAATGGGATATCACCGACAATAGGTATACTAGTGAGTTTTTCTACATCAGAACGTCCCTCAATCCTAAACTTAGTCAAATTGATTAAATAGATGACACCTACAGGAATTCCGACACCTAGAACTAAAGCAATCAAATAAATCATCTTACCTTTAGGTGATACAGGAATTTCATCAGCAATAGCATCATCAATTATTTTAGCATTGTTAGCTGTAGCAGCCAAAGTAATAGCATTCTCTTCACGTTTCTGTAAAAGCAACAGATATAATCCAGACTTGATCTCTTGCTGACGAGCAATACTCACAAACTGACGTTCCTGTCCCGGAGCCTCATTGATACGGCGAGAAAAACGACTAGCTTCACGATCCAAATCTGCTTTTGTTATCAGTAGTCCCTGTAAAGTACGATCAAGAGTAACATCCACATTCATCTTCATCGCACGAATACTTGTATCCAGATTTATAATTGTAGGATTGTTTTCTGTAGAAGTGCGCAACAAACGTTTACGTTCTACTAGCATTTCGTTATAACGATCAATTTGAGCTACGAGTCCAGCATCTTGCAGACCAATATTACCAGGAAGTACTTCATATTCATTTCCTCTCATATATCTACGCAAATCCTCTACCAAATTGATTTGCGTTTGGTTCTCTACACGTTTCTTTTCATATTCCGCATTTCCTGTCAAAGCTATTTGAGCTTCACTCGTTAAATCCGTAATACCAGCATTTCGTTTAAAAGTCTCCAAACTTTCTTCAGTACTACCTAACTCTTTTGATATAATACCAATACGCTCATCAATAAACTCTGCTGTCTTTTGAGCAATTTCATTCTTATCATTATTCGTATTAATATTATACATTTCCAAAAGCTTATTAATAAAATCCTGCCCACGTCGTAAGCTGGAATTCTTCAATGATATAACTGCAACAGAAGTTGTTTTCGAAGTAGGCTCGATAGTCATACTTTTGCAATACCATCTTGCTACACGCAAAGGATTATTTATAGTCGCTGTTATATTACGAACTTTTTTCGCCAAATCAACATCGTCAGTTCCCTTAGAAATCAAAGAATCGGGACTCATGAAAAAAGCTAATGTTCCCCTTGCGGTAGGGAAAACTGCAGGTAATTTATCAAAATGTTTTTGGAATTCATCATCTCCCACCTTTACATTTATATCCAAACTTCCTTGTGGCTGTAAAGCCATCTCCACAATCATAGGATCATCCAATAATTCAGCCTCTTGTGGAATCAAATTAACTTGCACAGGAGAAGTTTTATACATATCCTTTGCCGGAAATTCATCTTCATCTTTATAAGATATATATAAATTCAAATCTATAACAACTTCTTTCGCAATAGTCTTAGAACGAAGCACTTCAATCTCATTATCGATATTTTGAGAAGAAGAGATCAAACCGTCCAACCCTAAGTTTTCCAATTCTGATGCCATACCTGCTCCTCCCCCCTTTTTATCATCTTTTATCAGAACTGTAGCTGATATATTATATACCGGAGTAGCCATACGCAAATACAACCATGCCCCTAGCAAAAAGACAACAACTGTTCCAACAAACCAAGGCCAATGAATCAAATATTTAAACAGGATTTCCTGAAAATCAATCTTCTCTTCATTCGCTTCCTGTTCCACATTATATACTTTTTTTTCTTTCATCTCTTAAGACGTTACTTTAAGATATTAAACAATAAACTGGCAAGTGATACCAAAATAGAAGTCGCAGAAAACCACAAACTAGTACTATTACCGATATCAGAATTACGAGCTTTCGCCTTATTCGGAGTCACATAAATAATATCATTCTGTTGTAACCAGTAATAAGGAGAAAGAATAGTTTCAGCCTTATTCAAATCTAGAGTAATAATCTGTTGCTTCCCGCTTGAATCTTCACGAATGAGTCTTACATTGTCACGAAGCCCATAAACAGTCATATCACCTGCCATAGCAAGCGCCTCTAATAAATTAACCTTTTCATTAGAAATAGTAAATGTACCCGGACGAGTCACCTCACCAATCACTGATATTTTATAATTTACCATACGCACTGTTACAATTGGAGTTTCTGTAATATATAGCTTCAATTTATCGACAATCATCTGCTCCGCCTGTTTTTTTGTCAATCCTCCCAACTTCAATTCTCCCAATACAGGAAAATTAATTTTTCCTTCATTATCTACCAAATAAGGTTGTAGCATTGGTTGTGCTGTGGTAAAGGTTGAATTACTAGAGGCTATACCGCTGGGACTAGCAATTGTCAAATTGAAGGGTAAAGCCAATTCCGGACTGGTGCAAGACACTACAATTGTCAACAAATCCTTTGGCATAATTTTAGCGTCATACAAATTTTCCTGTTGAGTTACTTGTTCCACAACTTCCACATCCTGTAAATATGGAACTTTTTTATACGACTGGCAAGCTACCAACAAAAAAGGTAACAACAGCAACCCAAATTTCTTATTAAGTCTTCTCATAATCTATTTTATTTATTTTATTACAACTAATCACCAAACCTTTATTAATACGCCTCCTTTTCTCCATGAATCGCATTATACACTGTCTTGTACATAATATAGAGATCTAATAAAAATGTCCAATGCTCAATATACCAGATATCACGCATCACACGACCTTCCATCTGCCAAAGCTCTTTTGTCTCACCACGATAACCAGTCACCTGTGCCCACCCCGTTATACCTGGTTTAACAAAATGACGAACCATAAACTTATTTATTAGTAAAGAGTACTCTTGAGTATGTTTTAGCATATGGGGACGTGGACCAACAATAGACATATCACCTTTAAACACATTAATAAATTGTGGTAGTTCATCAATGCTAGTCTTTCTTATAATCTCCCCTATCCTTGTTTTACGTGGATCATGCTCTGTAGCCTGAAGAGTATCACATTGAGCATTCACTCTCATTGAACGGAATTTATAACACCAGAACTCCTTTCCATCTTCACCGCTACGCTTCTGTTTAAAAAAGATAGGTCCCGGAGAACTCATCTTTATAGCGACTCCAACAATAATATAAATAAATGGGAAAATCGTACATAAAAATAATGTAGAACACACTATATCAAAAGTACGTTTTACTATACGGTTCTCAAGTAACTCTAAAGGTTCACGACGAATAGATAAAACAGGAACATTTCCCAACATTTCAAAATGCATCCGACGTTTCAAATAATTGCGTACATTCGGAACACTAAAAAAACGAACTAAATGGTTCTCACAATAATTAATAATGGGAACAATTTCAGCACTACGAGCAGAAGGAAGGCTACAATAGAGCTGGTCTACTCGGCCGACATTCTGCTTCAGAAAATTGTTTACCTCTTGAGGATGCCCTAAATATGAGACATCACTTGGGTAACGGTCTGAAGGAAAATCCTCAAAATATCCAAGAACACGATACCCCGAAGTGGGATCATCTGTCATTGCGTGATAAAGCTCCTGCATGTTTTCATGACTACCAATCAATATCACTTTACGAACATTCCCTCCTTGCTTACGATAAAGTTCCAAGAAGTAACGAAAAGCCAAACGATAGCTTACTATTACTAATATCAAAACAATATAAAACAAACCAAAAAGCCGGGAATGAGAAAACTCAAAATGAAAAAGTAATAAAATACAGACTGAAAGCAATACAAAAGGAACCATGTTACGTAAAACACGGACCATGATTTGTTCAGGACGGACTACCGAACGATGAAGAATGACTCCGGAGTGCATATTACAAAGTAGATAACATAAAGTTATCAAAGCCATACCTTGAAGGATGGAACCACAATTCTCGCACCAAAAGCGGTTACCCAAAAACTGTTCGAATCCCCATAAAAGCAGGTTCAGCAAAATAAGATCCCCCAAAAGGACACAAGATTTTAGGACTTTGTTAAAACGTTGGACTTCCTGCATATGTATTAGTTATGATTGATATAAATTAGTCATAATACCACCTATGTGCACGACAGTGAAAAAATACCGTACCAGAATACTCTACCATATACTATTCAAAATTCTTATCTAATATGACAGCAATATTATTCTCTATTCATCGACTCTTGCATGTAGAGTCTCTTTACAAATTTCAAATCATGAGAAACCATTATTTTTATAAGTTCTTCAAAAGATGTCTTCCGAGGATTCCAACCAAGTAAAGTTCTTGCTTTTGTAGGGTCACCCAATAATTGTTCAACTTCTGCAGGGCGAAAATATTTAGGATCTACTTCCACCAAAACTTTCCCAGTGGCCCCATCAATCCCCTTCTCATTTACCCCCTTGCCTTCCCAACAAAGATTAACACCTGTTTCTTTAAATGCTAACGTAGTAAATTCACGTACTGTATGATACTCTCCTGTAGCAATTACAAAATCTTCAGGTGCATCATGTTGGAGAATCAACCACATACATTCTACATAATCTTTAGCATATCCCCAGTCACGAAGAGAATCAAGGTTACCCAAATAAAGTTTGTCTTGTAAACCTTGAGCAATACGTGCAGCCGCCAACGTAATTTTACGAGTTACAAAAGTTTCACCTCTCCGCTCACTTTCGTGATTGAACAGGATTCCATTTACCGCAAACATTCCATAACTTTCACGATAATTCTTGGTAATCCAAAAACCATACTGCTTAGCCACTCCATATGGAGAACGGGGATAAAAAGGTGTTGTTTCCTTTTGAGGAACTTCCTGAACCATACCAAATAATTCAGAAGTCGAAGCCTGGTAAATTTTAGTCTTCTTTTCCATACCCAAAATACGAACCGCTTCCAACATACGAAGTGTACCAATAGCATCAGCATCAGCTGTATATTCGGGAACATCAAAAGATACTTTTACATGACTTTGAGCTGCCAAGTTATAGATCTCATCTGGTTGGACTTGCTGAATAATACGAATTAAAGAACTACTATCTGTCATATCACCATAATGGAGATTTACCAAACGGTCTTTTTTCATATCACGTACCCATTCGTCTAAATAAAGATGTTCGATACGACTTGTATTGAATGATGAAGAACGGCGAAGAATACCGTGGACCTCATAACCTTTTTCTATTAAAAATTCTGCCAGAAATGAACCATCTTGTCCTGTAATACCTGAAATTAATGCTATTTTTTTCATAAAATATTCTCTATTAATTATGATCCATAATCATTCCATTTTTCTCTTTTAAAATATTCCACAAGAATAAAACATTTCCTATAATATACCTACGCCACATTCTTTTCGGTTCTTTCAATAAACGATATGCCCATTCTAATCCGTTTTTCTGCCACCATTGAGGAGCCCGCTGTACAGTTCCTGCAAAAAAATCGAATACAGCTCCAATTGTACCTATGTGACAATGAACATTAAGTTCATTCAAATGCTCATAAGCCCATTTTTCTTGCTTGGGTGCAGTCATACCAATCCAAAGCAGATCAGGATTAGCCATATTTACTGCATTAATCATTTCTCGATTTTCTTCCTCTGTAAAACTCGATTTGTAAGGAGGAGAATAAGTCTTAACTTGAATATTGGGATAGACAGTCTTCACTTTTTCACACACCAAAGACAATGTTTTCTTACTACTTCCCAAAAAGAAGCATACTCCCCCTTTCTGATTTAATTTATTCATTTCATATTGAAACAAATCCCATCCGGCTGTACGTTCTATTTTTTCACCCCGTAGAAATTTAAAAGCAAGCACCATACTGATACCATCCGGAATCAATGCTCCTCCTTTTAATAATGCTTCCTGAAAAAGCGGATCTTTCAAGGCAGTGTTATATGAATGAGCATTAATCGTATTAATCAGCAACTTGCCTTCGGGTAATGACGATAAATCCTTCTGATTCTTCAGAAGAATAATTGTTTTAAGACAAAGTTTCATATATATTAAATAAGAAATTATCTGAGTCTGAGGACTTTCGAAATGTGCTATTAAGTATAAAAGATGATGTTCGCCTCAGTTTAAAGTGGAATTAAAATGAAAAGTATTATCTTCCTATACAATAATAAGTAACCCCTTTTTCCATCATTTCTACCGGGTCATATATATTACGTCCATCAATGATTACAGGACTATTCATTGTGCGCTTCAAAACACCCCAACTTGGCAAACGAAATTGTTTCCATTCCGTTAACAACAATAAAGCATCTGCATTTAATACTGCATCATACATATCTTTCGCATAAGTAACTCCTTCACCGACACGGCGTTTACATTCATCCATTGCTACAGGGTCAAATACCTGAACTTTACAACCAGCTTTAATTAGCTGATTAATAGTGATTAACGCTGTTGCTTCACGCATATCATCAGTTTCTGGTTTAAATGCTAATCCCCAAATTGCAATAACTTTCCCATGAAGTTCACCATTGTAATGCTTACAAAGTTTATTAAACACAATATGTTTTTGATTTTCATTTACTTCTTCTACAGCTTTCAACACTCTCATTTCATAGCCTCTATTTTCAGCAGTCTTAACTAGAGCTTTCACATCTTTAGGGAAACAACTACCTCCATATCCACACCCAGGATATAAAAATTTACTACCAATACGTGTATCCGCTCCAATACCTTTTCGCACCATGTTCACATCTGCCCCTACTAATTCACACAAGTTCGCTATATCATTCATAAATGAAATACGTGTAGCTAACATACTATTTGCTGCATACTTTATCATTTCTGCAGAAGGTATATCCGTAAAGATTACTCGGAAATTATTCAGCATAACAGGACGATACAAACGACTCATAAGCTCCTTCGCCTTTTCGGACTCTATTCCCACTACCACACGATCTGGTCTCATGAAATCCTGAATAGCAGCACCTTCCTTCAGAAATTCCGGATTTGAAGCTACATCAAACTCAATATCAACTCCTCTTTTCTCTAACTCTTCGTGAATAGCCTTTTTTACCTTTTGAGCTGTACCTACAGGTACGGTGGATTTGGTGACAAGCAATACATATTTGTTTATATTACGCCCTACAGTACGTGCTACTTCCAGAACATAAGTTAAGTCTGCACTTCCATCTTCATCCGGAGGTGTTCCCACAGCACTAAAAACGATGTCTACATTATCCAAACAAGTTTTTAAATCTGTTGTAAAGTTTAGTCTACCTTCCCTGTGATTACGTAATACCATTTCATCTAACCCAGGTTCATAGATTGGAATTTGACCATCTAACAGGCTTTTGATTTTCTCTTTGTTAACATCGACACACGTTACATTTACCCCCATTTCAGCGAAGCAAGTTCCACTTACTAAGCCAACATATCCAGTTCCTACAACTGCTATATTCATAATTAAAAATTTTAGATAACAATGATTATTTTAAAGGATTTTTCTCTGACTTATACCATTGTATGAATTTTGCAACCCCATCGTGTAATGTAACCATTGGTTCATAGCCAATTTCCTTTTTCAACATGGAGGTATCAGCATTAGTCTGATACACATCTCCAGGCTGCATGGGTAAGAATATTTTTTCAGCTTCATGGCCCATGGCAGATTCTATTTCATGGATAAAATCCATCAATTTTACTGGATGTGAACATCCTATATTGTATATTTTATATGCTACTCCATTCGAGCTTTTCTGTGTTACCGGAACATGATCCAGTGTCCGTATTGTACCTTCAACAATATCATCAATATATGTAAAATCACGAATCATATCTCCATTATTGAAAACCTTTATCTGTTCTCCATTTGAAATAGCTCTAGCAAATAACATAGGAGCCATATCAGGACGTCCCCATGGACCATAAACAGTAAAGAAACGAAGTCCAGTCACAGCAAGACCATACAGTTTACTATAACTATGTGCCATCAATTCATTACTTTTTTTAGTTGCAGCATACAAACTAACTGGAGTATCCACTTTGTCTTCCTCAGAATACGGTACTTTCGAATTTAGACCATATACGGAACTAGAAGATGCAAACACCAAATGTTTCACCTCATAATGACGACAACATTCCAATACATTCAAGAAACCAGCCAAATTACTTTGTAAATAAGCATATGGATTTGTAATAGAATATCTCACTCCAGCTTGCGCAGCTAAGTTTACAACCTTTTCAAAATGTTCCCTTTCAAAAAGTTCTTCCATGGCATGCCGGTCATCAATAGACATCCGTATAAATCTACAAGTTTCATACCTAAAGCTTTGTATCGGTTGATTCCATACAAATTCATCATTCAATATGATACCCATTTCCGATAATCGACCATATTTCAATCGGACGTCATAATAGTTGTTTATACTATCAATCCCCACTACCTCATCGCCTCTAGATGCCAATACACCCATTAATTTAGACCCAATAAAGCCTGCAGCACCTGTTACTAAAATTTTCATAAATCACAAATTGTTTAATCTATCAACTCTATCATTCTTGCTTTCATTTCAGAGTAACATGCAAATCTATATTTACACATAAAAGGCTGTCGCTCGTCTGTAATGACAGCAAGTATGTCAGTATTCAGTACAGGAGAATAATCTCTCTACTAAATATTTCACCAATAAGTATATAGGATTTATAATACCTGACAATTATTTCAATTAACTTGTAAACTTTACATTAAATAGGAAATCATACTCTTCTTTTAGTTTCTCCAATACAATTTCATCCGTATAATTTGATAAAACTCGATTATAAGAATTATATGAAAACTGTTCTATCAAATCATTATCTATAATGTACTTTATTTTATTTACGAAGCATTTCACATCTAATTTCTCAACAATAAGAGAATCATTTTCTATAACACTTCTATTAAATCCTTGTGAAGTCGTTATAGGAATCAATCCCCACGCCATAGCTTCAGTTAAAGCATTAGAATGGCCTTCTCGTGGTTCTTTTGACGGAAAAATATAAAAACTTTTATCTACTAAATGTTTTTTCAATTCTTTATGATTACAAGCAGGTAAAATATTTATACGAGACTCTAAGTTACTTTCTTTAATTTTATTTTTAATATAATCTGTATAGAATTGACTTTCGCTATTTCCAATAATTTCTAAATAAACATTATTATACTCTTTCGCCAACAGAATAAAAGTATTAATAACGATATCGGTATTCTTCGTTTTAGATAATCGTCCAAAATATATCAAATTAATTTTATCTTTCGGCTTTTGAGGATACTGCTGAGGGTAAAAATCACCTTGAACATAATTAGGGTAATAGAAGATTCTCTTATTGGTATCTATTTTCTTTATTAGAGAAAAATTTTCTTTCCCTTGAGAAAATATTTCGTCACTTCTCCTTATAGCTCTTTTAAAAAAGAATTTATATAGAAAATGTCCTTCTTCATAATATTGATTAGCACCTCCACCTCTCATTTCATAAATGACTTTATAATGAAGTACTTTAGCTATGGCGATTAATAAATATTCAAAATATATCATTATACCATAAAAGCCAGCAATATGAACTATAGCCCCCTTTCTTTGTCCATTTATTAAAGTCTTTGCAAACAAAAAAATATTTGAGATTATTTTAAATAACAACTCAATAGAATTAATTAATGAATGATCATTAACCCTTATATATTTAGGGATTAGAACAATATCATAATTGAGTTTTTTCAATAGAGCAAGAGTTCTTCTATTACCTACTTCCCCGCCTCCGAATGGAATTTTACTCCAATCCCCAAAATTTGCAAAAAAATAAATACGATTTTTCACTTAGTACTACACTATTTATACTTAATAATTTTAGCAGGAACCCCACCCACAATACAATTATCAGGAATGTCATCAATCACCACAGCTCCTGCAGCAATAGTTACATTACTACCAATTCTAACCGGACCAAGTATTGTCGCACCAGTTCCTACATAACAATTATCTCCCATAATAATTGTACCTTTTTCACCTGGCCTTTTTTTACCAAATAAAACTAGAGGCAATAAAGTACAATTATCTCCTCCCCTAACCATTATATCAACACGCCTAAATCCAGGATGCATTATTTGTAATCCTGCTCCCAAAGTATTTGGGAATATGCAGATATTCGTTTTTACTACATACCTTCTATACATGATAAAATAATAGCTATATTGCAAAAAATTATACCAATGCCTATTGTTTAAATAATATTCGTAATAACGTAGTAATCTTAGATATCGATGAATTATATAATTCTCACTATATGTTATTTTTTGTAGAAACGGATAACATAAAGGATTACGTTTTTTATCTTCTTCAAGATAACGTTTAAGTTCTAACCTACTTTGTATCATTGTGACTAAATGCATTAAAATAACCTTCTGCACAATGACGCATGGAGAAATTATTCTCAAAATATTCTTCTAAATGAATTCTATTAAAATACTTTTCATCATCAAATGCTCTTTTCAAAGTATAATAAAAGTCATCTGCATCAAAACTTTTAGAAACATATCCATTAGATTCACTATTGATTACATCAGGTATTCCACCTGCTGGTGTACATATTGGTATAACACCACAAGAGATCGCTTCCAATAATGAAATTGGGAGTCCCTCAAATAAAGATGATAACACAAAAAAATCAGCCTGTAACAGATAATCACCAACATTATTTTTTGCACCTAGCCAATATATTCCTTTTTGCGCATTATTGAGAATATGTATATTTTCTTCCGAATCATACGCTGTACCAATTAATATCAAAACACCATGATATCCCTCATTTAAGAAACGATTGAATGTATCTACCAACAACTTCTGATTCTTTGCTTTAGCACACCGAGCTACATGTACGAATATCTTATCGTCATCATGTATCTTTAGCTCATTCAACTCAATAGTCACTTTATCATAATCAGTTGTTCGCTGGAGTCTTGATCGCCCATTCACTATGTTTATAGCGTTATCCATATTGTATAGTTTCTTATATGAATCAAGACACAACTGCGAGATAGTCACCGGCTGCACTTTCTTTTTATAAAACCATTTATATATGAATTTTAGATTTTTATTGATTAGACATCTCTCAGCAAGATTATGTATAGTATGAAAATATCTTATACCAGGCAATAATATTGCGGGTAAAAATAATGTAATCAGATTTGCATGAGAATGTACTATATCAGGCTTTTCTTCTTTTATAATTTTCAAGATACGCCAAATTGATTTTACCCCTAATCCACTCTTACACTTTAGATTTATATATTTTATTCTAGAACTAATCTCATTCTTATAATATGAGTTTTCCAAAATTGAGTCATCATCTGTAGTACATAAGACTAATTCATTATTTCTAGATAATTCATTAGATAGGTCTATTACTAACCTTTCAGCTCCAGCAGCTGCAGTAGAATAATGCAGTTCCAATATTTTCATATTATTATATCACAAGTTATCAATAGATTAAACAAAAGGAAGTTATACGTCAATAACATCGTTATTCTATTAAATTCCGTTTGTACAAAAAGTATCACACTCCAATAGACTCTTTTAAAGCATCCAAATACCCATGTCCAAACTTCAAATCTGGTTCTACATAATTTCCCTCTGCCCATTCATTCCAAGATCTCAAAAATAGAATTTTATGTTCGTCCTGTTTCTTTGAAATTATCTCTAATGCTGTTTTTATATGTTCTTCAAAAAGAGCAGGAGTAGAATCAGTATAAATTACTGCACGACGCCCTCCTCGTGGTGACCTATCCCAATTAGGAATAATTGATGGATATACATCTTCCCGATAATCATAAGATGTATAAAAATTAGAAATAATATCACTATATTTATATTTATCAAGAGGGGTATAATTAGGAAAAACTTGACGTAACTTATGCTGAAGTAACTTACTCCAACGTCCCTTACATTGTTCCTCCGCATGCCACAAATTTGAAGGAGCTAATGCGTCAAAACCTAAATCAAAGATCTTTTGATACCTATTAACAGCTGCATTTTGGAGCCCGACAAAATGTATTCCTGACAGTCCATTTTTTTTTGCTAAATTCTGCCATATATTAATAAAGTGTTTTGCATCAGGTAAAGCTTCGGGATCGTATATCAAAAACATAGGTTTTCCATCCACAGCGATATATCTTTTATCCTTAAACGCAGGTAATACATTATCAAAATGCTGTACAATATCCTCATCACCAGGATATTCTTGTATCATCAAATCTAAATTCTTATATTTTTGGGCATCACTATTCCACGTCCTACGCGTCCAACTATGATTAGCCCATCCCAAACAAAATGGGAAATCAGGTTTTCCTGACGATAAAACTTCATTAAAAGGACGTTCAAGTATCTGCTTACCATTACCAAACCAATAATGCCAATACATAAACCCTTCTATACCCGCCTCACGTGCCATATCCGCTTGCGCTTCTCTAACCTCAGGCATCCTTAAATCATAGTAGCCTAAATCCGCAGGAACTCGTGGCTGATAATGTCCTTTAAACAAGGGTTTAGCTTTTCCTACATTTGTCCACTCCGTAAAACCCTTTCCCCACCATTCGTCATTTTCCTTAATTGGATGAAATTGAGGAAGGTAAAATGCAATGACTCTTGCCTTTGTAATCATATCTTATATATTAACACTTAATAAAATACAGTAAAATAGTAGTACATATATATTTCTAATAAACCAAATAGCTTACTCAAATCAATGTTTTCTACCTATAAATATTTTCGACTCCATTAATAATAGCGTATAGAAAATAATAAAATATTTCATATAACCATATTCTCCTGTAATAGCCGAATAAGCAATGTAATAAACAGCTAATGTAATCACAAACAATGTTACATTAACATTCTTATTCATTCTATATACACCCCTAAATAACCAAACAAATGTAATGACCCACACACACAAGCCTACTATACCACTATTACAAAGTACAACGAAAATAAGAGACTCGAAAGCTAATAAAACAGGGTGAAGATCATGAATGGACATGTAATAACCACACCATTCATATCCCTTTCCAAAAATTAAACAATCCTGTATTTCCCTGAAGCAACCATTCAGTTGCTCCATACGCATATCAATAGAAGAACCTTCCACATTCGTTTGGCGACTATCTTTAATAAAAATTGAATCTATCGTTGCTGATAATTCTGGTATATTTTCAATAATAATATAACCAATAAATCCTATAACAGCGACATATATCATCGGTTTAATTCGACGTAACATTAATAGATAAAAGAAAACAGTCAGAAACATGGCACCTATCGGAGTACGAATGCCACAAACAAAAATACAAACAACAATAAAAAACATCAATAAATATACAAATAATGGTTTTATTTTATCTTTCAAAGAATAAAGATATACCATTGCTAAGCCTAAAAATAGACCGAAAATCATAGGGTGAGTGAACACCGATGATATTTTGATAATAAGCCGAGCCATTTGCTCACCAAATTGAGCCTCACGCAATTCTGCATTATTAATCTGTGCCATAAAATAGACATATGGATTTAATCCATTCAAGGTCAACAAAAAAATTCCATATATAACGATGACAATAATTACAATAATCATACAGTTTCTACTATATCTAATGATTTTAGGATCATATCTAGACACATTCCACATAACTATTGGTAATACTAAATTAGTCATCATATTTGCACGCCATGAATTCAATGCAATATCTGTTGGAACAAACTCCTGAAAAGGCATTATAATAAGCATCATAGCATAGAAAAAAATAAATGGATAGAATGGACGTAAATCCAACCTAACTTTACCGTGATGTTTATAATAATCTATGACAAAAGCAATAAGAAGTAAAATATTCGCAAAATTCCAGCTCAGAGAAATCCCTAAAAAATTTATATTAAAATATGGAACCCAAAAAAAGTAAACGAGATACAAAACCAGGCCTATTCGCAACTTTACGAAAAAAGCCACAAGAATGATAATGGTTAACCAAGATTGAATAAATGCCATAGAGCGGATATTGTAATATAGGCTAAAATTAGTCCAAGCTTTTATATTTTGTAACTATTCTCTCTACTATAGCATCTGCTTCCTTTTCACTGATATCATTTATCATGGCTGTACTATCATAAATGCCATTTGCTTCAAATGCTCCTTGAAATTTATAACTATATGCTAACCCAAACAATGGTACTCCTGTATACATAGCTGCAAAATTAGCATGCATACGTGTGCCAATAAAAAACTTCATTTGAGATATAATAAACTTTATTTGGGGCGAAATCAAATCTTGATCAATAAGTATAATATTGCTCTTATCATGCAATTTAGAATAGACATCACGTGCAGCTTCCAAATCGTCATTTGCAACTTCTACTTTCTGATAATTATATGAATGAGGTATTAAATAAATCGCAATATTCTTCTGTTGGAAATCAACAATAAGTTTATTTATGAGATATGGATACGTAGAGAATTGCCCTGAAAGAGTTCTAAATTTATTGCTATAAGCCAATCCACTTATATTAATACCTATTGCATTAGCCTTAATTTCAATGTTAAAAGGTTCCGGTTTCATATAGTATGACAAATCCCTCGTTTGTTCATACTTCAATCCCATTGCCTCCAAATCAGAAGCATATTTATTATCACGAACAAAAATTTGACTAGCGTAACAAAGTATACGGTCAGCTATAACTTTATTCTTGCTCTCTCTAAATGGTCCTAATGTTTGAGGAAGAATAATAACAGGAATATTAAATTTCATTGCTAAATTGATATCAGGCAACCGATTGAGAAAAGAGGTAGTATTATAAATATCTGAAAAGCCATCTCCTCCATTAATTGCAGCAACGTACTCGACTTGCTTTATCATTCGTCCTAAATTAGTAAAAGGTAAACAAACATGCAAATATTTAAACAACAAAGCTTCTACAAAAAAAACATTAACCGTTAAACATTCCCATTTCACACCTGCTATATCAATCTTTTGAATATTAGTTCCCCTATTTTTTGATTTAAAAAGATTTTTCACAAAACGAAAATTTAGAATTTTCGTCTCCTTTGATAACAATTCTCTCTCATTCAAAAAAGAAAGTGAGCCATAGCTTAAAGCTGCTGTTCCTCTATTATTATCTCTAAAATTAAGTCCTGAAATGATAATATATGGTTTCATTGTATTTTTATTTAACAATTTTATAAACAATTCGAATTATAAGCATATGAAATCTAAGCATGAATGGAGATAATGTCATGATTTTCTTATATAATATATTATTCCCCATTTTTGATAATATATTATTAAACTTTTTTTCTAGCGATGCTTTATCTTTGGCCATTATAGTATGTCCTTGAGCTTCTATATAGTCTTCCACAGAAGAATCTATTAGCCGCAATAACGACTTATTTTTCATTTCTTCAATAAAAGCTAATCCCTTCTCTGTATTGATTAAAAACATTGTATGACCTATTTTGTCACTAATTTTATATTTTCCCAACCAAGGATCTGCTAATGATACATCCGCCTTATAGCTAATATCTTCTTTGCACATGAGGCAACGTTTGGGACGGAATAATTTTGACTGATGCATTAATCTCCAAGGATTAGTATAATTATTTTTATATATTTTTTTACCATCAAACAATTCTATTTGTATCCCACTTGGCCACCCATTTCCCCTATATTGCATATTAATCACCTGACTTTTATCAATACCCATATACCGATAACAAAGCCATGTTCCCTCAAGAGTAGTTTGTCCTGAACAACAGAATGATATAATAAAATTATTAATATTATTCCTATCCAACACGGACCGTATTCCTTGAACTTGACAAGGCATACAAGTCACTATAATACCATTTTTAATACTCGATATATTCTCCTTTAAAAAAGAGAATATATCGATATCTTGATAAACACTACCACAGATATTTATTTCATTAAAGTCATATATCAATTTTGGAATATAGCCGCACTTTTCTTTATCATAAACAAAAGTCATAGAGGTATCATATTCAGACGTTGAAAGGAGATATTTAATGATAGATGTTCCTATACCGCCCGAAGATGCTTTATAACGAATCAGGTCATCTGTTGAATATCCGATATAATAAGCTAATGCTTTATTTATATTAGAATTTTCTCTCATATCTCTTATTAAATTTATTCTTGATATATGTTATAAAAAACGTGCGTTCATCCTTAGAAATTCCACTGAAAAATATAAAGATACATGTAACTACCAATGACACTAAGGAAAGTATTATAAAACGTTCTAATCCTTGCGTCATGAAACTAATTATAATATATGGAGATATCAATGAAAACATAGAAACCAATATAACCCTTACTATAACATCCTTAAAAAATATTCGTATAGACAATCCTATAATCCTATGTAGCATTATTAAACGAACAACAAGGCAAAGAATAGAAATAAAAATAGTTGCATAATAACAATATGCTGGCTCAAATCCCATTTTAAAAAGACCATATGAAAGCGGAAATGCCATCAAAGCTAATCCTCCCACAATTATTTGGTAATTCCGTATGTTGCCAGTGGCTAACATTGCAGTAAATAAAGTATTTGAGAGAGATTGACATAACATATATATCATAGATAACTGTACAAAAATAACTGTATATTTTGGTGTATTTTTCAGCCAACATGCAAGGATATATTCTGTTTCGAAAAGAATGGGTATTACCATAATCAACAAAAGATAAAAAGAATAACGCGAACCAGTCATCACAAGTGTCATCATATATTCTCTATTTCCAGATGCATAAGATTTTGTTATTTGCGGATTAAGTGCCACAACAAAATTGCTTACAAACTGATTTAAAGCATTATCAACTTGTGTCGTAATTCCTCTAGCCGCATTAACTGCTACACCAAAGAATATATTTAAAAGAATATTAATTCCATAGTTAGTCAAAACGACCGATGAGGACCCAATTATATTCCAGCCAGAGAATCCTAAAATTTGTTTATAATAAAAACGTTCTTTTACTAATTTGAATTTACATTCAATAAAATTTTTCGAACAATATACCCCATAAACCATACGAATAGCTAAAGAAACCAGCAACATTAAAGCTCCATATATTATCAACTTATCAAAAGTGGATAATATCAATAGATAAACGATGAGTAATTTCAGGATAGACTCTATTAAAGTGATATAAGCAAAAGCAGCCATCCGTTCATGTGCAATTATAGTTGAATTATATGGGATGCTAATAATATTAACAACAAATGTTATTAATGAAAACTGAAACACCCAGTTAGCAGCCGTTAATCTTGATATAGGGATATTCATTTGATTATTCAAAAAATATACACCTACGCTCTCTGCAAGTACGATTATTACAAGTGCTATAATTATATGTATTAATACAGCTGTTGAGAAAATCTCCTGACTATGATTTTCATCTTTTTTTCCTAATTCATATGTAATGAAGCGTTGTGTAGACGATGTTAATGTAGCACTAATTAAAGCAAACATTCCAACAAATCCACCTACAACATTATAAATTCCAAAATCATTTATACCTAAAACTTCTAAAATCACACGTGAAGTATACAAACTTATGGCCATTGTAATAAATGTCCGAATATAAAGAAGTAATGTATTCTTCGCTATACGTTTAGAATTATTTTGTGTAATATTTTCAGTCAAAATAGAAATTTACCCGTTAATTATTAATGTTTATAGAAAACTTTAATAATTCATTTTACCAATATAAAAATGCTCTTATTAAAGAGATTTATCATCTCTGTCATTATCTTTTTGATAATCACCAGTTGTCACATTATCCATCCAGTTCTGATTATCCAAATACCATCTAACAGTTTTCTCTATCCCTTCTTCAAACTGCAAACTTGGCTCCCAACCTAATTCATTCTTCAATTTATTCGAATCGATTGCATAACGTAAATCATGTCCTTTACGATCTGTTACATAAGTAATCAAATGATCTGAAGTACCCTCGGAATTACCTAACAAACGATCAACAGTCTTTATGATAACTTTTATAAGATCAATATTCGTCCATTCATTAAAACCACCAATATTATAGGTATCAGCCGTGTTTCCGTTATGAAAAATCAAATCTATCGCCCTAGCATGGTCAACAACATATAACCAGTCTCTTACATTTTCCCCCTTACCATACACCGGCAAGGGTTTGCCCTGACGGATATTATTTATAAATAATGGGATCAATTTCTCCGGAAATTGATAAGGACCATAATTATTGGAGCAGTTTGTTACAATGGTAGGCATACCATAAGTATCATGAAAAGCCCTCACAAAATGATCACTACCTGCCTTGCTAGCTGAATAAGGACTATGGGGCTGGTATTTAGTCTCCTCCGTAAAGAATGTACCATCGAATTCCAAAGCACCATAAACCTCATCTGTGGAAATATGATAAAAACGCTTATCTTCATAACATTCAGGAAGTATCTCCCAAGTCAGTTTTGCAGCTTGGAGCAGAGAGAGAGTCCCCATCACATTCGTTTGAGCAAATGTAAACGGATCTTTTATACTACGATCTACATGACTTTCAGCAGCCAGATGAATAACTCCATCAATATGATACTGCTTGAAGATTTCTAGCATTTTCTCAAAGTCACAGATGTCGGCCTTTACAAAGGTATAATTAGGCTGATCTTCGACATCTTTCAGGTTGGCTAGATTACCGGCATAAGTCAGTTTATCCAGATTGATTATATGATATTCAGGATATTTATTGACGAACAAACGTACAACGTGCGATCCAATGAAGCCTGCTCCACCTGTAATCAGTATATTTCGTGCAAAATTCATGTCTATTTTAATAATCTAATTGTTGTTTCAATTCATGTATACATTTCTGCAGAGAGTCTTTCCAATAAGGAACAGTGATTCCAAAAGTAAATTTCACCTTTGTTTTATCAAGTACAGAAAAATGAGGACGCTTTACCTTACTGGGAAATTCATCGCTGTGACAAGGTTGAATATTACACACATTACCACTCAAGTCACAGATTTCCCTCGCAAAGTCATACCATGAACATACGCCTTCATTACTGAAATGGTAGATACCCTCTTTATAGAGTTGATTCTCCTCAATCACTTGATAGATAACAGATGCCAAGTCTCCGGCATAAGTGGGAGTACCAACCTGATCAAAGACTACTTTCAGGGTATCTTTATCAGATGTGAGCTGTCGCATCGTTTTTACGAAATTCTTCCCATAAGGGGAATAAAGCCAAGCGGTACGAAAGATAAGATAATGACAGCCGGTTTCCTGTATGCTATGCTCACCGGCCAGCTTCGTTTTACCATATACACCCAAAGGATTAGTTTCCCAATCTTCCCGATAAGGGACATTTCTGTCCCCCTGAAAAACATAATCAGTAGAGACATGCACTAAGGTAGCATCAGTTTCTTTAGCTACAACAGCCAGATTCTCCACTGCCTTATGATTCAATAAATCAGCTGTCGCGAAATCATCTTCTGCCTTGTCTACGTTGGTATAGGCAGCACAATTAACGATGACATGAATATGGTTGTCATTGACCATTCTACGGATAGAATCACGACTGGTTATATCCAGTTCTGCCACATCGGTAAAAATATATTGGTTGGAGCTGGTTGATGACACACGGCGCATCTCATTACCAAGCTGACCGTTAGCTCCTGTCACTAGAATATTCATTAAACTTAATACAGATTTTCGTTATAATCAAATAGCCAGCTGGCTTCTTCCAGACATTCGTGATGTTTGTCTTTCTCGGAAAGAATTATTTTATCGGTAGGAATCTTCCAGTCGATTTTCAATGCGGGATCATCCCAAGCTAAGGCACCTTCGCATTGGGGAGCATAGAAGTTGTCACATTTATACTGAAAGATAACCTCTTCCGTCAGAACAACAAAACCATGGGCAAATCCACGGGGAATAAAGAACTGGCGGTGGTTTTCTTCAGTCAACTCCACTGACACATGCGCTCCAAATGTTGGTGAGCCTTTACGAATATCAACAGCCACATCAAGGACAGAACCTTTAATGACACGTACCAACTTACTCTGGGCATATGGTGGCTTCTGAAAATGAAGACCACGTAAAACACCATAGCTGGATTTGCTTTCATTATCCTGGACAAAATCTACTTTACGGACTTTTTCTGCAAATTCACGTTGAGAGAAGGATTCGAAAAAGTAACCACGGTCATCTTTAAAAAGGCGGGGTTCAATGATAACAACGCCTTCTATAGCAGTTTTGATTATTTCCACTGTAATTAGTATTTGTTATTTATTTAAATTGCCGGAAAAGATGTGGTATTATTCCAGTCCCAGTTCATTTATTACTTTTAAAAGGTACTGGCCATATTGGTTCTTTAACATGGGCTTGGCCAGTTCACGCATTTTATCAGTTGTTATCCAGCCATGACGCAAGGCAATACCTTCAAGGCAGGCCACTTTCAATCCTTGACGTTTTTCAATCACTTCAATAAAAGTGCTGGCTTCGGAAAGAGAATCGTGTGTACCAGTATCAAGCCAGGCAAAACCACGACCTAATAGTTGAACTTTTAATTGTTGGTTATCAAGAAAATTCTGATTGACAGTCGTTATTTCTAATTCCCCACGGGGGGAAGGCTTTATATGTTTAGCTACATCCACCACTTTATTGGGGTAGAAATAGAGTCCCACTACAGCATAGTTGGATTTTGGATTTTCTGGTTTTTCTTCAATACTCAAAACATTTCCATCCTTATCAAAATCAGCAACTCCATAACGTTCGGGATCAGCAACCCAATAACCGAATACGGTTGCTTTCTGCTCCTCCTCGACTGTACGAACAGCTTCCTGTAACATACGGGTAAAACTTTGACCATAGAAAATATTATCACCTAATACTAGGCAGACGGAATCATTCCCGATAAAGTCTTCACCGATAATAAAGGCTTGTGCCAGACCATCCGGAGAAGGTTGTTCGGCATATTCAAACCGCACTCCGTAGTCGGAGCCATCACCTAAGAGACGCTCGAAGCCCGGAAGATCATAAGGAGTGGAAATAATCAGGATCTCACGGATTCCAGCCAACATAAGGACTGAAATCGGATAATAAATCATAGGCTTGTCAAAGACAGGAAGCAACTGCTTACTCACTCCTTTGGTAATAGGATACAAACGAGTGCCTGAACCACCAGCTAAAACTATTCCTTTCATAAAAACTTATTTCAATTTTAGAAAATAAGTAAGTTGTTTTGAGATAGACACAAAGTAGCTTTTATTCTGTGTTTATTTAAACGGCTCCACATACCCAACCGGCATATCCGCACAAGCACACCCCAGCATATTCAATCGGACAGCAATCTTACTTCTGCCATCTATCATGACAAGTTCTCCTACAAGCCCTGTCAAAGGCCCTTTGACAACACGTACTCTTTCACCACGTGCCAAAGGAGCACTATTCATACAGATTGCCTCTTCGGAATAGTCGAGCATAAAACGGAAACGGGCCATTTGTTCATCAGGAATAATAGTCGGACTGCTCTCACCGCGCATTACCATATACCGACTAACTGTAGAAAAGGAAAGAACCTCTTTACGTTCTTTAGGATCAGCATGCACAAAAACCATCATAGGAAGCAATACAGATTCAACCACTTTTCGGCGGTCACTCCATTGATGTACTTCTTGCTGGACTGGTACAAAATTTTCAATCCCCATTTTGTCTAAACGCTCGGCTACTTTCTTCTCATGATGCATACGAACCAGAGCGACATACCAGCGTTTAGAGTGTGCTACGCCTTCCCCTGTCCCAATTTTAGGCCCAGCACTTAAAGTTTCTTTCGTTAGAATCATACTTTTTTACCCCTTATGTTTCCGTTACTTCTTAGGTAACGGATAAGGTACTCATTCACAGAAAAACAGATGAAAGCAGAAAAACATGGACAGGAACTGCCTACAAAGATGTTTTTCTAACCTACGCGAAGGGAAAAGCATCTTTGGAAACAGAGTACAGGAATGTCAGGCATGATCAAACAGAATCATCATGTCCTGATATATTTTTGTTACATATTTCAACAAATCAGAAAAAAAAGAAGATTTTACTTGTTTACTATTTGTATTTTTGCATATCTTTGCACCGAATAATTATCCGTTACCTAAGAAGTAACAGACACATTTCGCCCTTGATTTCTAATACTTTATCGTTTATTATCTACCTAAACGAAAGTTCCTAATGTAAGATAAATTCCCTTTATTTACCTCTGTGCGTTCTCTTAGCTCAAACCCCTTCAAATAGATTTGCGTGGTTTTTATAGATTTATGTCCCAATGATTCACTAATCATTTCAATTGGAACTCCACGATACTTAGCTGTCGTTGCCCAAGAATGGCGGAGCGTGTAAGAAGAGACGGGAGAATTCAACCGCAGAGCTCTCGCCAAATCTTTCAAATGATTATTAAATCTCCGAAGAGCAGACTGATATTCACGGTATGCCCTTTCATCCCTCCGTTTCTTGTTACTGCAAAGTATATCAAACAGATAGTCAGGACAATCGGGAATGGGTTCCTTATTACTCCGGAGCTGATTAATCATTCCCTTGGCGGTGTCCAATATTTCGACGCTCATAGGAGTTTTCGTTTTGATTCGATTATAACGTAATACACTCTGATCTAAAGCTGATTTTTCCAAATGCGCTAAATCAACGAATGACATTCCACAAAACTGGAACATTAAGGCGGCAATTGTTTGGGTACGACGTAAACGCTCCGATTTAGGATCTTCATACAAAAGTTTGTGCAACTCACCGGCAGGCAAAGCTTTCTTCTGTCGGACATCCACACCTGTATAGACATCATGAAATAATCGGGGAACATAAGGAGCACTCCCCGCTTCTACTCCCCGATTGTAAATACTACGAAGCATACGCATATACGTAGAAATCGTATTAGGCTTCAAACCACACTCATAAAGATACTGGCCATAACGTCGTAAACGTTCTTTGGTGACCTGTCTGAACGACATATTCAACGTACCACAAAACTTACTGAAGGAATAAAGGGCATTCTTATAGACATGAGCCGTAGAATAGCGCCCCTCCTTTCGTAAACGATTGATGTAGTTCTCCCCACATCGACTAAATCCATTTTTATTCATCATTTGCATCACTAGTTATTTTATATATATATACTATTTGGCGAGCGACAAAAGAACAAATCTTTTTGCAGGTTCAATTTCACTTTCCAGATATTATTCCCTAATTAACATTCATTAATATTGCAAAAATTAACTAATTATGAGCAGTAAAAAATCTAAAAAAGGCAGTAAAAGCGACAAAGCAAAAAGAAATGTTCAAACAATGGAAAAAGCCCCTGAAAGGCATTCAAAGGAAGAAATCATCAGTGAAGAAGAGCTGGAAAACAGAATAGCAATCAGTGGAGATATCCGTCTTTATCTCACCATGCATTTGAGAATCTTTATCGATGGATATTTCCACCATCCTAAGAAAAAAAAGCTGATAAATCTAGCCCAATATATCTATGACCAAAAAGTATTATACATTCACAAGCATGGCGGATATAAGTTGATGGAACTTAGCAGTATACATGCTGAATTGGCAGCGTTGAAAAAGTCTGTCGAAGAAGAATATATGAAAGAGAAAAAGGAAAAAAGAGAACAGGCTGAAAAGCTTAAAAGCAAGTACTAAGAAAAAAATAATGGGACAGTTGAAATATATGGCTTACCTTCGCCGCCGTTTTCAACCGGTCGGAAAGCAACAAGAATTTCTCTCAAAAAATAGTGACGGTATGCTGTTGTCATAGCGTCACTATAATGAAAGGATAGTAACGCTATGACAACAGCATACCGTCACTATCCGACAGGGGATATTTACGTTTAAATAAAAACTTAATTTTTCAATCAAAAAACAAAAGAAAATGAGACAAAAAATCAAGAAAGGCAAGTTGGAAGCTTGCAAATTGGTATGGAAAAAACGTATTACTGCCGAAAAGGGGATTTCGGATAAATGTGCGGAGAGAATTGTACAAGAGTGCATTAAACTAATAGAACGCATGTTGTATGGAAATGCAATGATAGCTTTTCACAAACAGGATGGTACGTTCTGCCTGGAAAGGGGAACACTGGTAGGATATGAAAAATTCTTTCATAGAGAATTCAATATCACAGCAAAACAAGAGTCTATTGTCTATTGGAGTGAAGAACAAAAAGGATGGAGAAGATTCATGATCGGAAACCTGATGGAGTGGAAAGCGATTGTATAATTTATAATGAAAAATATTGAACTATGAATATGATTAATAAAGGGATACCTTACTTCCCGACACCGGCAAACTTTTTTGACGAAGAGGTTATGGAGTTATTAGAAGCTAAATTTGGAGTGTTAGCTTCTTATATGGTCATGAGATTGCTTTGCAAAATCTATAAAGAGGGATATTACATTTCTTGGGGAAAAGAGCAAAACCTGATTTTCGTCCGCAAAGTAGGCGGCGGGATTAAAGAGGATATGATGGAAAAAATTGTCGACCTGTTATTGGAAAAAGGATTTTTCCATAAGGAAACATACGAGAAACACGGTATACTCACTTCGGAACAGATTCAAGGAGTGTGGTTCGAAGCTACGACACGAAGAAAAATAGATTTCTCACAACTACCTTATTTATTAGAGGCCAAACAGAGAAAAAGGATACACAAGGATGAGTTGAACAAGGAAAATGCTAACATTTTTCCAACTCAAGAGGAGGTGAGTTCAGAAAATGCAGACATTTCTCGACAAACTAAACTAAAGGAAACTAAACTAAATACTGAAGAAGAAGAAATAAGCGATGCTTCGTTTGAAATTCCGGAGTACGCTTACAATCAGGCCACACACAACATGAACGGACTGATAGAAAGTCTGGAACACCACAAAGTGACTAATTCGGAAGAGAAGCAGGCAATTCTCCGGCTATCGGATTATGGCAAGAAAGGCACCCTGGTGTGGAGACTACTCTCCAACACGACCTGGAGCAAAATAGGAGCACCGGGAAAATACATCATTGCGGCGTTAGCTAGCGGACGGAAATAAACCGACTGATAAAAAGCTGATAAAAAAGGTACGAAAAATCTGTGCTTTTCACAAATTCTTCGTACCTTTACGCTCCGGTAAAACAAGTTCTATCCACATAAAAGATAACAAAATGGAAAACAGAAGTTTAGTAACCATTGCCGAACATTCTAAAGAAAAAATCCTCTACATGCTCGAAATGGCGAAGCAGTTTGAAATGAACCCTAATCGCCGGTTATTACAAGGAAAGGTAGTAGCAACCCTGTTCTTCGAACCTTCCACCCGTACCCGCTTGAGTTTTGAAACAGCTGCCAACCGTCTGGGTGCACGAGTAATCGGATTTTCGGACCCCAAGGCTACCAGCTCTTCCAAAGGGGAAACACTTAAAGACACGATCATGATGGTGAGCAACTATGCAGATATTATCGTCATGCGACACTATCTCGAAGGAGCTGCACGGTATGCAAGCGAAGTGGCACCGGTGCCCATTGTCAACGCTGGTGACGGAGCCAACCAACACCCGTCACAGACGATGCTCGATCTTTACTCTATCTACAAGACGCAAGGAACGCTGGAAAATCTGAATATTTTCCTGGTGGGTGACTTGAAATACGGCCGCACCGTACATTCATTGCTGATGGCTATGCGCCACTTCAATCCGACTTTCCACTTCATCGCTCCCGAGGAATTGAAAATGCCGGAAGAATACAAACTTTACTGTAAAACGCACCAAATAAAATACGTTGAACATACGGACTTTTCCGAAGAGGTTATCGCTGACGCCGATATTCTGTATATGACCCGTGTACAACGCGAACGTTTCACTGATCTGATGGAATATGAACGGGTGAAGAATGTATATATTCTACGTAACAAAATGTTGGAGAATACACGTCCGAACCTGCGTATCCTGCACCCGCTTCCCCGTGTCAACGAAATTGCTTACGATGTGGATGACAACCCGAAAGCATATTATTTCCAACAGGCGCAAAACGGTCTGTATGCCCGCGAAGCAATTCTTTGCGATGTATTAGGTATCACATTAGATGACGTTAAAAACGATATTTTATTATGAGCGAAAATAAACAAGCATTGCAAGTAGCTGCCCTGAAAAACGGGACAGTGATTGACCATATCCCATCTGAAAAGCTCTTCACCGTAGTGCAACTGCTCGGTGTGGAACAAATGACAAGCAATATCACAATCGGATTCAACCTCGACAGCAAGAAACTGGGCAAAAAAGGAATCATCAAAATCGCAGATAAATTCTTTTGTGACGAAGAGATCAACCGTATTTCGGTAGTGGCACCGCACGTCAAACTGAACATTATCCGCGATTACGAGGTAGTGGAAAAGAAAGAGGTAAAAATGCCGGATACACTTCATGGCATCGTGAAATGTGCCAATCCGAAATGTATCACCAACAATGAACCGATGAACACCATCTTTCATGTGATAGATAAGGATAATTGCATCGTGAAATGCCATTATTGCGAGAAAGAGCAGAAACGTGAAGAGATTACGATCATTTAAATTAGACAATCATTTAAATGATCGTCTAATCGTAAATTTAAAATATGAAACAGGACTGGAAACCAGGAACGATGATTTATCCGCTGCCGGCTGTACTGGTCAGTTGCGGAAAGGAAGAAAGCGAATATAATATTATCACTGTAGCATGGACGGGTACGATTTGCACGAACCCGCCTATGTGTTATATATCCGTACGTCCGGAACGCCATTCTTATGATATTATCAAAAAGAACATGGAGTTTGTCATCAACCTGACAACCAAAGACATGGCTTTTGCCACCGACTGGTGCGGAGTTCGTTCGGGACGTGATTATCATAAATTCGAAGAGATGAAACTGACACCCGGACAGTGTACGGTGGTCAGCGCACCGCTGATTGAGGAATCACCTCTTTGCATTGAATGTCGTGTAAAAGAAATCATCTCTCTTGGTTCACACGATATGTTTATTGCCAATGTGGTAAATGTGCGTGCCGACGACCGGAACCTGAACCCCGAAACCGGAAAGCTGGAACTGGCAGAAGCCAATCCGCTGGTATATGTGCACGGAGGATATTACAATTTAGGAGAGAAAATAGGTAAGTTCGGCTGGAGTGTAGAAAAGAAAAAATCATAAAAGGAACGACACTGTCATGGATATGCTGCGTAAATACATTCTTCTCGGTTTAATAGTTGTAGCCGGCAGCCCGGTTGCCGGCCAGAATTATAACGCAGACAGAGTAGACCGTCCCAACACAAAAAAAATAAATGTCGGTATCAAGGCGGGGTTCAACTCTTCCATGTTTATGGTATCTGAACTAAAAATTAAAGATGTAACCATTGATGAGGTGCAAAATAACTACAAGATAGGTTATTTCGGTGCCCTCTTCATGCGCATCAACATGAAAAAGCATTTCATTCAGCCCGAAGTGTCGTATAATGTAAGCAAATGTGAGATTACTTTTGACAAACTCGGTTCCCAGCATCCTGCCATCGAGCCTGATTACGCTTCGGTGCAATCAGTGTTGCACAGTGTCGATTTTCCCGTTCTATATGGATATAATGTGGTGAAAAAAGGGCCTTACGGAATGTCAATCTTCGCAGGTCCAAAGCTTCGCTACCTATGGGGAAAGCACAATGAAATCACTTTTAAGAACTTCGATCAGAAAGGTATCCACGAAAAGTTGTATCCGTTCAATGTCAGCGCAGTGATTGGCGTAGGTGTCAACATCTCGCGTATCTTCTTCGATTTCCGCTACGAACAAGGCATAGGAAACATCTCCAAGTCTATTATTTATGACAATATCAACTCTGATGGCAGTACGGGTGTGAGCCATATTATTTTCCGCCGCCGTGACAGCGCGTTAAGTTTTTCATTGGGATTCATTCTTTAAAATAAAATATCATTAAATCCCGCTTTTTACTAACATTTTTCTTGTAGTTCCTTCATTCTTTATTTATTTTCATTAACTTTGTGCGCTTAAAATAGGTATCTCGAATTAGAAATTTAATCTTACTTATAAAAGAATGAAAAGAGACGACTTAATTTTCGACATCATCGAAAAAGAGCATCAACGTCAGTTGAAAGGAATCGAGCTGATTGCATCAGAAAACTTTGTGAGTGACCAGGTAATGCAGGCAATGGGTTCTTGCCTGACTAACAAGTACGCAGAAGGTTATCCCGGCAAACGTTACTATGGAGGTTGCGAAGTAGTAGACCAAAGCGAACAAATCGCCATCGACCGCCTGAAAGAAATTTTCGGTGCCGAATGGGCAAATGTACAGCCACACTCGGGAGCACAAGCTAATGCTGCTGTTTTCCTCGCTGTTCTGAATCCGGGCGACAAATTCATGGGATTAAATCTGGCACACGGCGGACATCTGTCTCATGGTTCATTAGTGAACACTTCCGGTATCATCTATACTCCTTGCGAATATAACCTGAATAAAGAAACAGGACGCGTTGATTACGACCAGATGGAAGAAGTCGCTCTGCGTGAGAAACCAAAAATGATTATCGGTGGTGGTTCTGCATACTCTCGTGAATGGGATTACAAACGTATGCGTGAGATCGCTGACAAAGTAGGCGCTATCCTGATGATTGATATGGCTCACCCTGCCGGTCTGATCGCTGCCGGAGTGCTCGAAAATCCGGTTAAATACGCACATATCGTCACTTCTACTACACATAAAACACTTCGCGGACCTCGTGGTGGTGTCATCATGATGGGCAAGGACTTCCCCAATCCATGGGGTAAGACAACTCCGAAAGGTGAGATCAAGATGATGTCTCAATTACTGGATTCTGCCGTTTTCCCGGGTATCCAAGGCGGACCGCTGGAACATGTAATTGCTGCTAAAGCAGTTGCTTTCGGTGAAATCCTGCAACCTGAATTTAAGGAATATGCTAAACAAGTACAAAAGAATGCTGCCGTACTTGCACAGGCTTTGATTGACCGTGGCTTTACAATCGTTTCCGGTGGTACAGACAACCACTCTATGTTGGTCGACCTGCGTAGCAAATATCCTGATCTGACAGGTAAAGTGGCAGAAAAAGCATTGGTTTCTGCTGATATTACCGTTAACAAGAACATGGTTCCGTTCGACAGCCGTTCGGCTTTCCAGACTTCCGGTATCCGCTTGGGTACTCCTGCCATCACTACTCGTGGTGCGAAAGAAGACTTGATGATTGAAATTGCTGAAATGATCGAGACTGTATTGTCTAACGTAGAAAATGAGGAAGTTATTGCACAAGTACGTGCACGTGTCAATGAGACAATGAAAAAATACCCTCTTTTCGCTTACTAAAACACAATTGTAAAGCTAGTAATTGTAAACTGTTAGTAGCTTATTTCCCATTTAAGGTCTGCTCTTCACGAAAGAAGCAGACCTTTTTTTATTTATTAACGGTCCCCGTTCGAACCATCTATCCGGGATTTTGTTAACGAATAAAACCGTACAGTGTGTAAGAAGAGAAAACAGAAGCACACTGGACTCTATATACAGTCATCCCCGTCTCTCCACATTCATTTTATAGGGAAAGACGGGGATTTATTTCTACCGGCGTAGCGCCAGGACAAGTATTCTTTAAGGGTATATCAGCTCAATCCTTCAATTTCTCCATCTACAACATCAATATACAATGCTTGCGGTTCTTTAGGCAATCCCGGCATACGAAGAATTTCTCCGGCAATGGCTACAATCATTTCAGCTCCATTATTGATTACAATATCTTTAATATGGAACTCGAAGTTGTTCACCGCACCATAAATCTTAGGATCGGCAGAGAATGAATACTGTGTTTTAGCAATACAAACCGGATAATGAGTGATTCCCATTTTCTCGATCAGTTTGATACGGTTGCGTGCAATACTGCTATAAGTAATAACGCTGGCTCCGTAAATATTAGTAGCCACCTTTTCAATCTTCTGCTGTATATTATCTTCTTCCTTATATGTATAACGTAGAGGTTCGGACGGATTATTTTCGATTGTATCTACCACCAGACGAGCCATGTCTACTGCCCCCTCTCCTCCTTCACTGAACGCATTGTTGATGGCGAAACCGACTCCCAACTGTTCGCAATGCTCGCGCAACAATTCCATTTCCTCATCGGTGTCGGACGCAAACTTATTGAAAGCTACGATAATCGTCTGACCGAATGAACGAAGATTACGAACGTGTTTGTCCAGATTACGCAATCCTTCTTTCAGTCCTTCCATATTCGGTTCTTTGATACGGTCGAGACTGACACCACCGTGCATCTTCAGTCCTTGCGCCGTAGCGACAATCACCGTGAGACGTGGTTGGAGTCCGCTCTTACGACATTTGATATTATAGAACTTCTCTGCACCGAGATCGGCACCGAATCCGGCTTCTGTAATCACATAATCACCGAAAGACATAGCCAGTTTAGTAGCCAGAATAGAGTTACAACCATGCGCAATATTAGCGAACGGACCGCCGTGTACAAAAGCTGCGGTTCCTTCGGTAGTCTGCACCAAATTAGGATGGATGGCATCTTTCAGCAACACAGTGATAGCTCCTGCCACTCCCAAATCTTTTACAGTAAAGGGTTGGTCTTCATAAGTGAAACCCAACAGGATATTTTCGATACGACGACGCAAATCACTCACATCTTTGGAAAGGCAAAGAATCGCCATAATCTCCGAAGCAGGAGTAATATCGAAACCGGACTCTTGGGTAATCCCGTTTGATTTGGGACCGAGACCGACAACAATGCTGCGCAACGAACGGTCGTTTACGTCGAGCACTCTCCGCCAAAGAATTTCTTTCAATCCGAAACCTTTTGCCTGATTCTGATAGAGATAATTATCGAGCAAAGCGGAAATCATGTTATGAGCAGAAGTGATGGCATGAAAATCCCCTGTGAAATGGAGGTTAATCTTATCCATAGGAAGTACTTGTGCATATCCTCCGCCGGCCGCTCCTCCCTTCATACCGAAACAAGGACCGAGAGACGGCTCACGAAGAGCGACAATCGCATTCTTTCCAATCTTATTCAGCCCCAGAGCAAGACCGATAGATACTGTAGTTTTACCAATGCCCGCTTTGGTTGCCGTAATAGCAGTGACCAGGATGAGATTGCTTTTCTTCACCTTCTCTTCATCGATCAGTTGTTCGGGAATCTTTGCGATATAGCGACCATAATTCTCCACTTCCTCGCGAGGGATCCCGATACATTCGGCAACTTGCTTTATCTTCTTCAGCTCAATGCTGCGAGCAATTTCTATGTCTGATTTCATACAGAATATGATTAGTTTTTATTTTTGAAAGAACAAAAGTATAACAAAAAAGCGAAATAGAGAAATTTAAAGTTCACCAGATATTTATATATCTATTTATTATAAACACTATAAACCCTTTTCACGCAATAACTGTTGTAAATGACATAACCTAAAACAACAACTTAATTATGGAATGGATTATTAATCAACTAAGGGTACACCCTGAACTTGCTATTTTCCTGACGCTCTTTGCCGGATTCTGGCTGGGCAGACTCAAAATAGGGAAATTCTCATTGGGGACAGTCACCAGTGTTCTGCTGGTCGGAGTGTTGGTCGGACAACTGAATATCACTGTGGATGGCCCGATGAAAGCTGTGTTCTTTCTGCTTTTCTTGTTTGCCGTCGGCTACAAGGTAGGTCCGCAATTTTTTCGCGGATTGAAAAAGGATGGACTGCCACAGGTGGGATTCGCTGTACTGATGTGTATTGTCAGCTTGGTAGCACCGTGGATACTCGCCAAAATCATGGGGTACCATGTAGGGGAAGCTGCCGGACTTTTGGCAGGTTCACAGACCATATCCGCCGTTATCGGTGTGGCAAGCGATACAATCAATCAATTGGGAATCAGCGACGCACAAAAAACAACATTCATCAATGCGATTCCGGTAGCTTACGCTGTAACTTATATCTTCGGTACAGCCGGTTCTGCATGGATTCTGGCTTCTCTCGGCCCCAAAATGTTGGGCGGACTGGATAAGGTGAAAGCTGACTGCAAAGAACTGGAGGCTCAAATGGGAACATCGGAAGCTGATGAACCCGGATTTTCCCCGGCTCTGCGTCCGGTTGTATTCCGTGCTTATAAAATCACCAATGAATGGTTCGGCAAAGGAAAGAAAGTCAGTGAACTCGAAACATATTTATGCAAGAATGATAAACGGCTGTTTGTAGAACGAATTCGTCAAAGAGGAGTAGTGAAAGATGTCGACCCGAACCTGATTCTTCGCAAAAACGATGAAGTGGTACTAAGCGGACGCCGTGAGTTTGTAATCGGAGAAGAAGACTGGATCGGTCCGGAAGTGATCGACGCACAATTATTGGATTTTCCGGCGGAAACTCTTCCCGTAATGGTGACTCACCGGACGTTTGCCGGGGAAAAGGTTGCCAAAATCCGGGCACAGAAGTTCATGCATGGAGTCAGCATCCGTAACATCAAGCGTGCCGGAATCAATGTTCCGGTATTATCCCAAACGATAGTAGATTCGGGAGATATTCTTGAGCTCACCGGCCTTAAACATGAGGTGGAAGGTGCTGCCAAACAAATGGGTTACATTGACCGTCCGACCAATCAGACGGATATGATTTTTGTCGGGCTGGGCATCTTGCTCGGTGGTCTTTTCGGTGCACTGGCTATCCACTTGGGAGGTGTTCCTATCAGCCTTTCTACCAGTGGCGGCGCATTGATAGCCGGACTTCTATTCGGTTGGTTGCGCAGCAAGCATCCTACTTTCGGAGGTATCCCCGAACCCTCTTTATGGGTATTGAATAATGTAGGGCTGAATATGTTTATCGCAGTGGTCGGCATTGCTGCAGGCCCCAGTTTTATAGCCGGATTCAAGGAAGTCGGAGTCAGTCTGTTTATTGTCGGTGCACTGGCAACAGCCATCCCTCTTCTCGCAGGATTGCTGATGGCGAGATACCTGTTCAAGTTCCACCCTGCCCTTTCATTAGGATGCACGGCAGGAGCACGTACGACAACAGCCGCACTGGGAGCTATTCAGGATGCAGTGGAAAGTGACACACCTGCATTAGGATATACAGTGACGTATGCAGTCGGCAATACGCTACTGATTATCTGGGGAGTCATCATCGTGTTACTTATGTAAAACTATATAAATAAATATCATTATGGAAAAGAAAACAAATCCTGCCATCACGAAAAGTTATGCCAAGAAAATGGAAACAATCAGCCCGTTCGAGCTGAAAAACAAACTGATTGATATGGCAGATGAAAGCATCAAGAAAATAGCACATACCATGCTGAATGCGGGAAGAGGTAATCCGAACTGGATTGCTACAGAACCACGCGAAGCATTTTTTCTGTTGGGACAATTCGGACTTTGCGAATGTCGCCATGCGTTTTCACTGGAAGAAGGAATAGCAGGTATTCCGCAAAAGGCTGGAATAGCCGCACGTTTCGAGGCTTTCCTGAAGGAGAATGAAAAAGCTCCGGGAGCTAGTCTGCTGAAAGAGGGTTACAATTATATGTTGATGGAGCATGCTGCCGATCCGGATACGCTGATTCATGAATGGGCGGAATCGGTGATTGGCGACCAATATCCTGTGCCCGACCGTATTTTACATTTTACAGAGTTAATCGTACAGGATTATCTGGCACAAGAGATGTGTGACCGCCGTCCGCCGAAAGGAACTTTTGACCTTTTCGCCACCGAAGGAGGTACGGCAGCCATGTGTTATCTGTTCGATTCTTTGCAAGAGAATTTCCTGTTGAATCAGGGAGATGCCATTGCTTTGATGATTCCCGTGTTCACTCCTTATATAGAAATTCCGGAACTGCGACGCTATCAGTTCGACGTCACCGAAATTTCCGCCGACCAGATGACTCCTGACGGATTACATACCTGGCAGTATAAGGATGAAGATATAGACAAACTGAAAGATCCGCAAATCAAAGCGTTATTTATCACTAACCCGAGTAATCCGCCCAGTTACGCACTTAGCAAGGAGACTACCGAACGTATCATCAACATTGTGAAGAATGACAATCCGAACCTGATGATCATTACGGATGATGTGTATGGGACGTTTATTCCTCATTTCCGTTCATTGATGGCAGAATTGCCTCACAATACGCTTTGCGTTTATTCGTTCTCCAAATATTTCGGAGCTACAGGATGGAGAACCGCAGTGATTGCTTTACACGAAGACAACATCTACGACAAAATGATTACCCGTCTGTCGGAGGAGCAGAAATCAATATTGAACAAACGTTATTCCAGCCTTAGCCTGCAACCGGAAAGAATGAAATTTATCGACCGCATGGTGGCTGACAGCCGACAGATTGCACTGAATCATACCGCAGGACTTTCTCTGCCCCAACAAATACAGATGAGTTTGTTTGCCATCTTCTCGCTTCTGGATAAAGAAGACAGTTATAAAACCAAGATGCAGGAAATTATTCATCGCCGCCTGCATGCGTTGTGGGATAACACAGGGTTCACATTGGTGGAAGACCCGCTGCGCGCCGGATATTATTCGGAGATTGATATGCTGGTATGGGCGAAGAAATTCTACGGAGATGATTTCGTTGCTTATCTGCAAAAGACATACAATCCGTTGGATGTGGTTTTCCGCCTGGCAAACGAAACGTCACTCGTTCTGTTGAATGGCGGTGGCTTTGCCGGACCGAAATGGAGTGTGCGTGTGTCACTGGCTAATCTGAATGAAGCCGATTACGTAAAGATCGGACAAAGCATCAAGCGTGTTTTGGAAGAATATGCCCAAACATGGAAAGCATCAAAATAATTAACTGATTAGACGATTTACGATCGTATGATTGAGGATAGTAACCTCAATCGTACATTGTAAATCGTCTAATCGTAAATAAAAGAAAAGATAAGTTTTTTCTAAGAAAACATAACGGAAGCGAATAGTCAGGTTGAAAATCTCTATCTTTGTGGTAAATCAACCTTTACGAAGATGAAAAAACTGATTCTATTTCTTTCGCTGATATTATCAGTCGGTTTTGCATCCGCACAGTCGGAAATTCCTTCCGATAGTATTCGTCGTGCTCCATCCACCAATATTAAAGAGTTTGGTGGATTTCTGCTGGATATGGGATTAATGAATGTAGCGACTCCCGAACTTCCCAAGTTTAATTTAGAGATGCCTAATATGACGAAAGATTATAATCAGCTCTTTCGTTTAAATACAGATGTTACTTATTCGCAAGGATTCACTGATTCTTTTTCTTCGTCTTCTTTCTCTGGCTTTTCCGGCTTTGGATATGGTTGGGGATTGTCCTCTTCTCCACAGTTTATGCAGATGGGGTCTTTCAAACTGAAAAATGGAATGAGAATCAATACCTACGGAGATTATGACAAGGATGGCTGGCGGGTGCCTAACCGCAGTGCTATGCCTTGGGAAAAAAATAATTTCCGGGGAGCATTCGAACTGAAATCGGCAAATGGCAATTTCGGAATACGAATCGAAGTGCAACAAGGACGAAATGCACCTTATTAAATCAGGTACTTCAATATAAAACCCCGGAAGTCTGAAATAAAATCAAATAGTCCTATAGATTAGATCAGACAGTCCGGAATTAAATTAAGTAAGTTCGGCACAGAATTAGGAAAGCTCGAAGGCTTTATCTGCCGCACTTATTGCGTTGGCAATACGATCACACCATGAATCAAACTCCGGATCGGGTATTTGTGATTCCGGATGGGAAAGCATATAGTGTACAGCTTGTCGTAATCCGTCTGCCATGGAAGTATTGCATATAAAATCAGGAACCAACCGCTTTATCTTCGAGTTATCAAAGACTACCGTAGCTGCTTTATCTCCTAACAGTTCACCTCTGAAATCATAATGATCGTTATGCTTGGCAAGGAAATCGGATGCTACGTGTAATGCGTTCAGAGGTTTGCCCAACGCATCGGCAATGGTTTGGTAAATCTGATTCCAGGTCATGCTTTCATCGGTAGTGATATGAAAAGCGTTCCCAATAGCATGGGGGTTCGCCATCAGTCCTACATAACCTTTGGCAAAATCTTTAGAGTGAGTCAATGTCCACAAAGAAGAACCATCGCCGGGGATAATAACAGGTTTGCCGTCAAGGATTCGTTTTAGGATCTGCCAGTTTCCCTTATCTCCATGTACAGATACGGGAGGTTTTGTTCCGTTGTAGGTATGGCTGGGACGGACGATTGTAACGGGAAAACCGTTTGTGCGATAGGCTGCCATCAGCACTTCTTCCGCTTCTATCTTGTTACGGGAGTACTGCCAATAGGGATTGGCCAAAGGGGTGCTTTCAGTAATACGGTAATCGGCCAATGGCTTTTGGTAGGCAGAGGCACTGCTAATAAAGATATATTGTCGCGTTTTATTCTGGAACAGGCGGATGTCACGCTTCACGTCTTCTGCCGTATAGCCGATGAACTGTGCAACCACATCGTAATGTTCGGACGCGATGGCTTTTGCCACAGCTTCTTCCTCATTAATATCCGCAATGATACTGTGAATTCCCGCCGGTATCTTTTTCGAACCACGATTAAGGAGAGTAATCTCCCACCCTCTTTGTTGCGCCAATGCCACTACATCTGTACTGATCGTACCTGTTCCTCCAATAAATAATGCTTTCATAAAACCTGTTTTTTTATATTCTCCGGAACAAATATATCAATTTCATCACTTACTTCCAGCAATCATTGCCATTTATTTTTCTGCCCGAAAATTCATATAGTATACAGATTACTGATTCTTATACCCATATTACTGATTTGCAGAATGAAATTAAAAAGATACCTTCAAATGTTTTATCTTTGTATCAGATTAATAATAGAAACATATGGATGAAATAACAAAAATTGAAACCGTCGATCAGTATGACCAATTGTTTGGACTGGAAACATTGCACCCTTTGGTGAATGTAATCGACTTCTCAAAAGCCACCAGGTCAGTTGAATATATCCGTATGAATATCGGATTCTACTGCTTGTTCCTGAAGGATGCAAAATGTGGCGACCTCACTTATGGACGTAAGAATTACGATTATCAGGAAGGAACGGTTGTTTGTATGGCACCGGGACAAGTGAGCGGAATAGATAACCGCAACAGACCTGCTCCCCGCACCAAGTCAATCGGCGTTTTGTTCCATCCCGATTTAATCCGCGGAACTTCATTAGGACAGAATATCAAGAACTATACTTTTTTCTCTTACGAGGTAAATGAAGCATTGCATCTTTCAGACCAGGAAAGAGAAATCGTAACTGATTGCATACATAAAATCAGGATCGAGCTGGAGCATCCTATCGACAAGCACAGCAAGCAACTCATCGTGCGTAACATCGAACTGCTGTTGGATTACTGTATGCGTTTCTACGAACGGCAGTTTATCACACGTAATCAGGCGAACAAAGATATTATCGTAAAATTCGAGCAATTGCTGGACGAATACTTCCAGAATCAGGTGGCAATAACAGAAGGACTGCCATCCGTGAAATATTTTGCAGACAAGGCATGTCTCTCTCCTAATTATTTCGGAGACCTGATAAAGAAGGAAACAGGAAAAACTGCACAGGAATATATCCAGTGCCGGATTATCGAACTGGCAAAAGAAAGAATACTGGAAGGTGTTCAAACTGTCAGCCAGGTGGCTTATGAACTGGGATTTCAATATCCACAGCACTTCAGCCGATTGTTTAAAAAGCATGTCGGTTGCACCCCGAACGAATATAAACAAAGAAACTAAGCATTTTTAGATACAGGAGTCTCAACATCATGGGAGATAAAGTACTCAAAATAGGAACCGTGCATCAATGCAATTGTTGCCTGGGGAGCAAAACACTACATCCGCTGGTGAGTGTCATTGATCTCTCAAAGGCTGACTTGTCGCCTCATACGGACATCAAGTTCGACTTTTATACGATTCTATTGAGTGAGTGTAAATGTGAGGCCTATGTGTATGGTCACCAGTATTATGATTTTTCAGACGGCACTTTGATCTGCCTGAGTCCCGGAGAATCTATCAGCATGAAAGAAAAGAATAAAAGATTTCCTTCCAAAGGATGGATATTGGCTTTTCATCCTGATCTGATCTGTGGCACTCCGCTCGGACTTAATATACATAACTATACTTTTTTCTCTTATCAGCCTGAGGAGGCACTGCATATATCATTGCGCGAGAAACAGATCATTCTGGAGTTTATGGACAGAATCAACCAGGAACTCGAACGTTGTATTGATCGCCACAGCAAAAAAATAGTTTCAAAGTATATAGAACTATTGCTGGATTACTGTGTACGTTTCTACGAACGCCAATTTATTACACGTAACGAAGTGAATAAAACGATTATCAAACAATTTGATAAAATCATAAATAACCATTTCGAAACGAAGCTGGTGCCGGCTGTCGATGTGCTTTCAAATGAATATTGTGCTAACGTGCTTCATTTATCTCCTGAATATTTCAACGACTTGCTGAAGCACGAAACGGGTAAATCGTTCAAAGAATACATTGAGTTCAAACGCTTCGAGATTGCTAAAAATTGGTTGCTGAATACTGATAAAACAGTTAATCAGATAACACAAGAACTGGGTTTTCAGAATCCGCAATATTTCAGCCGGCTATTCAAGAAAGTTACCGGTTGCTCTCCGAATGATTTCAGAGTACCTAACTAGAAATGAAATCCAAAAGGATTGGAGGACGATAAAGCAACAAAAAAGTCTTAATAAAATTTGAATTGAAATATCCAATTCTTAATCTATGTTATGAAACATACTTTTTTGCTTGGATAATTTGCTAATTTCCCAATAGTCCGTATCTTTGCAATGTGTTTTTCATAGTATTAGATTTAAGGTTAACAAAGGTTGGAGCAAGGCGTTGCTCCTTTTTTTATGTCTATACGTAAGCTCTCCTCTTTAACTTCCTAAGATGCCATTTCCCAAACAGTTGTTCTTTCTTATGAATGACGGTATTGGAATTACGCTATTTTTCAGTAACTTTGCAAAGAGAGACGTATCAATTATGTCCCGGTAAAGCAAATCAAAAAGTTTTCTTTTTACGTTATGTATAAAAAGAAAATTTAATCCTTGTAGAATAATGGAAGCAATGCAACAATATTATCGTCTGATGAAATCAATCCTCTTCGTATTATTTCTTTCTTTCGGCATGATTTCGTGCGAGAAAGAAGATCCGGTTTCTACATCTCCCAACACAAGGCAGACGGACAACACTGATCCGACAAATCCTGATCCTACCGACCCGGTGGTTCGTTCGGATAATGAACAAACTGTATTTATGTATCTGCCTTGGTCGACTGACCTGACTTCCTTTTTCTATCAAAATATTGCTGATCTGAAAAGTATTATCGGACAGAATATATTAAAAAACGAGCGGGTTCTCGTATTTATGTGTACAACAGCCACTAAAGCCACTCTCTATGAGCTTTCCTACGAAAAAGGCGCAGCCGTACAGAAGGCTTTAAAAAACTACAATTATCCGGATCCCAGCTATACAACGGCCGAAGGTATCACTTCTATCCTGAATGATGTACAGACCTACTCTCCCGCCAAACGATATGCAATGATTATCGGATGCCACGGGATGGGATGGATCCCCGTATCAAAAACGCAATCACGCAGTAGTCTGCAAACAGTCAAAAAACATTGGGAATATGGGAATACACCTATGACACGTCTCTTCGGAGGCAGAGAATCCAAGTATCAGACGGATATTACTACACTTGCCGAAGGAATATCGAGCGCAGGATTGAAGATGGAGTATATCCTTTTCGACGACTGCTATATGTCGACAGTAGAGGTTGCTTATGACCTTAAAAACGTAACAAGTCACCTGATAGCATCCACTAGTGAAATTATGGCTTATGGTATGCCATACGACAAGATTGGCCAGTACTTAATCGGAAACATAGATTATGAAAAGATTTGTGATGGTTTCTATTCTTTTTATTCAAATTATGTCACTCCCTGCGGAACAATCAGTGTCACAGATTGCTCGGAAATAGATCATCTGGCGGCCATTATGAAAGAAATAAATCAGCGTTATACGTTTAACGAAGAATTAATTTCTTCTTTGCAAAGTTTAGACGGATATAAACCTTCCATATTCTTTGATTGTGGTGATTATGTTGCAAAGCTATGCTCCGATCCTGATTTATTGGAGCAATTCAACGAACAACTGAAACGCACAGTTCCATATAAAAGGAATACGGAGTATTATTTTACAGCAATATCCTCCTATTATGGAGAACGAAAAAAAATCAATACTTTCTCCGGTATCACTATTTCTGATCCAAGCACTAGTGCAGCTGCTTCGAAAAAGAACGAAACAGCGTGGTATGTTGCCACTCATTAAGGCTACCAAAGGAAATAATATGATAATAGAGGCTTTACTCTTGTCTGTGATCGGTCAAATCTCTTAATAAAAATAGATTCGAGAATACAAATTCTTAATCAATGTTATAAAACATACTTTTTTTCTTGGATAATTTGCTAATTTCGCAATAGTCCGTATCTTTGCAATGTGTTTTTCATAGTATTAGATTTAAGGTTAACAAAGGTTGGAGCAAGGCGTTGCTCCTTTTTTTATGCCTATACTCCAAATCGCCTTTGTTTTTTTCTTTCTGGTACATCTGTCAATCACCCTTTAATAACTGCCATTGGAGCAAGTTCCACCAATGGTTTCACCAAATCCCGCTCATTCGCTATCACTTGCGCAATATCTTTATAAGCTCCCGGTGCTTCATCCAGTTCGTCCTGCGAACGGAGTCCGTGAATGATTCCTTGCTGGTTCATTCGCTCTTTCTCTTCATCCAGTGACAAACGGCGACAAGCATCCTTTCTTCCCATCAATCGGCCGGCGCCATGCGAACAGCTTTTGAAGCTCTCCGGATTACCCAGTCCTTCAACGATATAGGATTTAGTACCCATAGATCCGGGGATAATACCAATCTCACCTTCATAGGCACGCGTAGCTCCTTTTCGGTGCACAATCACATCGTGATCGAAATGATTCTCCCAAGCTGCATAGTTGTGGGCAATATTAATCATAGGCTCAAAGTCCGTTTCAGGTTTCACTGCCTGGATGGCTTCACAGATACGGGTCATCATCAACTGACGGTTGGCAAAGGCAAAGGCCACACAGTAGTTCATTTCACGGAAATAATCCTTTGCCATCTGCGTCTCCATTGGCAAGTAAGCCAGTCCTGACACCATTTCAGAATACCATTTCTCATTCCAATATTGCGCAATCTTATTATAGTGATTGGCAACCTTCAAACCAATGTTACGGCTTCCGGAGTGAATCATCACCCACACATCAGACGTTTCGGTATCTTTCTGAATCTCAATAAAGTGGTTTCCTCCTCCCAAGGTTCCTATCTGCTTCAAACAGGCCTCGTACTGATTCTTCAATATAGGCATCTCCTCAAGGTCGAATCCTTGTGGAAGTAACTCCTGATCTTGCTTTTTAGTATGATGATCGAATCCCAAGGGAATGGCCGCACGAATCTTCGACATGATGGAAGTCAAATCCGTATAACTAAAATCTTCCGCTTTTCGATTGGTCTTAATCGCACACATTCCACAACCGATATCTACTCCCACAGCATTGGGAACAATCACACCCTTCGTAGCCAACACACCGCCAATTGGCATTCCTTTTCCCGCATGGGCATCAGGCATGATGGCGATATGTTTAAACGCAAAAGGAAGTGAAGTCAAATCCATAATCTGCGACATACAAGAGTCTTCTACTTCATTCAACCAAAGCTTAGCGGGCAAACGTGTTCCCATAATTACTTTTTCCATACTTCTTTTCTTTTATCCATTCATATAAATCTCGTTATCGAGAGCAAAGTAAGATGGGAAGTACGAAATCTATTTGCGCAATGGATATTATTGTCTATTTTTGTAGAAATATATGCAAAAAAGTCGTGTCTCCGCAATGATTGTATAACCAAAAAATCCGGATATGGCGCCTTGATATCTATAACACTATATTTGATAGCACATCCAACGAACGGTATCTTTCACATTTGTGGCGATGAGTGTATGAGCATTGCGGAGATTGCTTATCAAGTAGCAGATTATATGGGACTGGATCGTTCTCTTATCCATCTTGTCACGACAGAGGAAATGAATGAAACCACTCCCCGTCCCCGTTTTAGCGGAATGAGTATCGATAAAGCACGGACAATGCTTGGATACGAACCACAGAAGCTAAAAGAGGTTCTTGCGAACTGGGAACATTTATAAGGAAAAGAACAGATTACCAATTGAAAACAGTGGCAGAATTGGAGACAATACTACTTTTTACAACAATCTATTTCATTCCAAATAATTCTTTCTCTTTATTTATTGCATATTTATTTTGAAAATATGCAATAAGTTACTATCTTTGCACCAAAATTAAAAAAGACCAATGATGAATCAAACATTACAACTACATAACGCTAATCTTTTTCTTGCAGGAATACCGACTTTCTGTAAGTCTTGCTGCGTGCATGTACATTGGTTCAGTGGATTCATCTAAATTACCCTATTATTTCTTTACAGGAACTATCTGCTGACTTGTTTCACTATTCACAGCAGTATTCCTTTCCAATTTTCAAGCAGATGTATCATCTTCTTTGAAAATCCTCTTGTGTGTGTCAATAATCAGTTTAACCTAACCAAAAATATATACATTATGTTCTCTATTATATCTACTATGTTTTTAGGAATCGGCATCGGTTATGTATTGCGTAACTGGAGTATCTTGCAAAAGACAGAAAAGACAATTTCTCTTACAATATTCTTGTTGCTCTTCATTCTCGGTGTGTCTATCGGTTCTAATAGCCTGATTGTAAACAATCTCGGTAAATTCGGATGGCAGGCAATTGTTCTTGCCGTATCCGGTGTATTGGGAAGCCTGATTGCTGCCCGTCTGGTATTGCAATTGTTTTTTAGAAAAGGAGGCGAATAATAAAAAAGAAGGCTGATTTCTTTTGAGAGGAAAAAAGATACGTTTATTCAAGAAGGAGGTGAACAATGAAAGGAAGTTTGATCGTTATATTATTCTTTTGTGTAGGTTGTGTCATGGGAGCTTTCAACAAGTTCCAGTTTGATACACACACAGTTTCGATGTATATACTTTATGCGTTAATGCTGCAAGTGGGAATCAGTATCGGTTCTAATAAGAACCTGAAAGCGATTGTGTCGCATTTGCACCCTAAAATGCTATTGATTCCGTTGGGAACGATTATCGGTACGTTGCTGTTTTCTGCTTTAGCAAGCCTGCTATTGCGCCAATGGAGCGTGTTCGACTGTATGGCAGTGGGAAGCGGATTCGCATACTATTCGCTCTCTTCTATCCTTATCACCCAGTTCAAAGAGCCTTCTATCGGGCTGCAACTGGCTACGGAATTAGGAACTATTGCACTACTGACTAATATTTTCCGTGAGATGATGGCACTCCTCGGTACTCCAATCATCAAGAAGTATTTCGGGAAACTGGCTCCTATTTCAGCGGCAGGAGTCAATTCGATGGATGTACTCCTGCCCTCCATCAGCAGATATTCGGGAAAAGAAATGATCCCCATCGCTATCTTACACGGTATTCTGATTGATATCAGTGTTCCTGTTTTCGTTTCTTTTTTCTGTAATCTCTGATATTGCTTGCGATGGGGCTAGCCTATTCATTACCGAAACAGTCTGTTAATGCCCGGAAACAGCCAATACAAACTTTATATCAGCATAGGAGACATCGTCTCCTAATGCTGCCTTAATGGCAAATATTCCCATGTATTCATGTTCTTCCAAATGCTTACGAATCTTCGCCAGATTTTCAGCTTTCACTACTTTCTCCACTTTAATCTTTCCTAAACGGACATAATATTCCAAATGCCCGGCAATGGTTCCCGATACCAATTCACGAGCTTTGGCTATTTCATCTATGCTCATTCCCTGGCAGAACATTTCATAGCTGATTAATTTTGTATCTTTTTTCTTCTCCTTCTCCGCTTCTTTCTTCCGTTTTTCCTCCTCTTTCCGTTGCTTCAACTCTTCCCGCCGGCTTGCGGATTCCCTATTATCAGAGATGAGCATATCCATTATTTCCGGTCTTTCCAATTGATTCTCCACCATATACTTACGGACAATACCCAAGATTTCAAGTCCATACTTTTCCACCCCTTTTGCTCCAAAATAGGGTATCGCTTCCAAAGCCCTTGGATTATCCGGTAACAGATTCACAATTCCCATCAACGCTTTCTGTTGCATAATGACATAAGCAGGAAGATTCACCTCACGTGTTTTGGCTGTCCTCCATTCAGACAGGGCACGATAAAGCTCCGGATGCAAAATATCCGTAGGCACTTCCACTTTCACCTTTTCAGCACCGCTACGTGTACGCTCTTTCCGTTCCTTCCGCTCTTTCTTTTCTCTCAACGCTTTCGAAGCACCGGAAGATGAAGAATCATCCTCAAGACTCAACATTACTTTAGCCTTCAACTTCAAATAATCCGTAATAGCGAACGCCCCTCTCTCAGACACAGCCTCCAACAAAGACTCTTTAATCCACAATGCATCATCCAACGCCTGCATACGTTCTGCCAACAGCTTTCTCAACTCTTTATTGTCAAGAGGCATATTAGTCTTATTATACAAAGCCCGAACCGACGCCAACTCTTTATGAAAATATCCGGCCCCTGAACGAATCCGCTCCTGTAACTCCTGATTCGTCGCATAGTCTTCACTCTCATGTATCAACCGGGTATACTGGTTACGAAAACGCTGGGATACTTCCACTATCTTCTCTCTGACATGAAGTTCCAGTGCCTTATATTCTGCCAACTGCTTCGGAAAGAGCTTATACAAATCTTCATCTATCAAACGAAGCAATCGTTTATAAGCCTGATCGATCGAATAGAAATTAAACAAATCACTCAACAAATCAAAGAAATACGCCTTTTGCATATCGTTCAACTGTTGATTGCCCGGTTTATTCTGCTCTACCGCTTTGGTAAAATTATCCACCGTAGCATCACTAATAATGGCTTCCCTCCGCAAAGGAGACTCCAACACCATCCCTTCCAAAGTCTTGCAACGGCTCAATGCCACATAAGTCTGCCCGTGCGCAAAAGAGTTACGTGCATCAATAATGGCACGGTCAAACGTCAAACCCTGACTTTTATGTATCGTAATGGCCCATGCCAGACGGATAGGATATTGACGGAACGTTCCCTCTATCACTTCCGTGATTTCCTTTGTTTCCTCATTCAGCACGTACTTATAATTTCCCCACTCTTCCGGCAACAACTGAAATTCTGATTTGTTTCCCTTCCCTCGCACGATAATACCTGCATCATCAACAGTGACCACCTCACCAATCATACCGTTATAATATCGTTTCTCGGACGATGGATCATTCTTCAGGAACATAATTTGTGCTCCTTCCTTTATTGTCAGGAGTTCATCCGCAGGATACGAATATTCGGGAAAATTTCCTTCTATCTCGGCACGAAAATGATACGCCTTGCCGGGCAAAGATGCCAGTTCACGGTCATTTACTTTCTGTGCCTGATAATTATGTGTCGTCAGCCGAATATATCCTTCTTCTTTTTGTGGCTGGAAACCGGGCTGATAACGACGGTTCAGCTCATTCAGCACTTCATCATCAGCCCTATTTTCCCGGATTTTATTTAATAAAGACAGGAAGAACGTGTCACTCTGCCGATAGACTCTTTTAAGTTCAATAGTCATATATGCCGTCTCTTTCAACGCATGACTCGCAAAGAAATAAGGGGTCTCGTAATGCTTCCTCAACAGTTCCCATTCATTATCTTTCACGACGGGAGCTAATTGTTGCAAATCTCCAATCATCAACAGTTGCACCCCGCCAAACGGTTTCTCTCTATCACGATACCGCCGCAGAGTTGCATCCACCGCATCCAACAAATCGGCGCGCACCATACTAATCTCATCAATAACGAGTAAATCCATGCTACGAATTATGTTCCGTTTTTCTTTACTGTAACGGTAATGCGTTTGGGAAGAATTAAAGGTAGTTTCCGGCACAAAAGGAGCAAAAGACAACTGAAAGAAAGAATGAATCGTTACTCCTCCCGCATTGATGGCTGCGATCCCTGTCGGTGCTAATACAACCATGCGCTTAGGGGTGTGTTCTTTCAATCGTCTAAGAAATGTCGTTTTTCCAGTTCCGGCTTTTCCGGTAAGAAATAAATGTGTGCCTGTATTTTCAATGAACTGCCAAGCTAGCTGCAGTTCCGGGTTATTTTCCATGCTTTCTCTAATTTTGGGTAAAGGTACTGAATATTCTTTTTCTTTCGTCTTGATACGAAAGAAAAAGAACCAAAAAGAAAGAATCAAGGCTGCGTTTTTCCGGCTACTCCGGTGCTTCCTCCGGCTAAAGGGCAGAAACTCGCTACGCTCAAACAGTCTGCCCTTCTTAACGCCGAAGGAAACACCTGCGCTTGACGCCGGAAAAACGAGGCCGGGGAACCCGTGCGGCGTAGCGACCTTTGGTATACGGAATATTGCATTGTTTTAAAAGACGTATAACATGGAAAACTTTGCTATATAAAAGCCGCAGACGTTATACGACTAAATATAGCAAAGCAGAACAATATATAATAGAAATATAGAATACGATATAATAGAGATAGTAGAGATAGAAAGATACAGAGAGTTCCTTCCCAATACCCCTCACGAACATTATACAGCAAACCAGCCGCCGGACTCCCCCCCGGCCTACTTTTTTCTCCGTCAGGCGAGCGCCCGTAACGTAGCGTTAAGAAGGGCAGACTGTTTGAGCGTAGCGAGTTTCTGCCCTTTAGCGAAGTGAAGGAAGCGAGTAGGAGAAAAAAGTCAGCCTTGAATTTTTCTTTGCTTCTTTCTTTTGTTTCAAGACAAAAGAAAGATGATTACGAGACAAAAGAAAGATGATTAGAATTACTTCATAGATCCCCCCACAATATCCAGCAACTCATTTGTAATCGCCTGCTGACGACTCTTATTATACTGCTTCGTCAAATCCTGAATCAGTTCATTCGCATTATCCGTAGCCACTTGCATAGCCAGGGTACGTGCAGCATGTTCCGATGCATTAGAGTCGACGGCAGCAGTAAAAATCTTCTGGCTCAATACTGTTGGTATTAGGCTGGCGATCAATTCTTCCGCGTTCGGTTCGATGATATAATCATTGGCAATTTCATGCTCCTCTACCTCCTCTTTGTTCTTTCTCTCCTCTTCACTTACCACATTCGTCAGATTAATGGGGAGATACGTCTCCCGGAGAAGAATCTGTACCCCCATTGATTTGAAGTGATGATAGATTATCTCCACACGGTCCACTTCTCCTGCCACATACATATCCATCAATCGGTGAGCCAATTCGGCAGCCTCCTGATACGTCGGTTTGTCGGAGAGCGTCGGAGAAGCCTCCTGCGGTTTGAATCCCATTCGTTTGACCGCTTCATCCACCTTCTTGCCAATTGGGAATATCAAGATATTATCCTGTCCCAGAGTGCGGAACTCCCCGATCGTTTGCATCATCATTTTGATGACGTTGGCATTGAAAGCACCACAAAGAGAAGTGTTTGAAGAAAAGACGACGATTGCTACACGTTTCACTTCACGCTCCTGCACATAAGGAGATTTGACAGACAGGTCCGCGCTTAGGAAATTAGTCAGAATCTTGTTCAACTTCTTCTGATAAGGCAGCATATTCTCAATGGCTCCTTGTGCCTTGTGTAATTTGGCAGAAGCCACCATCTTCATTGCTGAAGTGATTTTTCGGGTACTTTTTACCGAATTTATTCTGGTTTTTACTTCTTTCAGTGAAGCCATAGCGATAATTAAAAATTAATAATTAAAAATTAAAGAGCCGATTAGAGATAAAGAGTCAATCAGAGATACTGTTTCGCCACCATAGCGGCAGTCTCTTCAATAGCCTTAATCACGTTATCGTCGATCACACCCGTTCTCAAAATGTCCAATACGTCCTCCTGGTGATTCAGTTGCAGAGATTCGATAAAACTGCGTTCAAAGTCCTGCACCTTATCCAATGGGACATCATGTAGAAGTCCGTGTGTACCACAATAGAGGATAGCAATCTGCTGCTCTACGGGCATCGGGCTGTATTGCGGTTGAATCAACAACTGACCGTTCTTACGTCCCTTATCAATAGTCAGGGCAGTAATCGGGTCCATGTCGCTGCTGAACTTGGAGAAGGCTTCCAACTCGCGATATTGCGCCTGGTCAATCTTCAATGTTCCGGCCACCTTCTTCATAGCCTTAATCTGTGCGTTACCACCTACACGGGACACTGAGATACCGACATTGATAGCCGGACGCGTACCCTGGTTGAACAAGTCAGTCTCAAGGAATATCTGTCCGTCGGTGATAGAAATCACGTTCGTCGGGATATAAGCCGATACGTCACCAGCCTGCGTTTCGATGATAGGCAATGCAGTGAGCGAGCCGCCACCTTTCACAATCCCCTTCAGACTTTCCGGGAGATCGTTCATTTCGCGTGCCACTTCCTCCTGACTGATAATCTTGGCAGCACGTTCCAACAGACGGGAATGCAGATAGAAGATATCACCCGGATAAGCCTCACGACCGGACGGACGGCGAAGAATCAGCGAAACCTCACGATAAGCCACCGCCTGTTTGGAAAGGTCATCATAAACCACCAACGCATGACGGCCGGTATCACGGAAATACTCGCCAATAGCAGCACCCGCAAATGGAGCATAATACTGCAACGCAGCCGGATCACCCGCCGTGGCAGCTACAACCACCGTGTAGTCCAGTGCTCCGTACTCACGAAGTGTATTAACGATAGAAGCAACGGTAGAACCCTTCTGACCGATAGCTACATAGATACAATATACAGGGTCGCCTGCCAGGAAGTTAGTGCGCTGGTTGATAATCGTATCAATCGCAATAGCAGTCTTTCCCGTCTGACGGTCGCCGATAATCAACTCACGCTGTCCGCGACCGATAGGAATCATAGCGTCCACAGCCTTCAATCCGGTCTGCAACGGCTGATTCACAGGCTGACGATAGATTACTCCCGGAGCTTTCCGTTCCAAAGGCATATCATACAGTTCGCCACCAATCAGCCCTTTGCCGTCGAGCGGTTCGCCCAGCGGATCAATCACACGTCCCAGCATGCTCTCTCCTACACGGATGGAGGCGATACGTTTGGTACGCTTCACGACGAAGCCTTCTTTGATTTTGTCCGTCGGACCCAACAGTACAGCACCCACGTTGTCCTCTTCGAGGTTCATCACGATTGCTTTGATACCATTGTCAAACTCCAGCAATTCATTGGCCTCGGCGTTCCGCAGTCCATAGATACGCACTACGCCGTCACTCACCTGGAGCACCGTACCGATTTCGTCAAGTTGCACATTGGCATTGATTCCTTCGAGCTGCTTGCGCAATATATCGGATACTTCGCTTACTCTTATATTTTCAGACATTATACAATTCTCCTATTCTTATCAATAAATTGTTGTTTCACTCGCTTCAACTGCGTGGCAACGCTTGCATCCAGCCGGTAGTCGTTGACGTCGAAGATAAAGCCACCCCCGATAGAGGGATCTATCACTGTTTCCAGTTCCATCTGGGCGTGCAAGACATGCTCTGCTGCAGACCGAATCCGGTCTTCCGTCTCTTTATTGACGGGAACGGCCGTAATCAATTTGCCGGTTCCCATATGCTTCAGCTTCCGGTAGAGATCCAGATACATCAGACTGATAAATTGCAGATAGCCTTCACGCCTGTTTCGCAGTACCAAAGTGATAAAACGGACAAACTCTCTGGTCGATTTACTGTCACCATCGGCAGCTGTACAGACTAACGCCAACTTTTCCTTGGTCATGATGACGGGATTATCAAGCGCTTCGCGCAGACCGGGCTGTTCACTAAAGCTGTGTGACAGGGTCAGAAACTCCTGATACAACCTGTCTTCCAGACCTCTTTCCTGTGCGTATTCAATGATAGCTTTTGCATAACGCATTGAGAGTATTCCGACTTCCATCTTCCTTAGTTCTTATTCGGGGTTAGTATTTCATCCAGCATGCGGTCGATCATGCCCATCTGTGCTTCCTTGTCCTCAAGACTCTTACGGAGCACTTTCTCGGCGATGTCAACAGAAAGCACGGCCACTTGGCGACGGATGTCGCGGATTGCTTCGTCTTTCTCCACCTGGATTTGTTGTTTCACCGCATCAAGTTCTTTTTGTGCGGCAATTTCGGCTTGTTTACGGGCCTCGTGAACAATCTTGTCACGTTCTTCCATTGCTTCCCTCAAGATGCGTCCTTGCTCTTTGTTGGCGGCTGCCACCAATGCGTCACCTTCTTGTTTCAGTTTAGACAACTGGGCATTAGCTTCCCTCGCCACCTCCAAAGACTGGTCGATATAGGTCTTACGGCCTTCCACCATCTTGATGATGACAGGGAAGCCGTATTTCGCCAATATCACGAACACAATCCCGAATGAGAGAAACATCCAGAACAGCAGGCCACTATCAGGTAATAGTAATGACATAATCTTTATTTACGATTTTACGATTTATAATTTACGATTTCGCAGCTGACCATTGTATCAGGGTCTCCCCCATTTAGAAACATGGTTTACGCCTGCGAAATTCGCTTGTTATATACCTGATTAAAGGAAGAACACCAACAGACAAACTACTACCGCCAACAAAGCCACACCTTCAATCAAGGCGGCGGCGATAATCATGTTCATACGAATGTCTCCTGATGCTTCCGGCTGGCGTGCGATAGCTTCCATTGCCGAACCACCAATCTTACCAATACCCAAACCAGCTCCGATTACTGCAAGACCTGCACCGATAGCTGCACCTAATTTACTAACTCCTACTGCTGCTGCAGTGGCTTGTAACAATACTGATAGTAACATAATTTTCAGTTTTAAAATGGTTTATATTTTCTCTTGTTTTATTATTTAATCACTCATTCCGCGCGTTTATTCCGTATTCATTCAATCACGTTTTCACCGCGTTTCATTGATTATTCTTCTGTTTTCACTTTGGCTCCTTCCTGTGCCAGTCCGATAAACACTGCCGACAACATCGTAAATACATAAGCCTGGATGAAAGCCACCAATAGCTCAAGCGCATTCATAAAGATGTTGAACAATACGGAAGCCACCGTGAGTGTACCGTTCAGCGCAGGCCCCATGCTTGCCGAGATAAATATCAGGCAAGTGAGCACCAGCATCGCCATGTGTCCGGCCAGCATATTGGCAAAAAGACGGATCATCAAAGCAAACGGTTTCGTGAAGATTCCGAAGAACTCGATGAACGGCATCATCGGCACAGGCACTTTCAGCCACCAGGGTACATCGGGCCAGAAAATATCTTTCCAGTAATGTTTCGTACCGAAGATATTGACCGCAAGGAACGTGCAGACTGCCAGCACCATCGTGATAGCGATATTTCCCGTCACATTCGCACCTCCGGGGAAAAACGGAATCAATCCCATCATGTTATTGATAAAGATGAAAAAGAACGCTGTCAGCAGATACGGTGCAAACTTCCGGTAATTGGGGCCTACACAACTCTTGATGATGTCGTCGTTCACCATCATGATGAACATCTCCATGAATCCGATAAATCCTCCCGGCGCTTTGGCTCCTTGCGGACGCTTCCTGTACCAGTGTGCCACGCACAACACGATAACGAGCAGCAATACGCTGTTGAACAGCAAAGCAAACGTCACCTTCGTAATAGAAATATCCCAGGGACGAACCTGTTCGCCTGACGCGTCATACTCTACCAATTTGCCTTCGTACTTGCTTCCTGCGGGAGCGATGGAAAGTCCTTCATACGTACCTCCATTCTCTTCGAGACGGGAAGAAAGGAACGTGTGCCAACCTGAAGTGCTACTATAAACAATAATAGGTAACGGTATAGTAATATGCGTGTTACCCCATGTTGTAATATGCCATTCGTAGGAGTCACCGATATGTCCGAACACAATTTCTTTCACATCAACCGTGTTCTCCTGTTCCTCCTTCGGAGTAATCTCGTCCTGCGTCTGCTGCGCCACCACTTCCCCCTCTTGCTCTTGCGCAAGAACCGGCAAACTGACCGCTGCCATCAGGCAGAACAGAATCAACGGAGCTACTATGTTATGCAACTGTTTCATGTTTCTTCTTATTTTTCTTTTTCCGTTTCTGATTCATCTCAAAAGAGAAGAAAAACCAGGTTTCGAATATGAGATATATCAAATAGAACGAGATAAATGTCAGTAAAAAAGCTCTGGCTTCTTCGCGTACAGCAAGACAATAAATCAAGACGAGAATCAGCGAAAGAATCATCTTTATCATTTTCATTGCCAAATACAACAGTAACATTCTCTGCGGAGCGTGCCGCCGGCAAGCGTCGAACATATAGATGCTGGCCAAACCGAAGAAATAAAAATAAACCGGTATAAACGGATACCCTCCGAAATAATGCCCCGGCAGAGCGAAGTGTAGGATAACAGCTCCAAGCAGCGCGCTAGTCACTGCAAATAAGGTATGCCAACAAATAAAGCTCCGTTTAGTTTTACTAATATTCATCATGTTACTGTGTTTTTCTGTAAGGTTATAATCTCGTTCTTTTCAATCTTTAGATGCTTAATCTTTGTGCCGGAAGGCTTCCGTCAGGAAACACAGGCAGAAACCGTACCGTCACTCATTTCGACAAAACCGCCCTGAATATCCATCGTATGCTCTTCTCCCTCCATCGTCGTATAACTCAATGTTCCTGCTTTCAGCGACGATACAATGGGCGCATGTCCCGGAAGAATAGAAAACGAACCGATCATGCCCGGCAATGTGACAATCTTCACATCTCCGTCGAATATGCTCTTTTCGGGCGATACTATACTCAAATGCAGTTCTTTCATCATTTTATATTTTTATTTTTTCGCTTGTTCCAGCAATTTCTTACCTTTCTCTATTGCTTCCTCAATCGTGCCGACATTCAGGAAAGCCTGTTCGGGAAGATAATCCACTTCTCCGTCCAGAATCATCTTGAATCCCTTGATGGTATCTTCAATACCCACCATCACGCCCGGAACGCCTGTAAACTGTTCGGCTACGGCAAACGGTTGCGAAAGGAAACGCTGCACACGGCGGGCGCGGTTCACTACCATCTTGTCTTCTTCCGAGAGTTCTTCCATACCGAGGATGGAGATAATATCCTGTAACTCCTTGTTACGCTGCAATATTTGTTTCACTCGCTGCGCAATGTCGTAATGTTCCTGGCCTACAATGTGCGGGTCGAGGATACGTGATGTAGATGCCAACGGATCGACAGCCGGATAGATACCCAACTCGGTGATCTTACGATCGAGCACGGTAGTCGCGTCCAAGTGGCTGAAAGTCGTTGCAGGAGCGGGATCGGTCAAGTCATCGGCAGGCACATACACCGCTTGTACGGAGGTGATAGAACCTTTGCGGGTAGACGTGATACGTTCCTGCATCGCACCCATTTCCGTGGCCAGCGTAGGCTGGTAACCAACGGCGGAGGGCATACGTCCCAAAAGGGCCGACACTTCCGAACCTGCTTGCGTGAAACGGAAGATATTATCGATAAAGAACAGGATATCGCGTTTCTCACCTTCTTTACCGGCGTCGCGGAAAGATTCCGCTACTGTCAGTCCGGACAGTGCCACAGAGGCACGTGCGCCCGGAGGTTCGTTCATCTGACCAAAAATCAGCGACACTTGCGATTTCTCCAGTTCGTTATAATCTACTTTCGAAAGATCCCAGTGACCTTTTTCCATGCTTTCCTTGAATGCTTCGCCATAACGGATAACGCCGGATTCGATCATTTCACGCAGCAAGTCATTACCTTCACGGGTACGTTCACCTACTCCGGCAAATACGGAGAATCCGTTATGTTTCTTGGCGATATTATTGATAAGCTCTTGGATCAATACGGTTTTTCCCACACCGGCACCACCGAACAAACCGATTTTACCACCTTTGGCATACGGCTCGAGCAGGTCGATTACTTTGATACCCGTGAAGAGGACCTCTTGCACAGTTGTCAAATCCTCAAATTTAGGGGGGTCGCGGTGAATAGAATACGCACCATCGCGGTTGAGTCCTTTCATACCGTCGATCGAATCACCGACTACGTTCATCAGTCGTCCTTTAATCTGTTCGCCTATCGGCATAGTGATTGGGCCTCCGGTGGGATACACTTTCATGCCTCTCTGAAGTCCGTCGGTACTATCCATCGCTACAGTACGCACTGTATTTTCGCCGATATGTTGCTGAACTTCTACAACCAGTATTTTGCCGTTTGGCCTCTTTATCTCCAGTGCGTCGTGGATGCTTGGCAGCACCAGTTCCGCATCCGTACCTTCAAAGTACACATCGACCACAGGGCCGATGACCTGCGAGATATGTCCGATAATCTGTGACATAAGCAATCTCTTTTATTTATATTATTCTTTTTCTCTCTTTTTTGACCTTAATAATATGCTAAGGAATGAACATTTTCCGCGTTTTACCTATTCAATATTATAATAAACAGTTGAGTTCTATTTTTGTTCAACTATTTTCTATATCCGATAAACTTCTGCCCTTAGATATAGTTAAAGAAACAACTGCACAAATGTAGAAACAATTCCGTGTCGTTGTTACTCCTTTTTCATAATTTGTCGTTCGCTAACACTTATTAGACCAACAAAGACTACAGATTGACCAATTCAGGCAAATTTCTGTTACAAATCAACAGCAAAATAAGTTTTGTGGTAATAATCTATCAATAAACTGGATTTTCGCCTCCAGTTTCCTTTCTCATTGTTTAAAATCAATGATTTAGCCACAACATAAAATAGTAGCACAAACAACTAGTTTTGTGCTCGAACACAGCAAACGCCGTTTTTTCACGCTTTCCTTAAGAAAGTTAAAGATACGTCCAACGAAAGAAAACATAAAAAGAGAAATATAATCAACGCCTATACAATTATTATCTCATTTTTTTGCTGTAATTTTGCACTACTAACATAAAACACTCAAAATGATGAAGAAAATACTGTTACTAGGTTCTGGAGAACTAGGAAAAGAATTTGTAATTTCAGCTCAACGTAAAGGTCAGCACATCATTGCCTGCGACTCATACGCGGGAGCACCTGCTATGCAAGTGGCTGATGAATTTGAAGTATTCGATATGCTGAACGGTGAAGAACTGGAGCGAGCCGTAAAAAAACACCAGCCGGACATTATCGTTCCGGAGATTGAAGCAATCCGCACGGAACGTTTGTATGACTTCGAAAAAGAAGGCATCCAGGTAGTTCCCAGCGCCCGCGCCGTGAACTTCACAATGAATCGTAAAGCTATCCGCGACCTTGCCGCTAAAGAGCTCGGACTAAAAACTGCCAAATACTTCTATGCCAAAACATTGGACGAGCTGAAAGAAGCTGCCGCTAAAATCGGCTTCCCTTGTGTCGTTAAACCGCTAATGTCATCCTCCGGCAAAGGACAGTCACTGGTGAAAAGCGCCGACGAACTCGAACATGCATGGGAATACGGATGCAGCGGAAGCCGTGGTGATATCCGCGAGCTTATCATTGAAGAATTTATCAAATTCGACAGCGAAATCACCCTGCTCACCGTTACTCAGAAGAACGGGCCTACCCTGTTCTGCCCTCCTATCGGACACGTGCAGAAAGGTGGCGATTATCGCGAAAGTTTCCAGCCTGCACACATCGATCCCGCACATTTGAAAGAAGCGGAAGAGATGGCAGAAAAAGTAACCCGTGCGCTGACAGGCGCAGGACTTTGGGGAGTTGAGTTCTTCCTAAGCCACGAAAACGGAGTCTATTTCTCCGAACTTTCTCCACGCCCCCACGATACCGGCATGGTGACTTTGGCAGGAACACAAAATCTGAATGAATTTGAATTGCATCTGCGTGCCGTGCTCGGTCTGCCTATTCCGTGCATCAAGCAAGAACGGATAGGCGCAAGTGCCGTCATTCTCTCTCCGATTGCCAGTCAGGAGCGCCCTCAATATCGTGGACTGGAAGAAGTGACCAAAGAAGAAGATACCTATCTCCGCATTTTCGGCAAACCGTTTACACGTGTCAACCGTCGTATGGGTGTGGTGCTTTGCTACGCTCCGCTCGATGCTGATTTGGATGCGTTGCGCGACAAGGCTAAGAGAATTGCAGAGAAAGTAGAAGTTTATTAATACAAGAAATTCAAAGATAAGATGAATAGAATCCGCCAGGTAAACCTGTCTGATATTCCAGCATTGCAAGAGCTATATCAGCATACAATTCTGACTGTGAACCGAAAAGATTATACAGACGAAGAAGTAGCAGATTGGGCTTCGTGCGGAGACGATACATCACATTGGGGTGAGCTTTTCGAAGAGCAACATTATGTGGTTGCAGAAAACGAAGAAGGCGTGATTATAGGCTTTGGCTCTGTCAACGATGACGGATATATGCACACACTGTTTGTTCATAAGGATTTTCAGCATCAAGGCGTTGCGACATCTTTGTATAAATATCTCGAAGCATACGCACGAGAAAGAGGTGCGAAAAAATTAACATCGGAGGTTAGCATCACGGCAAAACCATTTTTCGAGAAACAAGGTTTTCAAGTCGATAAAGAACAAAAGCGGAAAGCTAATCAAATGCGTCTGACCAATTATAAGATGAGTAAAAAGCTCTCCTTTTATTAATAAGAAAACTCCAACCAATGCGACTTTATCCGTCACTTGGTTGGAGTTTTTTCTTTCAGCCTTACTCCCATTCGGTTTCAGCATCAAAAAAAAGACAAGCCTTCACCCACTCTTCCGGTTCTATCCCACTATTCCCGTTCAGGTCGGGACTTAAATCCTATGCCCATGACTATAGCATCTGAATGCTATCATGATTCAAAATGATGTGCTCGACGTAGCTGAACTGGAAGGGCGATGGAAGGATGGGCAGAAAGAAAAGCGGAAGGCGAAAAGAACAGTCAAATCGAGATAGCTTGTAAAATGAAAGAAATGAGACTTACTACCGAAATGATTATGCAAGGCACCGGATTATCGGCAGAAGAGATCAACGCCTTATAATATATCCATAAAATAAATCCCTACGAAGAATCGGTACCGGATGATTACAACAAAACTACCGTTTCTTACTCAAGAAACGTTTAGCCAAATATTTACGGACCGGTTCATCATACAGTTTCAGACACAGATAAGCAAGCACGATACTTAAGACAAAGACGCACACGGCTACATGCCAAGTCTCTCCCAACGTATAGAGCTTATTCTCAATCAGCCATGCATAAAACAGGTACATCAACGGATAATGGATCACATAAACCGGATAGGATATATCCCCCAGAAATTTGCATATCTTTGTCGATTGCACGTCCGTAGTAGTGCCCGACGCTCCTATCCACAGAATGATAGGGAAAGCCACAATCACACAAAACGCTTCATAAACACCATTCATGCAAAGCGGCTCCATTCCTTCGAGATAAGGAACAGAGAACAGGGAAATTAATGTAATGGTACATATCCAAAATGCACCTTTCACCTTCATAGGCTTGAAGTTACGCGACATCAGCATACCCAACGAGAAAGGGAAAAGCATACGTAGGGAGCCGCCCAGGAAGTTAACCCCGTCCAGCGTCCAGCCCACTCCTATATTTCCATAAGTGGAGACATTGAAGACAGCGAACGACGCCAACGCTGCGCCCAGCAACACCACAAACACCGTCAGTGCCTTATTGGACAAGCGGCGGATGAACAGCGCATACAGGATATTACCGATATACTCGAAAAACAACGACCAGCAAGGACCGTTCAACGGAAACATCTCACCGTTACCACGAACCTCGTATCCTACACCCGGCATGGCAGGAATGAAGAATATCGTGCAAAGAAGAGACAGCATTATCATGGAGATGGCTACGTGTGTTCCGTCCCATTGTACACTGCCCTGAAGGCAAAACGCAACGACACCCAACACGGCACCCATAACGACCATCGGATGAAGACGAATCAAACGGCGTTTAAAGAAATCTTTCATGGTGAGACTCTTGCCCCAACGGTCATCATAAGCATAACCGATTACAAAACCCGAAAGGATAAAGAAGAAATCCACGGCAAGATAACCGTGATTGAGAGTCTCAATATTGCCACCACTGGCAAAAGCGTAGCCCTCGAATACATGATACCATATCACCATAAGAGCCGCTACACCGCGAAGTCCGTCAAGAAGATCATAATGTGCTTTGGTGTCTGCAAAGGCTGAAGAAGAAATATTCGACATCTGTTTTTCTATTAGTTATTATTTTCAGATGGCAAAGATACAGTTTGCAAAACGAAGTTCTTTTGCTTAAAAGCAAAAAAGCCCCGCCAAAAACTATTTTTTAGCACGTACCCGGCTAAGCGTGTAGATAGAAATACCCAAAAAGGCAGCCACATACTTCAGCTTCACCCGGTTTATCAGTCCGGGATAACGACGGTTGAACTGCTCGTACCGTTCTTTGGGCGAAAGCTGGAGCCGTTCCACAAACATGTGGCTAAGCTCTTTATTGACATTCTGGTGTAAGATGCGCCCCCAGTTGGCTATGTCGATATAGGTTTCGTAGAGCATATTCAGCTTGTCGATATGGATGACGTAGATTTTGCAATCAGAAAGCGTTTCAATGCTCTCCACCGACGGTTGCTGATAGTAGAGCGAATCCATGCCGAACGTAACGTCGCCTTCTAGCGTGAACCACGTAGTAGTATCCTGCCCATTGTGGTGGAATACGGAACGGGCAATGCCCTCTTCAATGAAATAGACCAAGCGGTCTGTCACCCCCGACTGGACGATATAGGTATCTTTAGGATAATATCGCAGTTCCATATTTGCTTGAAGCGCCTGAAGCGCTTCATCGGATACCGGATAGATTTCTCTGATTTTATGAATGATGTTTTCCATTTTGAGATTCCTTACTTGATTCGACAGATTACCAAACAGACCTCAATGACGCACTTTAGGATACTTATTATTGAAACGGAACCCTAAGCCGAGCATCAAATAATTAGGTGTCTGAAAGTTTTGGAGATTGTAACCGATGTGAAGGAAAGAGTTGCGCGTCACGTCTATCTTCAACGCAAAGACCTGATACAACCCCCGCAAATCGCCACGTCCCAGCACATTCGTTCCCAAACCGACACCGATGGTGAAAAACGGCATTACGTACTCCGCCCGTCCCGAAAGTCCGAGAGCAAGCTGATGCTGAATGCCCGGCACAAAAAACCTGCGTCTGGAAGTCCCGCTGCCTCCATCGTAATCGTACTCCACAATTCGGTCTTCGGTGTACACATTGGCACTACCGTCATAGACACCGTCCAGCGAGAGGCCGAATCGCAGCTTATAATTGAGGTTGTACATCGGAGCAAAGTTGAATCCCGCCACGGGGTAACTGCCCGGCGAGGCTATCTGCTTCCCGCTTTCTACGTACACGCCTTTCCGTCTCCACGAGCCGAACAACACAAGGTCGTAACTAATATGACGGGGAAAACGGGAAATATACGGCTTGACCAAAGACTTGGTCAGGTCGGATTCTTCACGGTTGAAGTTGTACACCAGACCGATTTTCGCTCCGGTAGTGTTCACTCCTGCGTTGGGGAATTTGGTGTTACCGTTGGAGAAGTGCGTAAAATCTCCGCCGATGATAAAATCGAAATAACGGGAAAGCGACCAATTGAGGTAGATACCTGCATTGAGAAATGCGTTCACCCGTGAACCTACCGCTCCATTGTAGGAGTTGTAATCGTTATCGTATGGTTTCCATCCGGCGGAAAGGCCGAAATTCCACTCGTAATTGAGCGAAAGACGGGGATTGAAACGGGCTATGCGTGCACCTTGAAAGACGTAGAACGTCACCGGATCACCGAGTTGCTTACGGTCGCCAAAGGTGGTGACGGCCAAGCCGAAGCCTTGGTAGGCTCCACCGTAGATACGGTCGGCACAGGTGTTGGGGCGAAACTTAAAGGAATATTTCAGATGAGCGGCAAAGGAACTTTGAATGGGCTTCCACCGTTCGTTCTCTCCTTGCAGGAAAGGATTGGTGGGGAACACGTATTGCGGCCGGGCTTCTATCCCCAACCGATGAATGAACCGATGGGGAACATAGGGAACTACCGTGTCCATGCCACATTGCGGGAAACTGTTGCGCCGGAATCCATGAAGTTCTTCCTGCAATCTACGCACTTCTTCACGAAGTTCGCGGACGTCTTGCCGGAGCTGCTCCACGTCTTGCCTGACCTCTTTCATCTCCTGCCCCACTTCTTGCGCGCACAACGAAGCAGCAGGGAAAAGCAAGGCGGAACAGAATAGGACGATTTCCCGTCTGGGTATCTTTACTCTCATATAATAGCTTGGTTAGTCTTTTTTCAGAACGAAGTTTACAAATGGAGCTTCTCAATAAACTGCGCTACATGATAGCCATCCATCAATCCATGATGGCAAGTGACGGAAACGGGCATCATCAGCCTTTCTCCTTCGCGGAAGTATTTACCGGTGGAGATTTTGGGAACGCTGTCGCCCGAACGCATATTGGTGGGATGCTTCATATCGGTGAAAGAGAGCCACGGCACAGCCGAATAATGAATGGCATTGGGATGAAACGTACCTCCTTTGTTGAGTCCCGTAGTGGCTTGCAGACGTTCCATCTCGGCTTTTGCCTGACGAATAAAGACGAGTTCGTCCGGATCGTATTCAAAGGCGGCAAAAGAAAAGGTGTGGTCGGCACGGCCCACAGTGGCTTCGGGCAGAAGACTATCATAGCACACCACTCGATCGCCTTCGATACGGTAGCGGAACTCTTCCACGGCAGCTGCGGCAGTCACAATGCGGTGAAGGACGAGCAGGGAAAAGGAAACACCTTTGTCTTTGGCTTCCTGATACGCGCACGTACAATCTACATTGACCGTCACTCCAAAAAACGGATCGTCAAAAGCACTGAAATGTTCGTAATGTTCTCTTCTGTTCCAAGTAGCAATATCAATGATCTTCTCTATCTGATTCATTCTAAACACTCTTTTTTAAGTTTCACCACAGAGGGCACAGGGGACACAGAGATTTTATAGAGTTTTTATAGAACTTTTTCACCGGATTAATGCTATTGATTCCATTGCTTCCGGTCTTACCTTACCGAAAAAACTCTGTGTCCTTTGTGTCCTCTGTGGTGAATAAATTACTGATGTTGCTCACGCAACAAGTCATTCACTGTCTTCACCGGGTTAAAGGTAGAAAGAGGAACTTCTACAAAGACGGTATTCCAGTCGCTCATCGCACCATTCCACAAGCCGGGAAGTTCGAGGGCTTTCAGGTCTTTACCGTTCTTCGATTTGTAGGAGATGAAGCCGGTGGCTTTATCTACATATTTCACCAGATCGAATTTATGTCCTTTATAATCACGCACAGCGCATACAAGATCTACCGGATTGAAGTGCGTACCCTTCTCGAACATTTCTTTCTTCTCCGGATCGTCCATGTCGATCTGCGAGCTTTCGAGAATTTGCAGGGAGATGGTTCCGTCGCTGTTGTAGGCAAGGAACGGACCACCGCCGGGTTCGCCTACGTTCTTCACCATTCCGCAGACACGCATCGGACGGTTGAACTTGTTTTTGAGGTAGATGGCCAGTACGGAGTCTTCGAGGTCTTTTGTTTCCGGGTTCTTGCAGAAGAGTTTCTTTTGCAGGAATTGAAGCATTTCCATCATCTGGTCGTGCGTATACTTACCGCTGTCGAGCAGCGTGAGGTATTCGAATACTTGTTTTTGCAGGGTCACGAGCACTCCGGCAATCAGTTTCTTATATGTAACGGTGTCGGCTTTCAAACGGTCGGGCACTACGTTGTCGATGTTCTTGATGAAGATGATGTCTGCGTCCAAGTCGTTCAGGTTCTCAATCAGCGCGCCATGACCACCGGGACGGAACAGCAGTTTGCCGTTGTCGCGGAACGGTTGGTTGTCCATATCGGCAGCAATGGTGTCGGTACTTGGCTTCTGCTCGGAGAAGGTGATGTAATAGTCTACGCCGTAACGTTTGGCGAAGTCATCCACTTTTTCCGTCACGAGCTTCTTGAAAAGTTCGCGGTGTTCGGTAGACACGGTGAAGTGCACGTTCACTTTGCCGCTCTTGCCGGCTGCATACAGAGCGCCTTCGGCAAGATGTTCCTCCATCGGAGTGCGGGAGCCTTCGGGATATTTATGGAATTTGAGCAGACCTTTCGGCAGTGCGCCATAGTTCAGTCCGGCAGTCTCCAGCAGGGCGGACACCACTGCTTTATAGTTGCCTTCTTCCATCAGTCCGGGAATGTCTTTTCCGGAGATACGCTGGCAGGCCACATTCAGGTCGTCATAGAAAGCAAAATTCTTGATTCCGTCAAAGAAGGCCTGCTCGAACTTGGTAGTCGGCTGGTCATAATCGGCGGACAGAAACTCGAATAGGTTCTTAAACATACGACTTGCAGCACCGGAGGCAGGCACAAACTTCACAACAGTCTTATCTGTGTTTGTATATGCGTCCCAGGCGGCCAGATAAGCCTTCTGTTCTTCTGCGTCGGGAGCTAATATGCCCTTTTCGATGGAAGCTGCCGCATCCAGTTTTAAAAAGGGAAATCCCGTCTGGAAGCATGCTAATTGTTCCGCAATTTGCTCTTCCGTGATGCCTTTCTTGGCAAGCAACTCTTTGTCCTGTGTCGTTATCATAATATCTAATTTTATTAATTGATGCCCAAAAATACAAAATGTTATTTACTTCTTGCCGAATAACCGGAAAAAAAACTACTTTTACATCGAATTAACAAGATTGAATATGGACGACTTTTTTACATTGGAGGAAAAAAAGGAGCTTTTTTCACTCTATCGACATTTATTGCAGTCTGCCGGAGACAGTATTTCCTGGAGAGATTGCCAAAAGTTAAAGAAACATCTTATCAAGGCGGCCCAATGTAACGGTCTGCAACGCAATAACTTCGGGATGAATCCCGTCATCAGAGATTTACAAACAGCAGTGATCGTTGCCGAGGAAATCGGTATGAAAGGTTCATGCCTGATCGGGATCATGTTGCACGAAATCGTGAAAGGTCATGTATTGTCTATCGACGAGGTGAACGCCGAATATGGTGAAGACGTGGCAAGCATCATCAAGGGATTGGTGAAAACGAACGAGCTGTATGCCAAAAGTCCTGCCATCGAGTCGGAGAATTTCCGTAATCTGCTACTGTCGTTCGCGGAGGATATGCGCGTAATCCTGATTATGATTGCCGACCGCGTGAACGTGATGCGCAAGATTAAGGATACGGGCAATGAGGAGGACCGGCTCAAGGTGGCAAACGAAGCGGCGTATCTGTATGCTCCGCTGGCACACAAGCTGGGATTGTATAAGCTGAAATCGGAACTGGAGGATTTGTCTCTCAAATATACGCAGAAAGAGACGTATTATTTCATCAAGGATAAGCTGAACGAAACGAAGGCTTCCCGCGACAAGTATATCGCCGCTTTTATCGAACCGATCCAAAGGAAGGTAGCGGAAGCTGGACTGAAGTTCGACATCAAGGGACGCACGAAGTCAATTCACTCGATATGGAACAAGATTCAAAAGCAAAAGACTCCTTTTGAGGGGATTTATGACTTGTTCGCCATCCGTATCATACTGGATTCGGAACCGGATCCGGCGAAAGAGAAGCAGGAGTGCTGGCAAGTGTATTCGATTGTGACGGATATGTACCAGCCGAACCCGAAGCGTCTGCGCGACTGGCTTTCGATACCGAAAAGTAACGGTTATGAATCGTTGCACATCACCGTGATGGGTCCGGAAGGGAAATGGGTGGAAGTACAGATACGTACCCGACGGATGGACGAGATCGCGGAACGCGGACTGGCTGCGCACTGGAGATATAAAGGTATCAAAGGGGAAACAGGCTTGGACGAATGGCTGACTTCCGTACGGGAGGCATTGGAGAACGCGGAAAACGACTCGATGAAGGTGATGGATCAGTTTAAGATGGATCTCTACGAGGATGAAGTGTTTGTCTTTACGCCCAAGGGGGATTTGTTCAAGTTGGCCAAAGGAGCTACGGTGCTCGATTTTGCTTTCCATATACATAGTAAGTTGGGATGCAAGTGTATCGGCGCGAAAGTGAACGGTAAGAACGTGCAGTTGAAGCAGAAGTTGAACAGCGGCGACCAGGTGGAAATCATGACTTCAAACACCCAGACTCCGAAACAGGACTGGCTGAGCATCGTGACGACTTCCAAAGCGCGCACCAAGATACGGCAAGCGCTCAAAGAGATGGTGGCACGCCAGCATGCGTTCGCCAAGGAGACGCTGGAACGGAAATTCAAGAACCGCAAACTGGAGTATGATGAAGCGACCATGATGCGCCTCATCAAGCGTTTGGGATTCAAGAACGTGACAGAGTTTTATCAACGGATTGCTGATGGCGGACTGGATGTGAACGAGATTCTGGATAAATATATCGAACAGCAGAAACGGGATAATGATACGCATGATGAAATTGTTTATCGCAGTGCCGAAGGGTATAATTTGCAGACCGCACAGGAGGAAACGACGGCTAAAGAGGATGTACTGGTGATTGACCAGAATCTGAAAGGACTGGAGTTTAAACTGGCTAAATGTTGTAACCCCATTTATGGCGATGATGTGTTCGGGTTCGTAACGGTGAGCGGTGGAATCAAGATACACCGGTCGGATTGTCCGAACGCGAATCAGATGCGCGAACGTTTCGGCTACCGGATTGTGAAGGCCCGTTGGGCGGGCAAGTCGGAAGGTACGCAATATCCAATCACGCTGCGCGTTGTAGGACATGATGATATTGGTATTGTGACAAATATTACTTCTATTATTTCGAAAGAGAATGGTATCACACTGCGTTCCATCGGCATTGATTCGCACGATGGTTTGTTCTCGGGTACACTGACGGTAATGGTGGGTGATACAGGGCGTTTGGAAGCTCTTATCAAGAAGTTACGGACAGTGAAGGGAGTCAAACAGGTGAGCAGGAATTAATAAGAGTTACGGCAAACACGCAAAAACAGTGAACGGTGAACATTTGCAGCAAGATGCGCAATTTGTTCACCGTTCGTCGTTTTATGGTTTGCAGAAGGTGATCTGCTATTTGTCTCTCTTCTTTCTGATAGGGTATTTATCCTGTATCTCCGTTGATGATTATCTTACTTTCTTCTTTTTATAATAAGGATAAGTGGCCAATACAAAGAACAACAAAGCGATGGAAGCTACCATCTGTCCAATATGGAGCATCTTGTCTGTATCCAATTCTAAGTAGCACGCAGTAGCAATACCCAGGGAGATGCCGACTTCGCTTGCCAGCAAATGGGTAGTGTTGGCTGTCCCGCGTTGGCAATGATGGGATAGTTTCACGAACATCACCAGAAATTCCGGCATGGTTAAACCTAAACCCAATCCCAAGAGTACGGAAGAGATGCCTATCGAAAGGTCGGTATTCAATAAGGACATGGCTACCATTTCCACCCCGATTCCTATAATGACCAGGCGCAGCGTTTTCTCTTTGAAGAAAAACAGGCGCGCGAAAAACAGGGAGACAATGTATCCGAGGGTTGTGCCTACAAAGAACGGTACGGGGATTCCCATGTTTCCGAGTACGAAATCGTTTAGAAAAGGGTGTACCAATGGAATCAGTAAGCCCGGAACGAATGTTATCAGAATCAGGTTGATGGCGGGAACCCATCCACGAAGCAGCAAGAAGCGGTCGAAGGAATAGAGTTTAGTGACAATCGGCGCACGGAAAGGTACATATACCCCTGATAATACGAGGATTCCCACAAGTCCGGTTATGACAGATACGGTAAGCAGGTTTTGGAATGTGTAGCTTTGGTAGAGCCATACTCCGAGGATGACACCCAAGAGCATTCCCAGGCGTGCCGTCCACGAGAAGCTGACATTTCCCGCGCTCCGCAATGTGGAGTTGGTGATGTCGATAGCCAAGGTGATACCGGCAGTAGTGCCTATGCCAAAGGCTAGTCCTTGCACGGTGCTCAACAAGATTAGTTCTGTGAGGTTCGTCACAAAGGCGTATCCAATCGTCGCCAGTACCATCAAGGCAGCGGCAAACATACATACGTATTTACGTTTGTAGGCATCTACCAGGTAGGCATGGAAAGGACCGATGAGGAACATCCCCAAGGTGAAAAAAAGAAAGATTGCTCCTGTCTGTGCGACCGGCACTCCGAGACGGTCGGCCATCTCTACGGAAAGCACCGGAAATAACACATACAAGGATATAAACAACAGCAAATTAGCTACACATATCCGCATAAAATGAACTGTCCACAATTTAACTGCCATATACTATCTTAATATTGTTCCTTCTCGTTGGGGAAGTAGCAATTCTTCACATCGGAAACGTAACGGCTGATGGCGTCGGTCATCACCGTGTACAAATCAGCATAACGACGCAAAAAACGCGGACGGAATCCGTTGTTCATGCCAAGCATATCCTGAATAACCAATACCTGACCGTCTACATGGCCACCGGCACCGATTCCGATGATAGGAATAGTAAGCTCGGAAGCTACACGCTCTGCAAGGGTAGCAGGGATTTTTTCGAGTACAATGGCAAAACAGCCTGCTTCTTCCAATAAATGAGCGTCGCGAATCAGTTTGTCGGCTTCGGCTTCATCTTTGGCGCGTACGGTATAGGTTCCGTATTTGTTAATGGATTGAGGCATGAGTCCCAAATGTCCCATCACAGGAATACCAGCGCATACGATACGTTTCACCGTGTCGATGATTTCTTCACCGCCTTCGAGCTTCAATGCGTCAGCGTGGCTTTCTTTCATGATGCGGATAGCGGAAGCAAGCCCCTCCATCTCATTGCCCTGGTAAGATCCGAAAGGCATATCAACTACCACCATCGCACGCTTTACACCACGTACTACGGATTTGGCATGATAAATCATTTGGTCGAGTGTGATAGGTAATGTAGTCACGTTACCTGCCATTACGTTAGAAGCGGAGTCGCCTACGAGGATTACGTCCATTCCCGCACCGTCTACAATCTGTGCCATTGTGTAATCATACGCAGTCAGCATAGATATTTTTTCGCCTCTCTGTTTCATTTCGACCAAGCGATGAGTAGTCACCTTTCTTGTGTCATCTGATATATAACCAGCCATGTCTTTTTTAATTAAAAATTAATGATTAAAAATTAATATGGCGCTGAACGCCTTTCAAAAATCGCGGCAAAGTTATAACATTTAATTCATAACAGAGAAGGAAAAGCAAAAAATCCTTTCAAACGCCTCGCTTAGATAGCTGGGAGGCTATCTAAAAATAAAATCGTTATTTATGAAGAGAAATCATTTTTTCGTAAGTCATGCCGGTAAAGTCATCTATAATAGAATGGGCTTTTCCGGTGATAGCTTCGCGTGAGTTGGTGGTGGCAAGTCCGATCACGGTTGCCCCGGAAGTCATGCCGGCTTGCAGGCCGTGGAAAGAATCTTCAAAGACGTAGGAGTTTTCGGGAGTGGCTTCAAAGATTTCCATTCCCAGCAGGAAGCAGTCGGGAGCGGGCTTTGAACGGGCAAACATTTCTCCTGTCAGAATACGGTCTACCATTCCTTTAAATTCGGGATGAGCATTGTAGACGTTTGCCATCTTCTCTTCGTTGGAGCTGGTGACTACGGCAATCTTTGCACCGTTCCGGCGAAGATCAGCTATGAAGGCTTCTACTCCGGGGATGTATTCGTAAGACATCTTTTTCTCGTAAATATTGAGTTCAGCGGTTATTTCGAGCTGCGCTTCGGGTTTGTCCGCGAAATGCTTTTCATAGATTTGCGATAGTGTCTGTCCCTTGATACAGCGTCCGAAATCTTCTTCATTCAGATATTTCCGTCCTTGCTCGTCCCAAAAAACAGTGTACTGCGTTTCTGTATCCATGATAACACCGTCAAAGTCGAAGAGTGCTGCAATTGTTTTCGTTGTATTCATATTAAACTGTCTTTTTACCTAAAACGTTAAACCTTGTGTATCTATCACCGCAAAGTTCCGAATAATCATCGAATCAGGCAAATAATTCGTACCTTTGCAAAACTAAAAAAAACGTAACATACGTTTTTATCCAACAAAATCGACTGGCGCATGAGCAAGAACGACCCACATATTTTAGGCAAAGAACGTATTGGCAAGTTGCTGTTACAATATTCCATTCCTGCGATTATAGGAATGACGATTACTTCTATCTACAACATCATTGATAGTATCTTTATCGGACATGGCGTAGGACCGATGGCCATTGCCGGACTGGCTATCAGCTTCCCACTGATGAATCTTGTTGTCGCTTTCTGTACATTGGTTTCGGCAGGAGGTTCCACCCTCGCTTCTATTCGACTGGGACAGAAGGACATGAAAGGGGCTACGGAAATTTTGTCACATACGTTGATGCTTTGTATCACAAATTCTCTTTTCTTCGGTATTCTGTCTTTTATCTTCCTAGATGATATACTGACTTTCTTCGGAGCCAGCCAGGAAACGCTTCCGTATGCACGTAGCTTTATGCAGGTGATTTTACTGGGAACTCCCATCACTTACACTATGATCGGGCTGAACAACGTGATGCGCGCTACCGGATATCCGAAAAAGGCTATGCTTACTTCGATGGTGACAGTGGTGGCTAACATCATCCTCGCTCCTATTTTTATCTTCCACTTCGAATGGGGAATGAGGGGGGCGGCTACGGCGACAGTCATCTCGCAGTTGATCGGTATGGTGTGGGTGGTGAGCCACTTCACCAAGAAAGACAGTACGGTGCATTTTGAGGGGAATATCTGGAAGATGAAACGAAGAATTATAAAAAGTATCTTCGCCATCGGTATGTCTCCATTCCTGATGAATGTGTGTGCGTGTGCCATCGTTATTATCATCAATAACAGTCTGCAAAACTACGGGGGCGATATGGCTATCGGCGCGTATGGTATCATCAATCGGTTGCTGACACTTTATGTAATGATTGTGTTGGGGCTGACTATGGGTATGCAACCAATCGTGGGCTACAACTTCGGAGCACAAAAAATAGACCGGGTGAAACAAACATTGCGACTGGGAATTATCTCCGGAGTAGTGATTACGAGCAGCGGGTTCGTGATTTGTGAGTTCTTCCCTCATGCAGTATCGGCACTCTTCACCGATAGCGATGAATTGATTGATTTGGCGGTAGGCGGTATCCGGCTGACTGTGTTGATGTTCCCGTTTGTAGGGGCACAGATTGTAATCGGTAACTTCTTCCAGAGTATCGGCAAAGCTAAAATCAGTATTTTCCTTTCGCTGACGCGTCAGCTGCTTTATCTTTTGCCTTGCTTATTACTTTTCCCTAACTGGTGGGGATTGAAAGGTATCTGGATCAGTATGCCGGTATCGGATGCGCTGGCATTTATTACGGCTGTTGTCAGCCTGATGATTTACATCAAGAAGGTTTCCAAACAGCATCCGGCAATAGCAGAATAAGGCGACGTCTGCCCTATTCTGCCATTTAGTTTATTCTGCCTTAATGCTATTGACCGGATTCTCGTTCGCGATGTGCCATGCTTTCAGAACGACACAGATAACAACCAGTAATTGGACGAACAAGGCAGCAGCTGCAAAAAGCAATGGATTCAAATCAATCTGCTCGGCAAACTGGTCGAGCCATGCCTGCCCTGCAAAATAAGAAACAGTAGTGCCTGCCAGGATAGAAATCACTGAAACATATAAAATATCACGTGTCAGTAATCCGAGGATATGAGATGCTTCGGCTCCATTCACTTTCCGGATAGCTATCTCTTTGCTCCGGCGTTGGGTTTCATCGTTCACATAGCCAATCAATCCCATGATGACAATCAGCAGAATAAAGGCGGAAGTAATCCAGACGGAATTGCGGAAGCGATATACGCCTTTATAGATGTCCTTCACCATATAATCCACCAGGATAAAACGCAAGGATATATTCGGATAGGTATTTTCTACAAACTCGTTCAGACGTTTCAGATTCTCGTTATATGGTTCTTTCAAGCGGACATCAAATGCGTGGTTCGCATTTTCATCTCCGATCAGGACAATAGGAGATTGCGACCCATAAAAGCTATTATTGCGAATGTCACGGAATACACCTACAATCGTTCCCTGAATATCATTCAAGTTTTTCCCCACCGCTCCGTCGGTCCATTTCATCAGACGCACCAGCTCTTCGTTTACCAGCAAGTCGTTCTGCTTTTTCAACGTAGTGCCTTCTATAATCTTGATGCCCATTACTTCAGGATAGTTGTAATGGCAGGAGTTGAAATTAAGGGTGGCAATCCGCTTACCGTCATTTCCCATCAATCCGCGTGTCCAGTACTCGCCCAACACTCCATTTACGGCAACGGTCACTCCTTCTACCATCGGTTGGCGGCTCAAATCGTCTTTGATATGCTCCACCGATTCTTTAGGAAGCCATGTCTGCGCTTGAGCTAACCCGGGTACGACGATACCCATATCACGGCTCATCAGATGACTATACTGCAACAGAGTGACCAGCAACAATCCCAAGACGAAAGAAACTCCCGTAAACTGCACAAACAACAACGAACGTTTCCATCCTTTCTTCCCATCTGTATACCGGCGGAATACTTGCGTGACAGGGATACGGGAGAATAATCGTCCCGGTATGCCACCTGCCAGTATGAAGAGAACAAGGATAGTGAGCAATGGTACCCACAACGTTTCCCAAGTGAAAAGTGAGGAAAGACGGACGGAAAGTAAATCTTCAATCAGACCACGCGCATTGATTATCAGCAAGAAACTTAGCAATACGGAAAGGATGACAAGGATTCCTGTCTCTGCCATAAACATTCTGAAAATATGGGTGGAACTGGCTCCATTGCACTTATGCACTCCCACTCCTTTCGCACGACGGCTCAAAGTGGCAATGGATATCAGCATATAGTTCATGATAGCCACAAAAAAGATAGCAAAGCCCAAAAATCCGTAAATGACCAAACGTTTTTGTACATCGGAAGAAGCCAGATGACGCTTCACCAATGGAATGGTGCTAAATTCAATTTTCCAGCCATCAAACTCTAATGCGGTATATTTCCCGATCACCCGCTGAATGTCAGCATTCACTTTGTCGATGTCCGAAGCATGGCGCAAACGAAGGAAAGCATAAAAGACATCATTTCCTCCCCAACCGGCTCCTGCATGATACCCTCCATTTTGATGAACAGATATCACGAAATCATGAGTGAGCATCGTATTTTCCGGTACATCTTTGTAGATTCCACGTATGGTCAGTGTGTTTTGTTTTTCAACAGAAAGCACTTTCCCGACAGGATTTTCATCCCCGAACGTCTCACGGGCAAAATGCTCCGAAACAAAAACGCTTCCGGGCATAATCATATCTTTGGGATTACCTTGCAACACCGGTATGCCGAAGGTTTGAAAAAAACAAGTATCTGCAAAGATGTAATCTGCATCGGGCAACAGTTTATCTTCATAATAGATATTAGCGCCACCCATCGAAAGGACACAACTGGCTACTTCTATTTCCTTCGGCATCTCTTCTGCCAAAGTAGGTGCCACCACATCGAAAACAGTATAGTCATAACCGATCTCTCCATCATCACCTGCGGTTTTGCCTGTGCTAAGATTAGTCATCTGACAACGTACGAGTGCCAGGCGTTCCGCCTCCGGATAGCATTGCTCATAGTTTAGTTCAAAGGCTATCTGCGAGAAAAGCAGAATACCGATAGTAAGCCCTAAGGAAAGGGAAATGATTCGTATGATATTCGATCCGCGTTCACGCAATAAGGTACGTATGGTATAATAGATTTGTCTCATGGTTGGTTCTCTGTTTATGCCTTTACACTTGCTACAATACTTCCATCGAATAAATGTACGGTACGATGTGCGAAACTGGCATCGTGCTGTGAGTGGGTTACCATGATAATGGTTGTCCCCTCTCTATTCAGTTCCGTCAACAGGTTCATCACTTCCGCTCCGTTCTTTGAGTCAAGGTTACCCGTAGGCTCATCGGCAAGGATTAGCTGAGGATTGGTAACAACCGCGCGGGCTATCGCCACCCGTTGTTGCTGTCCGCCGGAAAGCTGTTGAGGAAAATGTTTTGCACGGTGGTTGATATTCATTCTTTTTAGAATGTCTTCTACCATTCGACGGCGTTCGGAAGATTTAAGGCCTAAGTAAGTGAGCGGAAGTTCCACGTTCTCATAAACGTTCAATTCATCTATCAGATTAAAACTCTGGAATACAAAGCCCAGTTTACCTTTACGGACACGGGTACGTTCCTTTTCTTTCAGGCCGGCTACTTCTTCCCCCATCAGCTGGTAAGAGCCTTCAGTGGGGTTATCTAACAGGCCGAGGATGTTTAATAAGGTGGATTTTCCACAGCCAGACGGTCCCATGATAGCAACAAATTCTCCTTCTTTTACTTCAAGGTTCACATGATTTAACGCAACCGTCTCCACTTCGGTAGTACGGAATACTTTACTAATATTTTCAATCTGTATCATCTTCTTTATTTATGATGTTGTTCTACATAGATTTATTTCCGGTTTTACTATTGACGTTTTTAGTCATGCAGAAAGTATGCCAAACAAGAATAGCTATTCATTTTCAACCATTTACCTTTTCTTAGCTTCCCAAACATCGTCTAATAATTAGACAGGACCGTCTAATTATTAGACAAATCGGATACTGTTCCATATCTCCCATTTATTGTTCAAAGAGTCCTATTTGCCTGTTAGGCGATTGTTCATCCAAATAGAAAACTTTATCTTTGCATTTAGTTTTCTAGACTATAAACAAAATAATTATGATAAGAAAGAATGTATATGTATTCATGTCGTGCTTTTTACTTTCCGGATGCGGCATGATAGATTACCACCCATACGATGTCCGTATCAGCGGCGAAACAGAGGTCAATGCACATAATATCGAAAGAATAGAGGCAAACTGCCAAGGCAAAACCACCATACGCTTTGTGACTATGGGCGACTCGCAACGATGGTATGACGAAACGGAAGATTTCGTGAAAGAAATTAATAAACGGAATGATATCGACTTCGTTATTCACGGAGGGGATATGAGCGACTTCGGACTAACCAAAGAGTTTCTCTGGCAAAGGGATATCATGAACGGACTTAACGTGCCTTATGTAGCCCTTATCGGCAACCATGATTGTTTGGGAACGGGAGAAGAAACATACAAGGCAGTATTCGGGCCCACTAACTTCTCTTTCATCGCAGGCAACGTGAAATTTGTCTGCCTGAACACCAATGCGCTGGAGTATGACTACTCTGAGCCTGTGCCGAACTTCACCTTTATGGAACAAGAGATAACGAGCAGGCCGGACGAGTTTGAAAAAACTGTCATTTGTATGCACGCACGCCCTTACACGGATGTATTCAACGATAATGTAGCTAAATTATTTCAACATTATATCAAACAATACCCGGGAATACAAGTTTGCACAGCTGCCCACACCCACCATTATCAGGACGATGTGATCTTTGATGATGGAATACATTATGTTACCAGTGATTGTATGGATTACCGTACTTATCTGGTTTTTACAATAACCCCGGAAAAATATGAATATGAACTGGTTAAATACTAACAATATCTTGCGAGCAGGAGCATTATCCGTACTTCTGTTACTTCCCGGTCTGACTTCAGCTACTTGCAAAACAGATACAATCATAAACTCATACAAGGCTGATTCACTCCGTTTCATTATCAAAGATGATTCAATTATCACTTTTCGCACAGGAGATTCCATATTTACGATTATTAAAGCGGACTCTGTATTACCGGTTGCACCGAAACAGGTGAAACGCAGTCGCTACGATAACCGGATTCACCGTTTCCGCAGCCACTGGGAACGGATTATCCCGACGCACTCCAAAATACAGTATGCCGGAAACATGGGATTGATTTCTTTTGGTACGGGATGGGATTACGGGAAACATAATCAGTGGGAAACGGATATATTGCTCGGATTTATCCCGAAATATTCGTCAAAGAAGGCTAAAGTAACCATGACGCTCAAGCAGAACTATATGCCCTGGAGTATCAACATCGGAAAGGGTTTCTCTACGGAACCTCTTACCTGCGGGCTTTATATGAACACTGTGTTTGGCAACCAGTTTTGGGTGAATGAACCGGAACGTTATCCGAAAGGTTACTATGGTTTCTCCAGCAAAGTACGTTTTCATGTTTTCATGGGACAACGGTTGACATACGATATTGATCCGCAACGTAGATTTTTGGCCAAGTCGGTGACTTTTTTCTATGAAATAAGTACGTGCGACCTGTATGTCATCAGTGCGGTAAACAATAGCTATCTCCGTCCCCGTGATTACCTTAGTTTATCATTCGGATTGAAGTTCCAGTGGTTATAGATTGAGAAACCAATGGTCATAAAATCAATTTTGAATTTTGAATTACGAATCTTGAATTATAACATCCTTTTTTCGTAAGTTTGCGCTTTACAAACTTGAACGAAAATGAGTAAATCAGGAACAATCATCATTGTAGACGATAATAAAGGAGTGCTGACCGCCATACAACTCCTTTTGAAAAATTATTTTTCCAAGGTCGTCACACTCTCCTCTCCTGTCACCCTGTCCAGTGTCATAAGGGAGGAAACACCGGAAGTAATTCTCCTGGATATGAATTTCACATCAGGCATCAACACCGGTAATGAGGGTTTATTCTGGTTGCATGAAATAAAAAAAGTACGTCCGGAACTTCCGGTCGTACTTTTTACGGCTTATGCCGACATCGAACTGGCTATCCGGGGGATTAAAGAAGGAGCAACCGACTTTATTGTCAAGCCTTGGGATAACCAAAAACTGGTGGAAACCCTGCAAGCCGCAGCAGCTTCTACGCACAACGACAAGAAAACGGACAGCAAGGAAGAAACGACTCACTCACCTATGTATTGGGGAAAAAGCAAAGTGATGCAGCAACTCCGCGCACTGATTGAAAAGGTAGCCATCACCGATGCCAATATCCTGATAACAGGCGAAAACGGAACAGGGAAAGAAATGCTGGCACGAGAGATTCATGTCCTGTCCAACCGCAAATACAAAGAAATGATTGCAGTGGATATGGGGACTATCACAGAGTCTTTATTTGAAAGTGAGCTTTTCGGACACGTAAAGGGTTCTTTCACCGACGCACACACCGACCGAACCGGCAAATTTGAAGCTGCCGATAACAGTACGCTGTTTCTTGATGAAATAGGCAACCTGCCTTATCACCTGCAAGCAAAGCTACTGACTGCCATCCAACGGCGAAGCATTGTGAAAGTGGGAAGCAACACTCCGATTCCCATTCATATCCGACTGATATGCGCAACCAACCGGAATCTGCAAGAGATGGTAGTGAAAGGTGAATTCCGGGAAGATTTGCTCTATCGTATCAATACCATTCATGTAGAAATCCCTCCTTTGCGGGAGCGGAAAGAAGATATTATTCCACTTGCCGAAAGGTTCATGGTACGCTTTTGCAAGCAATATGACAAGGTATTGATGAAGTTCACTCCCGACGCTAAAGATAAATTGAAAGCACACCTTTGGTATGGTAATATCCGTGAATTGGAACACGTGATTGAAAAAACTGTTATCATCAATGATAGTCCGCTCGTTCCCGCCGAATTGTTCCAATTATCAATTCCACGGACGGAGAGTCAGGAGAAAAGCATTTCTACACTCGAAGAAATGGAAATGCAGATGATACGGAAAGCACTCGACGCTTGCGCAGGAAACTTATCCGCAGTAGCCGTCCAACTGGGAATAACCAGGCAAACTCTTTATAACAAGATGAAAAAATTCGGATTATGACAGTGCAGCTTCAACAAGCAGGCGTTCAGTATTGGTTCAGAGTCTTGCTGACTGTACTCTTCTGTGCGTCGTCTGTGTGGTTCGGTATACATCAATCATACGGTTGGTTAGGAGTCAGTCTTTGTTTATTGGTTCTTAGCGTACTTTGGCAAATCCGCCTTTATCGCCTCCACACCAAACAAGTGCTCTTTATGATTGATGCGCTTGAGAATAATGATAATACGTTTCATTTTACCGAAGAAAACGGTACTCCCGAAAGCAAAGAAATAAACCGGGCGCTCAACCGCGTGGGACATATCTTACATAGCGTGAAAGCAGAAACAGCCCAGCAAGAGAAATACTACGAACTGATTCTCGACTTTCTCAGTACAGGATTAGTAGTGCTCAATGATAATGGAGCCGTCTATCAAAAGAACAAAGAAGCACTCCGTCTTCTGGGACTGAATGTGTTTACACATATCCACCAGTTGAGTCAGGTGGATGCGCAGCTTATGGAGAAAATAGAAAACTGTCGTCCGGGAGACAAACTACAAGTCATATTTCACAATGAACGGGGAACGATTAACTTATCCATCCGTGTGTCGGAAATCAATGTACGTAATGAGCACCTGCGCATCCTTGCTTTGAATGATATCAATACGGAACTGGATGAAAAGGAAATAGATTCATGGATTCGGCTGACACGGGTGCTGACACACGAGATTATGAACTCTGTGACTCCCATCACTTCCCTCTGCGATACGCTTCTTTCGATATCAGCGAATAAAGACGAAGAGGTAAATCACGGATTGCAGACAATCAGTACGACAGGAAAAGGGCTGCTTGCCTTTGTAGAATCGTACCGGCAATTCACACGTATACCGACACCGGAGCCCTCCTTGTTCTATGTGAAAGCATTCATAGAAAGAATGGTTGAGCTTGCCTGTCATCAGCATCCATGCGAGCATATCCGATTCCACACAGAGATTACCCCTGCAGACTTAATCGTATATGCGGACGAGAATCTTATTTCACAAGTAGTTATCAATCTTTTGAAAAACGCAATTCAGGCAATCGGCAATCAGCCGGATGGGAGAATTGAGCTGAAGGCGTCCTGCAATGACATGGAAGAAATATGGATTGAGATAAAAAATAATGGTCCCGAAATCCCGTCGGAAATAGCAGAACATATCTTCATTCCTTTCTTTACTACCAAAGAAGGCGGTAGCGGGATCGGACTTAGCATCTCCCGCCAAATCATGCGCCTCTCGGGAGGAAGCCTTACATTACTACGGGAGAAAGAGACAACGTTTATTTTAAAATTCAAATAACTATTGATATATGATACCTACACTAGTCAACAATCCGCTATTCCGGGGAATCACTCCGGAAAGACTTCTTGCCGATCTGGAAGAGATCAGTTTTCATACACGTTCTTATAAGAAAGGAGAAATCCTGGCGCAACAGGGAGATGTGTGCAACCGTCTTGTCATCCTGACCAAAGGGAGTGTGCGTGGGGAAATGATTGACTATTCGGGACGTCTTATCAAGGTGGAGGATATAACTGCTCCCAGAGCGATTGCCCCTCTGTTCCTGTTTGGTGAACAGAACCGCTATCCGGTGGAGGTAACTGCCAATGAACCGACAGAAGTTATTGAGCTTCCTAAATCAAGTGTTTTGAGTTTGTTCCGCAAGAATGAGCAGTTCTTGGAAAACTATATGAACCTCTCCGCCAATTATGCACGGACTTTATCGGATAAACTTTTCTTCATGTCATTCAAGACCATTCGTCAGAAACTTGCCTCCTACCTGCTCCGCCTATACAAACAGCAGCAACAGGCACATATCACCCTCGACCGTTCGCAACAGGAGTTGAGTGATTACTTCGGAGTGTCCCGCCCCTCCCTCGCCCGCGAACTGGCACACATGCAAGAAGACGGACTATTGATAGCGGACCGTAAACATATCACTATTTTACAGAAAGAAAAACTGGTCCGACTCATCCAATAATACCCCGGTTTAAGAATCATTTATCAGATTGTGAGTATTTGAGATAAAAATATTCATTGTTGTAACATTGGTTACAGAATCACCTGAAACCTTTCTTCTACTTTTGCGTTCAATAAACAAACTGTTAGACTAATTAAAAACGTAAAAGTTATGAGTATGTTCTGTTATCAATGTCAAGAAACCGCTATGGGTACGGGTTGTATCTTAAAAGGTGTATGCGGTAAAACTTCTGAAGTGGCTAACCTGCAAGACCTGCTACTCTTTGTAGTACGTGGAATTGCTGTCTACAACAAACATCTGCGTAAAGAGGGACAGTCTTCTGAACAAGCAGACAAATTTATCTACGATGCTTTGTTCATCACCATCACCAATGCCAATTTTGATAAAGTGGCGATCACCGAAAAAATCAAAGAAGGACTGAAACTGAAAAAGGAACTTGCCGGTAAGGTAAAGATAGAAAATGCTCCTGACGAATGTCTTTGGGATGGAAACGAAGATGAGTTTGAAGAAAAATCAAAAACGGTCGGTGTGCTTCGCACGCCTAACGAGGATATACGCTCACTGAAAGAACTCGTACACTATGGCCTGAAAGGAATGGCTGCCTACGTAGAGCACGCCCATAACCTGGGTTATCAGTCACCGGAGATATTTGCTTTCATGCAGCACGCATTGTCCGAATTGACCCGCAATGATATTACAGTGGAAGAATTGGTCCAATTAACACTGGAAACAGGAAAGCATGGAGTATCGGCAATGGCACAGCTGGACAAGGCAAATACGAGCAGTTATGGCAATCCGGAAATCTCACAAGTGAATCTCGGTGTCCGCAATCGTCCGGGTATATTGATAAGCGGACATGATTTAAAGGATCTCGAAGAGTTGCTGGAACAAACGGAAGGTACAGGGGTGGATGTATATACGCACAGTGAAATGCTGCCTGCGCACTATTATCCTCAACTAAAGAAGTATAAGCATCTGGCAGGAAACTACGGAAATGCCTGGTGGAAACAGAAAGAGGAATTTGAAAGTTTCAACGGTCCGATCCTGTTCACAAGTAACTGTATTGTTCCGCCACGTGCGAATGCCAGCTACAAGGACCGCATTTACATCACAGGAGCTTGCGGTCTGGAAGGCGCACATTATATCCCCGAACGCAAAGACGGGAAACCGAAAGATTTTTCTGCCCTGATTGCTCATGCCAAACAATGCCAGCCACCCGTAGCCATCGAAAACGGAACACTCATCGGTGGATTCGCTCATGCACAGGTGACAGCTTTAGCGGATAAAGTGGTGGATGCCGTGAAAAGTGGAGCCATACGTAAGTTCTTTGTAATGGCAGGATGCGACGGACGTATGAAAAGTCGTGAATATTACACGGAATTTGCTCAAAAGCTACCTGGCGACACAGTGATTCTTACGGCAGGTTGCGCCAAGTACAGATATAATAAATTAGCTTTAGGTGATATCAACGGGATTCCAAGAGTGTTGGATGCGGGACAATGTAACGACAGTTACTCACTGGCCGTAATTGCTCTAAAACTGAAAGAAATCTTCGGGCTGGACGATGTGAACCAACTACCTATCGTATACAACATTGCATGGTATGAACAAAAGGCAGTCATTGTTTTATTGGCATTGCTGGCTTTAGGAGTGAAACATATTCATTTAGGACCTACTCTTCCCGCTTTCCTTTCACCGAATGTAAAGAACGTATTGATCGAGCAATTCGGAATCGGAGGTATCAGTACAGTGGATGAAGATATTGTGAAGTTTCTATCATAAATGATAAGGAAACAGAAGGGTATTTTACAGGCAGATTTCCTTCTATAAAATAGTGACGGCATTTGATAAGGATAGTGACGGTATCATTGCCGTATACCGTCACTATCCTTATCAAATACCGTCACTATCTTTTTTATACATAATCGGGAATCCTGCGTTTATTCTTTATTCTCGAATACCGGCTTCCTTTTATAGTGGTTTCCTTTTTAGTAGAGCATCAATCTTCTCTGGGCAATATCAAATTGAGAAGTACTCCTACCAAAGCTGCCAGTCCGATGCCGGACAATGAAAAACCGCCCCAACTAAAAGCTGCGCCACCAATCCCGACAGTCAGTGTCAAAGACACAATAACGATATTTCTTGTACGGCTCAAATCAATGCAGTTATTCACAAGATTAGCAATACCTGCACAGGCAATCGTTCCGAAAAGCAGCAGCATGATACCACCTAGCACCGCACTGGGTATGGATCTTAGCAATGCGCTGATTTTACCGATAACGGAGAATAAGATAGCGGAAATGGCAGCTATTCGGATCACTTGCGGATTAGTAATCTTTGTCAATGACATGGCTCCTGTCACTTCCGAATAGGTAGTCACAGGAGGACCACCCAGCAATCCGGCACAGAAACAGGCCAGACCATCACCCAATAAGGTACGGTGCAATCCCGGGTCTTTCACGAAATCTTTTCCCGTAACCGTATTCACCACATAAATATCACCAATATGTTCGATCACCGGAGCAATAGCTACCGGAATCATAAACAACACCGGTTCCCATGAGAATTTTGGAAAGACGAACTGCGGCAATCCAATCCAGGCGGCATCTCTGACGCCGGACAAATCCAAACCATAGAAGATCCATGCAGCCAGATACCCCACTGCAATCCCACAAAAAATAGGAATCAGCTTCAAAAGTCCTTTAGCTTTCATCGAAACAACAACCGCAGTCACCAGTGAAAGGAGCGCCAGCACCCAGTTCTCTTTTGCCATATTCACTCCTGTTCCCGCCAATGACAAACCTATCAGAATAATGACAGGTCCTATGACAACAGGAGGAAACAACTGTTCAATCACCCGCACTCCCTGCCATTTGACAAGCGCACTCATCAAAAAGTAAACTAATGCAACTCCAACCATGCCAGATAAAGTACCGGGCAACCCATAAAGTTCTGTCGCTTTAATGATAGGCGCAATAAACGCGAAACTACTCCCCAAAAAGATAGGAACCTTTCCACGCGTAACAGCATGAAAAATGAGCGTTCCAATACCTGCTGTAAACAGAGCTGTCGAAGGATCGAGCCCCACCAATAACGGCACGAGTACCGTAGCTCCGAAAGCCACAAACAAGAATTGTACCCCCACCACCCCTTTCCTTAAAGGTGTAAGATTATTTGAATCCATAAGTATAATGTAGATTAATCTCTGCAAAATTAGTCTTTTTAGACAATTTAACTCCCTTTTTTCACAAAAATACATCTAAAAAGAGGTTTTATTTGTTGTTAATAATGTGTAACTTCGCACAGTGAGAATTAAAACGACAATTTTATAACTTTATAATATATTGCCTATGATATTTACAGCAGAAAACACCCTACTTATCGGTTCTATCTTACTTTTCGTCAGCATTGTTGTTGGAAAAACCGGATATCGCTTTGGAGTACCTACTTTATTATTGTTCCTCGTAGTAGGAATGTTGTTTGGAAGTGACGGACTCGGCCTGCAATTCCACGACGCGAAAGACGCGCAGTTTATCGGTATGGTCGCCCTTAGCATTATCCTTTTCTCGGGAGGTATGGATACGAAATTCAGAGAAATCAAACCTATTTTAGGTCCCGGTATCGTGCTTTCCACTGTCGGAGTACTGCTCACAGCTCTTTTCACCGGGCTCTTTATCTGGTGGATATCAGGTATGAGCTGGTCTAACATTTATTTACCTATCACTACTTCCCTGCTTCTAGCCTCTACCATGTCGTCTACGGACTCAGCTTCGGTGTTCGCCATTCTCCGTTCACAGAAGATGAATTTAAAACACAACCTTCGTCCCATGCTGGAACTGGAGAGCGGAAGTAATGACCCGATGGCCTATATGCTTACCATTGTACTGATACAGTTCATTCAGTCGTCGGGTATGGGAATCGGAGCTATCGTGGGGTCTTTCGTCATCCAGTTTATCGTCGGTGCGGCTGCCGGATATGTACTCGGAAAGCTCGCTATCCGAATGTTGAATAAGCTCAATATTGACAATCAGGCCTTGTATCCTATCTTATTACTGGCATTTGTGTTTTTCACGTTCTCCATCACCGACTTACTGAAAGGTAACGGATACCTTGCCGTATATATTGCCGGTATCATGGTAGGAAACAATAAAATCATGCATCGTAAGGATATCTACACCTTTATGAACGGACTAACCTGGTTGTTTCAAATCATCATGTTCCTTTGCCTGGGACTGCTTGTTAATCCACACGAGATGTTGGAAGTAGCTGCCGTGGCATTGTTGATTGGTGTCTTTATGATTATTATCGGCCGGCCGTTAAGCGTATTCCTCTGTCTGCTTCCATTCCGGAAAATTACGATGAAATCACGTATTTTCGTGTCCTGGGTAGGATTGCGCGGCGCAGTTCCTATTATCTTCGCCACCTATCCGGTAGTGGCAGGCGTAGAGGGTTCAAACCTCATCTTCAACATTGTATTCTTTATTACCATCGTGTCATTGGTGGTACAGGGAACAACGATTTCTTTCATAGCCCGGATCTTGAATCTTTCCAAACCGCTGGAAAAAACAGGAAATGATTTCGGAGTCGAACTCCCGGAAGAAATAGACTCTGATCTTAGTGATATGACCATCACCAAAAACATGCTGGAAAAAGCGGATACATTGAAAGATATGAATCTCCCGAAAGGCACACTGGTAATGATTGTGAAGCGTGGAGATGAATTCCTGATTCCCAACGGAACGCTGAAACTGCATGAAGGAGATAAACTGCTGCTCATCTCCGAAAAATCAAAAGAAGAAGAAACAGATTCTGACTAACATCCGAAAAGATTTATTCTATACACTATAACTGATTCGTCTCCACGCATGAAACCTCTTGTCTTTACAAGACATTCGTTTCTTCTTCATGCGTGGAGACGAAATGTTTTAAATAGGCCCAATAGGCTAGCTTTAAGGAAGAAACACAGAAGCGCCTTAGCAAACCGTAAAAATTGTTCATTTCCCCTCCGTTAATTAACCGTAAAACTTGAATTTAAAATTCGGTTTACATCAGCGAAGTATTAATTTTGCGCAGTTTTAAACTAAATGTGCAAAAATCGAATGGAACAAGAACATCAGTTCATTGATTATATTGAGCAAAGCATCATCAAAAACTGGGACAAGGATGCCTTAACTGACTATAAAGGAATTACCCTTCAATATAAGGATGTAGCGCGTAAAATCGCTAAATTTCACATTGTTTTGGAAAGTGCCGGCATCCAGCCGGGAGATAAAATTGCTGTTTGCGGACGTAACAGTGCTCATTGGGCAGTTACTTTCCTGGCAACGATTACTTACGGAGCCGTTATTGTTCCTATTTTGCATGAATTCAAGGCAGATAATATTCATAACATCGTCAACCATTCCGAAGCCAAATTACTTTTCGTCGGCGACCAGGCTTGGGAGAATCTGAATGAGGATGCCATGCCTTTATTAGAGGGGATTGCTTCGCTGGCAGATTTCTCGGCATTAGTTTCCCGCAATGAAAAACTCACTTATGCTTTTGAACACCGGAATGCGATTTACGGTCAACAGTATCCCAAGAACTTCCGCCCGGAACATATTTGCTACCGGAAGGATCGTCCGGAAGAACTGGCTATTATCAATTATACTTCCGGCACCACAGGTTACTCTAAAGGAGTGATGCTCCCCTATCGCAGTCTTTGGTCGAATGTGGCTTACTGCTTCGAGATGCTTCCTGTTAAGCCGGGCGATCATATCGTTTCTATGTTACCTATGGGGCATGTGTTCGGTATGGTCTATGATTTCCTATACGGATTTTCTGCAGGTGCGCACATCTATTTCCTGACGCGTATGCCGTCTCCGAAAATCATTTCTCAATCTTTCTCTGAAATCAAACCAAGAGTGATTTCCTGCGTGCCATTGATTGTGGAAAAGATCATTAAGAAAGATATTCTTCCTAAAGTAGACAGCAAAATCGGCAAATTATTGCTTAAAGTGCCTATTGTGAATGATAAAATCAAATCACTGGCACGGCAGGCCGCCATGGAAATCTTCGGCGGAAACTTTGATGAGATTATTATCGGAGGTGCCCCTTTCAATGCTGAAGTTGAGGCCTTCCTTAAAAAGATAGGGTTCCCCTACACAATCGCTTACGGTATGACCGAATGTGGTCCGATTATATGCTCCAGCCGTTGGGAAACACTGAAAATTGCTTCTTGCGGAAAGGCAACCAGTCGGATGGAGGTCCGTATTGACTCGCCGGATCCGAACACGCATGCCGGAGAAATCGTATGTAGAGGAATGAACATGATGCTGGGATATTACAAAAATCCGGAAGCTACCGCGCAAATTATTGATGCTAACGGCTGGCTGCATACCGGTGACCTCGGCACGTTGGATGAAGAAGGTTATGTAACAGTTCGCGGACGTAGCAAAAACCTGCTTCTCACCTCTAGCGGGCAGAACATCTATCCGGAAGAAATTGAAAGCAAGCTGAACAATATGCCATATGTTGCGGAATCATTGATTGTCTTACAGCATGAGAAGTTGGTAGCACTGATTTATCCGGATTTTGATGACGCTTTCGCTCATGGATTGCAGCAGACGGATATTCAGAAAGTGATGGAACAAAACCGTATCGAGTTGAATCAGCTGCTTCCCAACTATTCTCAAATAAGCAAAATAAAGATCCATTTCGAGGAATTTGAAAAGACTGCGAAAAAATCAATCAAACGCTTTATGTATCAGGAAGCAAAGGGATAATTATTCCGGATAACACAATAAGTATCCTTGCAATTTCAGAAAAACAGTACAACTCAAAAAGAAGAAACACTTAAATGCAAGGCAAATTTCTTTCTTCAGATGCCAGGAAAAAAGTATCTTTGCGCATAAACAATCTGAATTATGGCAAAGATATTATTAGTTGAAGATGAAATAAACATCGCCTCTTTCATCGAACGGGGTTTAAAAGAGTTCGGACATACGGTAACTGTCTGTCATGACGGAAACACCGGTTGGAAACTCCTTCAGGACGAACCTTTCGACCTTTTGATACTGGACATTATCATGCCGAAAATAAACGGTTTGGAACTTTGCCGGCTTTATCGTCAGATGTTTGGATACCAGTCTCCTGTTATCATGCTGACAGCCTTGGGTACAACGGAAGATATCGTCAAAGGACTGGATGCAGGAGCAGATGATTATCTCGTCAAGCCTTTCAGTTTCCAAGAACTGGAAGCACGCATCAAGGCTCTGTTAAGACGCAATAAAGAAGTAACCTCCAATCTGCTGACTTGTGATAATCTGATATTGGATTGTAATACCCGAAGAGCTAAAAGAGGCAATATAGATATTGATCTCACCGTCAAAGAATATCGTCTGCTCGAATATTTCATGACTCATCAAGGGGTTGCGCTCTCACGTATCACCCTGCTCAAAGATGTATGGGACAAAAATTTTGATACCAACACCAATATCGTAGATGTTTATGTAAACTATCTCCGGGTAAAGATAGACCGTGACTTTGATAAAAAGCTGATTCACACAGTCGTAGGATTAGGATATATTATGAATACTTAAACTCACCAACTATCCCGGCTATGAAAATAGGTTCCAAAATAGCTCTTTTCTATACGTTAATCAGTGTGTTGACCACTGTCATTATCATTGCGGTATTTTATATTTTCAGCACACAGTATATCAATAAACTCTATGCTTCCTACCTGCGTGAAAAAGCCTACCTGACTGCACAGAAGCACTGGGAAAAGGATGAAGTGGACGAACAAAGTTACCAGATTATCCAACGCAAATATGATGAACTTCTGCCCGAAGCTCATGAGATCCTTCTAAACATGGATAGTCTTTCTGAAGTGCATGATACGTTGAATAAGTATCTCACGCAACACCAGCAAACACTTCTATTGGCAGGGAAAGACAGTATTCCTTTCTCTTTTAAATATAAGGATCAGTTGGGAGCCGCCCTTTATTATCCGGATAATGAAGGGAATTTCATCGTACTTGTCATGTCCCGGAATGCCTACGGAACAGAAATCAAGGAACATCTGTTGTTACTTTCCATTTTCCTCGTTTTAGCCAGTTCCATCCTGATCTTTTTCATCGGGAAAGTATATTCCGGTCGTATTTTGGTTCCGCTGCAACACATACTAAAGGAGTTGAAAAGAATACGGGCCAACAGTCTGAATCGCCGGCTAAAGACCACTGGAAATAATGACGAACTGGAGGACATGATAAAAACATTAAATAGTATGCTCGATCGCCTGGATAGTGCTTTCAAGGCAGAGAAATCCTTTGTAAGCCATGCTTCGCACGAGTTGAACAATCCGATTACTGCTATTCAGGGAGAATGTGAAATCAGTCTGCTCAAAGAAAGAAGTATCGGAGAATACATTGAATCCTTGCAACGAATTTCTTCGGAAAGCAAACGGTTGTCCAGTCTGATCCGCCACCTCCTTTTTCTTTCGCGGCAGGAAGAAGAACTCCTGAAAAATAATGTGGAAGAGATCATTCTATCTGATATGCTGAAAGAGTTGACCGGTTCTAATGAAAGAATCCGTCTCCACTTGGAAACAACAGAACAGCAAGCTGTTGTTAAGGCTAATCCTTATCTGTTAAAGATAGCATTAAAGAATATCATTGATAACGCATGTAAATACTCCGATAAGGAAGTAAATGTGGCTCTCTATCGGGAACAGCAGCAAGTCATTCTTGAGGTGGAAGATCAGGGAATCGGTATTCCGCAAGAAGAAATAGAGCATATTTTCCAGTCTTTCTATCGGGGTAGTAACACCCGGGATTATGCCGGACAAGGTATCGGACTTAGTCTGACTTTGAAAATCATTTCTGCTTATCATGCAAAGCTGGATATATCTTCAGAAATAGAAAAAGGAACAAAAGTACGGGTAATTTTTTAATCACCCTTCTTTTATCCCTTTCTCATTCTACCTACTGAAAACTACAAATTTAATCTATGAACGTTTTTTCCACAGAATAGAAATGAACTAAATACGTCTTTGCAATAACTTTCCGTTTTTATCATATAACATTCGTTCATATACCACTTCTACGATGAGAGGAAAGACAAACAGGGCAAAGAAAGTCGCTCCTATCAGTCCGCCGATAATAACAATCGCCAGCGGACGCTGTGATTCCGAACCAATTCCATGACTCATGGCAGCAGGCAACAAACCGATAGCCGCCATTGCCGCTGTCATAATCACAGGACGGATGCGTGAGCGTACTCCTTTTTTTGTAGCTTCCTCCAAAGGAGAACCTAGTTTCAGATTCGCCTTGATGTCGGAAATCATAATCACACCGTTCTGAATACAAATACCGAATAAGGCAATAAAACCGATACCCGCAGAAATGGAGAAGTTGAATCGGGTGATCAGAAGGGCTACAATACCACCCACGGCGGCAAATGGTACATTCAGCAATACCAGTCCCGCATCCCGCGCATTAGAGAACAGAATAAACAGGATGATAAAGATGATAGCAATACTGATAGGAACAACCTGTGCCAAACGTTTCGTTGCACGTTGCTGGTTCTCGAAATCACCTGTCCATTTCAGTGAATACCCTGCCGGCAGATGTACGGATGCATTTACCTTTTTCTGTGCTTCGGCAACTGCCGTACCCATGTCACGGCCTCTCACCGAGAACTTCACTGCACAGAAGCGTGCATGATTATCACGGAAAATAAGTAATGGTCCCGTAATGGTCGTTATATCTGCCAGTTCCTTGATAGGCACCATTGTGCCATCCATTGCCGGCACCAGTATCTTACCTATTTCTTCCTCATTCTGGCGGAATTGTTCGCTATACCTTACCATGATATTGAATTTCCGTTCGTCCTCATACAACAGTGAAGCCGATTTTCCGCCAATCGCCATCTCGATAATCGATTGAACATCTTCCTTAGCAACGCCATAACGCGCCAACTGACCTTCATTCAACTCTATACGAAGTTCCGGCTGACCGATATTCCGAATCACACCCAGGTCTTCAATCCCTTGAACCGTATCCAGGATTTTCTCAATCTGCACCGCATATTTCTCCGACTCATACAAGTCTTTACCAAACACCTTCACCGCAATAGATCCTTTCACACCGGAAGCGGCTTCCTCCACATTATCCGTAATCGGCTGTGAGAAATTGAAGTCAATGCCGGGGTAAATGGATAAATCCTCCTGCATCTTATCAATCAATTCCATTTTTGTCAATTTGCTCTCCCATTCCTTTTCAGGGTATATATCAACGTGGAACTCGATATTATAGAATCCGGTAGCATCTGTACCGTCATTCGGTCGCCCGGTCTGCGACAGTACTTGCCGTACTTCCGGAAACATCAATAGCTTCCTTCTCATTTTATTGGCAAGCGTCACCGATTCATCCAGCGAAATGCTTTGTGGCAAGGTGGCACGAATATAGATAGAACCCTCATTCAACTGTGGAAGAAACTCCGTACCCAAAAAAGAGAAAAGCCATAATCCGATACCTGCTATGACCGTTGCCAGTCCGATAGTCAGTTTCCTGTGCGCATAGAATAAATCAAAAAGAACTGTACACTTTGTGTTGACAAAACGAACAAAACGATTATTCTTCTCACGGACATTCTTCTTCAACAGCATGGAAGACATTACCGGCACCAGGGTCAGCGTAAAGATCAAAGCTCCCAACAGTGCAAAACCCAGCGTATAGGCTAAAGGAGAGAACATCTTTCCTTCTACCTTCTGGAAAGAGAAGATAGGAATCAATGCGGTTATGATAATCAATTTGGAGAAGAAAACTGCCTTCGCCTTGTCTTTTGCGGTGTTACGGATCAATCCCATCTTGGACATGACATTAAATGCCGGCATTCCTACTTGCCTTGCCTTCTTATCCAAAGCCACAAATACTCCTTCCACCATTACCACTGCCCCATCAATAATGATACCGAAGTCAATGGCTCCCATAGAAAGCAGATTGGCGGACATTCCCATCACCCGTAAACAGATAAAAGCGAATAGAAGGGCTAATGGGATAACGACAGCAACAATCACGGTAGTCCGCCAATCTGCCATAAAGATCAATACAATAAACGTAACCAATAAAATTCCTTCGATCAGATTATGCGTCACCGTCTTTACCGCCAGATTCACTAAATCCTCCCGGTCATAGAATGACACGATTTTCACATCTTTCGGAAGTATATTCTGATTCAGGTCTTCTATTTTATCTTTCAGGTTTGCAATCACCTCGCCCGGATTCTCCCCTTTCCGCATGACTACAATGCCTTGTACGACATCATCTTCATCCATTCGTCCTACCTGGCCGAGACGGGGCAAACAGGATTCGTGTACATCGGCAAGATTCTTCACCAAAATCGGAGTGCCGTTGATGTTTTTCACGACGATGTTTCTCAATTCTTCCAAGTCGTTAATCAGACCAATTCCACGAACAACATAAGCTTGCGAACTCTTGGTGATGACATCTCCTCCTACATTGATGTTACTCTTAGCGATCGCGTCATAAAGCTCCAAAGAAGTAATTCCATAGTTAATCAACTGGTGAGGATTCACGCTTACCTCAAATGTTTTCACCTCTCCGCCGAAGCTCACAATATCCGCTACACCGGACACCGAACGGAGATTACGCTCAATCACCCAATCCTGAATTGTTTTCAGCTCCCGCACACTACGTTTATCACTACGGAGTGTATAACGGAATATTTCTCCCGTCGGGCCATATAACGGTTGCACTTCCGGAGTTACCCCGTCAGGAAGATCGGCGTCATTCAATAAATTATATACCTGTTGGCGGGCGGTGAAATCATCCACACGATCTTCGAACATCACATTGATTACAGAAAGTCCGAAAAGAGTGGTAGAACGAATATCTGTTTTCTTCTGAACAGGATTCATGGCAATTTCCACAGGGATGGTGATAAACTTCTCTACCTCTTCCGCACTACGTCCCGGCCATTGCGTGATAATCGTCACTTTCGTATTCGTCACATCCGGGAAAGCATCTATCGGAGTATGTTTAAAAGAAACAGCTCCGGCTATAACGGCAATCGCTGTACAAAAGAAAATAAAAAATTTATTCTTCAGCGAGAAAGCCACTATATTATCTATGAATTTGTGCATACTATTTTCTGTTTTTAATCTGCATTCAACGCATTATATACCAACAATACATTATTATTCAGCACTCTGTCCCCCTCGGAAAGCCCGGAACGGATATAGCACTCCTTGCTCAACTGTTTGTATACATCTACTTCTTTCACCTGCAAACGCTGATTCGACTCTACTACAACAACATAATTTTTCCCTCCTTCAAACACCAGCGCATGAGAATCGATACGAGGCATGGAAGTTCCATCTGCTTTGCACTTCACACTTACATTCGTAAACATCCCCGGCTTCAACAGATACTCTTCATTCTTTAATTTGATACGGATATTCATTGTTTTACTTTCACTATTCAGCAAATGATATACCTTATCAATAGTGCCGGCAAACATCTTATCCGGATAGGCCAAAGTAGAAATGCGTACAGAAGCACCTTCAGAAACCTTACTGATATCGCTTTCATACACATCTGCCATCACCCATACGTCCGACAACCCCGAAATCGTGAACAACTCTTCACTCTGATCAGGACGCAACTGCATATCCCTGCTGATTTGTTTCTCCACAATAAAGCCCGAAACAGGAGATTTCAACTGATAATAAGCATTTCCGGAGAAATTATAAATAGAAAAGACTTCCTTTATCCTTTTTTCTTCGGCTTCGGCACTCGTCAACTCCTGTTTTGCCTGAAGCACATCTTTATCCGAAGCCATGCCGGAATTATACATATCCAGCGTAGCGTCCATGTTTCTGCGGGCGAGCAATAATTGTTGTTCCGCTTCTTTCAATTGTTTCTCATAGTCCGCCACTTCTCCACTGCGAATGACTGCCAGTACATCTCCCTTACGAACATAATCTCCTATTTCTGCTTTCAGTTCCGTCACTGTACCTCCAAACATCGGATATACATGTGCTACCTGATTTTCATTAAAAGTGACCCGTCCGTTCAATGTCAGTTCATCAATCACTTCTTGAACGTGAACCGTATCGACAGATACAATTCTCAACAAGCTATCTGTCAGGCATAAGGCAGCCGGTTCAACATTCGGTTGTTCTCCTTTACCGGAGCATGCTCCCAATACGGTAGTAAGCAATATGCAAGGAAGGAATTTATTCCAGTTCATAGTCTTTGATAATTTATGAATATTAGTAGTTCAATATATTTTGTCCGATAGTAGTATTCAGGTTTTCCATCGCGAGGAAAACATCTTTCTTTATTTCATGCAACTGAATACAGGTTTCCTTATAACTGTTATAGTAATCGATAAACTCCAGCAAGCTGATATTTCGCTTGGTAAAGTTTTCATTCACTCCTGTTATCAATTTCTCAAAATTACGTTCCAAATCCATATTGGTGGATTGGTAAAGCTGAACTGCTTTTTCCAGTGAAGCATAAGCGGTATAAAGTTCCATGTCCGCACGATTAGCAGCATTTTCTTGTTCCGCTCCCGCCTGTTGAATACTGAAACGGGCTGCCTTTATATTTCCCTGATTGCGATTGAAAATAGGCACTGACAAGCTCACTCCTACCGCAAAATAGTTATTGATAAAGTTTCCGGCACGATCATAATTCCCTTTCACCGAGAACTCCGGAAATGCCATTGATTTCTGCAATTTCAGATTGGCACGGGAAGCACTTACCGTACTTCTGGCAATCTTCAGATCCGGACGTTCATTCACCATCGCTTTCAAATCAGCAAACGATAATTGAGACAAATCCAATTGCTTCAACACCTCTTCGTCCAATGATAACTTAACCGCAGCATCTCCCGGAAGATTTAACAAGACATTCAGTTCTCCTCTAAGAGTCAGCAACTCGTTTTCTCGTTCGTTCTTCTCTTTCTTCAGCGAAAATAGCATAGATTCCAAACGAGACATTTCCATCAATGAGACATTTCCCTTCTCTTGTTGCAGTTTCATCCCGACAAGCAACGCTTGCAGAGAGTTTACTTCTTTCTCGTAGATGGATATGGATTTGGAAAGAAAATAGACTTGCACAAACTTCTCATTCAACTCCTGGCGGAGTGTCCTCATCACCTCTTCAAACTGATATTCCGCTATTTCCTTATTGATTTTTTCCAGCTTTATCTGCTTGTTTCGCTGTCCGGCAAGACGAATGACCTGCTCAACCTCCACAACCGTTTCCCCCTCCTTACCAAAATCAAAATACTTTCCGTTCAGGCGGTTATAGACATTCTGTTCCAGCGAGATGACCGGATTCTCAAATAATTTGGCTTGCAGCACTTGTGTTTGTGCCATATCAATGTTATACCGTTCGGCTATCAGAGATAAGTTACGTTCCAAGAAACGTTGTTCCGCCTCTTTCAGCGTTAATGTTCCTGTGGTAGCCTGTTGTGCACATATTCCTCCTGTCAGCAGAAGAAAAAAAGAAATTAAAAATACTCTGTTCATTACTATATTTATCTTTATTACCTTATCGTAGTTGTCGCGACAAAATTACAATTCTACAACCGGAGAGACGGGAAAAAACGATTATAAGCCTCTCATATCAGATTAGAATTTGATTAGAAAAGAGTTATAAAGGAAGAATTGTAAACACAACAGGAAAAATGGCTAGCCTTCTTTCATTCCAACTCCCTTATCTTTGCAGGAAAGAAAATAAAGCGAATCATTTAAAAATAGGATATATGAAAATAATAGATTTAACCAAAGATAGTTTTGTAGAGAAAGTAGCAGATTATCAATCTTATCCTGACAGCTGGAACTTCAAAGGGAATAAACCTTGCCTGGTCGATTTTCATGCACCCTGGTGTGTATATTGCAAAGCACTATCGCCTATATTAGACCAATTGGCAAAAGAATACGAAGGGAAATTAGATATTTATAAAGTGGACGTCGATCAGGAACCGGAACTGGAAAGCGCGTTTAAGATTCGTACCATTCCCAATCTGTTACTTTGCCCGTTGAACGGCAAACCGACAATGAAATTAGGCACTATGAATAAAGCCCAATTGAAAGAATTAATAGAAACCAGTTTACTTTCAAAATAGAAATACATCGAAAGTCCGGGTTCAGGAAGTAGTATATTCTACTTCTGAACCCGGACTTCCCTTTCAAAGGTTATTCCAATGGTTATTTATGCAACAGAATATCAGTTCCCGGAACGATCTTTCCCATTGACCATACACAACGTACATTCAGTTCTTTGTCAAGAATCACAATATCGGCATCCTTACCCTTTGCCAACGCTCCCTTCCGGTCACTCACTCCAATTAAACGGGCAGGAGTTTCAGAAGCCATACGCACAGCATCTTCCAAAGGAATATTCGCTTTCTTGACCATGGTGCGAACCAACACATCCATCGTAGCCAAACTACCGGCCAACGCAGAATGATCCGCCATCTTGCATACACCATCCTCTATGATATAGCGAGGATCAATCGGTTCATTCCCTTCATAAGCGGCATACGCCAAAGCATCGGTAACAAGGCAGGTATTCTCCACGCCTTTCAACTTATAAACCAGTTTCAGGATAGTGGCAGGCAAGTGAATACCGTCCGCAATCACTTCCACAGTCATTCCATCCGTCAGATACACACTTTCCACTGTACCCTCATATTTATATTCACGACGTTTATGGAAACCCGGCATCGCATTATAAAAATGAGCAGCATGAGAAAATCCTATTGCAAATGCAGCTTTAATTTCATCATATTCGGCTTCCGTATGTGTAACAGCAGTCATAATTCCTTTCGAACGGGTATACTTTGCAAAATCATGTGCACCGGGCAGTTCGGGACTAATATCCCAACGTCTGATACAAGACGTACGCTCCAACAAAGGAATATATTCATTTTCATCCGGAGTTTTCAGAAAACCGTCATACTGTGTTCCCGCCATCTTCGGATTCAGATATGGGCCTTCGATATGCAAACCGAGAATCGGAGAATCCTTCTCTTTCATCAAATGCTCACATACATCGACCGCCTGGTAGATTCTTTCGAATGAAGTAGAGGACAAAGTAGGAAATATACCGGTAGCACCATGTTTCAAATGTGCATTGGTTGCGGTACGGAAAGCCTCTTCCGTTGCTTCCGTATAATCATGCCCACCACCTCCATGTGCATGCATACTTACGAATCCGGGCACTATCGTCATCCCTCTGGCATCAATAACCGTTGCACCGATAACCGCTAAATCACTATTAGTTACCTCTAATATTTTTCCATCACAAATCAATACGGAACCATCTTTCAACCAGCCTTGCGGGGTAAGTATTCTTCCGTTTATTATTTGAGTCAACATAGTCTTTGTTCTTTATTAGATTTAAAACAGTTTGTTGGTGCCTTCCACCAGTTCTCCCATTGCCCATACGGCTCTCACGTTCAAGTCTCTGTCCAAAGCGATCATATCGGCATCCTTGCCACGCTCCAGTGTTCCTTTACGGTCGAGCACTCCCATAATCCGGGCAGGAGTTTCGGAAGCCATTCTTACGGCATCTTCCAAAGGAATTTCCGCCTTTTGCACCATGGTACGAATCAGGCGATCCATCGTTGCAATACTTCCGGCCAAGGCTGAATGGTCTGCCAATTTACAGACTCCATCCTCAATAATCACACGCGGGTCAAAGGCAACCTGGCTATCACTGGCGGCACAAGCCAACGCATCCGTTATCAGGCAAGTGCGTTCCACTCCTTTTATCTTATAGACAAGACGCAAGATCGTCGGAGGTACATGAATACCATCAGCCACCACTTCCACTGTCATATCATCAATCAGATAAATACTTTCTACCGTACCTTCATACTTGTACTCTTTCCGTTTATGAAACCCGGGCATCGCATTATAAAAATGAGTGGCATGCGTATATCCTGCCTCATAGGCCGTCTGTATATCCTCAAATTCTGCCTGGGTATGTCCTACCGAAGCCAATACACCTTTTGCTGTGATATATTTACCGAATTGCATAGCTCCGGGAAGTTCCGGCGCGGCATCCCAACGTTTGATACAGTGTGTTTCTTCCAATAACGGAATATATTCTTCGGGATCGGGATCTTTGATATTTTCCGGAATCTGTCCGCCTGCCATATCCATATTGAAATAATGTCCTTCCAGATGAAGTCCGAGTACAGGGCTATTGGGCTCCGCCATCATTTTTTCAGTCGTTGCCGCAGCTGCGCGGATCATTGGAATGGTAGAAGAAGAAAGGGTAGGAAAAATACTGGTGGTACCATGCTGCATGTGAGCCTTGACTGCTGTACGGAAAGCCTCTTCGGTGCCTTCCATAAAATCTCTTCCACCGCCACCGTGAACATGGATTTCTACACCGCCCGGAACAATATACATTCCTTTGGCATCAATCAGTTTGGCTCCGATAATGGCAAGGTCACAATTGGTTACTTCCAGAATTTTGTTATCGCGAATAAGAACTGACCCATCCTTCAGCCAACCTTGAGGCGTCAGGATGCGTGCATTAATGATCTGTGTTAACATATCACAAATAGTTAAATTAATTAAAGGTCTGTGTGAATCAATGACGCTCTTTTTTGGGGGGAGTACATTGATTTTTTCGTTTGCAAAATTACGTTTTTCTATTCAATCTATCGATAAAATCGTCCGGTAAACTTCCGATATTATACAAAAAAAGGTTGCCAATCTTATCGACTGACAACCTTATGTCTATATGGAGCGGAAAACGAGACTCGAACTCGCGACCCTAACCTTGGCAAGGTTATGCTCTACCAACTGAGCTATTTCCGCAAACTAAATTTCGTCATTCAGAATTCTGAAAGATTGGTGCCCAGAACAGGACTCGAACCTGCATGCCTCTCGACACACGCACCTGAAACGTGCGCGTCTACCAATTCCGCCACC
>NZ_JADMQH010000015.1:0-69369 GCF_015559655.1 Bacteroides sp. 1001136B_160425_E2 | reverse complement strand
GTGCCCAGAACAGGACTCGAACCTGCATGCCTCTCGACACACGCACCTGAAACGTGCGCGTCTACCAATTCCGCCACCTGGGCAAAACTTAGTTCCATTATTTCAAAGAAACAAGAGCGGAAAACGAGACTCGAACTCGCGACCCTAACCTTGGCAAGGTTATGCTCTACCAACTGAGCTATTTCCGCATTTCACTTTCATAAACTGTGAAGAGAAGGAGACTCGAACTCCCACGACATAACTGTCACTACCCCCTCAAAGTAGCGCGTCTACCAATTCCGCCACCTCTCCATAATTTTAAAGTTTAACCTTTGTGCCCAGAACAGGACTCGAACCTGCATGCCTCTCGACACACGCACCTGAAACGTGCGCGTCTACCAATTCCGCCACCTGGGCAAAGATTATTGTTCCAACATTTCAAAGAAACATGAGCGGAAAACGAGACTCGAACTCGCGACCCTAACCTTGGCAAGGTTATGCTCTACCAACTGAGCTATTTCCGCATTTTTTCGTTTGCGGTTGCAAAGGTAGGGATTTTCCGTAAACCTGCAAACATTCTGCATACTTTTTTCACAGAAATCTGTTCACTTTGCATCGACCGCAAAACAATCATTTTGATTATCAACTCATTCGGTCACGATAATCTTCATAAGAAAATTGCTTGTATGTTTCGGCTTTCCCCTCTTTGGTCCATAAAGCAATGGCAGGATGATGAATTCCGTTAAACATATTTGTCTTGACCATCGTATAATGAATCATATCTTCGAACACAATACGTTCTCCGATCTGCAAAGGATGATCGAAACTCCACAATCCCATATAGTCACCGCTCAAACAGGAATTGCCTCCGAGACGATAAATATATTTTCCTTCGTTTCCCATTTCCGCACCACGCACGGCAGGCTGATAGGGCATCTCCAGACAATCGGGCATGTGACAAGTGAAACTGACATTCAAAATAGCCGTCTTGATTCCACGGCTTTCCACAATATCCACTACTTCGGAAGTCAGCACTCCCGTCTGCCAGGTAAAGGCGGAGCCGGGTTCCAGGATAATTCGCAGATGAGGATAGCGTGCTTTTAATCCTTGCAACAGTGTTATCAAATGTTCGGTATCATAGTCTTTGCGAGTCATCAGATGTCCTCCCCCCAGATTCAACCACTTTATTTGTGAAAACCAACGGGAAAATTTAGCTTCGAGATGTTCCAATGTACGTTCCAATTCATAGGAAGAAGATTCGCAGTGACAATGACAATGGAAGCCTTCAATTCCCTGCGGCAATGCATCGGGCAACAGATCGGCTGTTACCCCAAAACGTGTACCGGGTGCACATGGATTATAAAGTTCTGTTTCCACCTCCGAGTATTCAGGATTTACACGGATACCACAAGAAATGCCACTTCCTTCTGCCACCACCATCGGATAGAAACGCTCGAACTGCCGCATTGAGTTGAAAGTGATATGACTGCTACAACGCATTATTTCCGGGAAATCCTGTTCCGTATAAGCTGGAGAATATGTATGTGCCTTACTGCCGAATTCTTCCAGTGCCAGACGGGCTTCATACACCGAACTTGCCGTAGAATGATCTATATATTCACGAAATATAGGAAAAGAACGCCACATGGCAAATGACTTAAAAGCAAGAATAATCTCCACTCCCGCCCTGTCGGCTACGCTTTTTATCAAACACAGGTTCTTTCTTAAAAGTTCTTCTTCCATGATATAACAAGGAGAAGGAAACTGATTAAAATCTATCATATATAAAATTATTATCTGAACTGACGCCTTACGAACGTGGATGCAAAAATACAAATTCAAAAGCAAAGAGGGATTGTTTTATTTTTAATTAAGATATTGGTTTTCGCGAACTTTTTCTTATTTTTACACCTTTATAATCATAAGTAGTTGTATCATCCTAAATACCTGATTGAATATGAATAAAGATTTAAGAAAAGTAGTGATTCTGCTGGCACACCCTAATATCAAGGATTCCCAAGCAAACAAAGCATTAATTGATGCAGTGGGTGACATTGAAGGAGTAGCGGTATTCAACCTTTATGAATTATCGCCAGACATTGCTTTCAACGTAGACGAATGGAGCAAAATCATTTCCGACGCTTCGGCTGTCATCTATCAGTTTCCTTTTCACTGGATGGCTGCACCGTCATTACTTAAAAAATGGCAGGATGAAGTCTTTACTTACCTATCCAAGACTCCGGCTGTCGCCGGCAAACCGCTGACAGTGGTTACAACTACCGGATCTGAAATCGATGCTTATCGTAGCGGAGGAAGAAACTGTTTCACAACGGACGAATTATTACGTCCTTATCAGGGCAGTGCTATTCATTCAGGTATGGTGTGGCAGACTCCTATTGTTGTTTATGGAATGGGAACTGCAGATGCGGGAAAGAACATCGCTGAAGGAGCAAATCTGTATAAACAACGTGTGGAGATGCTTCTTGGAAGTAGTAATGCAGGGAACAATTGGTAAGACTGTAAAAAGCGTAGCTTTAGGTTTCACCAAACACTTCTTCTTCAAAGTCAATATCGGCAGGAAAATAAACACCCCGATTACAGACATTATTAATCCTCCGATAGTACCTGCCGCCAATGGAAACCAAAAGCCTTCTTTCTCCATACCTACCATAAAAGGAACGAATCCCAATACCTGTTGGCATACCATATCCATCTGATACTTTGAATTCAGGTTCACCGTGCTCACCGATACGAATAGTATGAGTACTATCCTTCAAATTATAAACTTCAACGACTTCTCCCAATTGGGTAACTGCCGCTAATATTCCATTGTTAGGATTGTAGTCAAGGAAACTCCTCCATGCTTGGGCTAACGCTGGACGAGCATTTTTCAATGCTTTTTCATCAATAGTCGGAATAATCCCTATCTTATCTATAAGCCTCCCATTACGACCAACTCGACATAAACGATTTTCACCGGAATAATCAGGAATAATAAACATTGAATCATTATATATAGCAAAATCAAGTGGTCGAAGTATATCTTCATCCAATGTTACCGTTTCGTCACGAAGCAGTGAATCACCGGATGAAGAAAAGTCTAACCTAGTTAATTCACTTTTATTGGCATCCAATGTCCAGACTCCACGATCCTGCAAACGAAAATTTTCCATTGATAACATTCCCGTAGGTGAATCACTACGCTTGCCAAAAGAAGATAAATACTGAAAGCTCGGATATTGGAATAAGTGTCCATTATGATCAAGACCATGTAAATCCATTACAATGGCTTTATCTCCTTTGATTCGTATCCTAAACGGATAGCGTAATAAAGCCGTATCAAGCTCTATTACTTCTCCTTTTAGTTCTTTTTTTTGTGGAAACTCTGAATAAAAAGATACATTTCCTCCATATTCCTTATACTTTGTACTGCAAGACAGAAAAACAAAGAAAAGAAACAAGAAGATTACATTATTCCTCAAGACTGTATCCCCCAAAAACATATTCAACTTTAATATGAGATACAGGGCAATCTACAGAACCTACGCCTATACATTTCCAACTACCCACACTTTCACCAGCAGCTAAAGCTTCTACGTTATATAAAAGCAATGAACTTACTTGCTTATCATGAATACCTAAATTTTTAACAGCAACGATCGCTACAATACATACAAAGAAAATAGTTACTAATTTTTTCATATTACTTTCACTTACAAGATTAATTATGTAGCCAAAAGTAGCGGACAAGGATTAGATAGCAAAAAAAAATAGCGGACCATATCGGACCAGCTATTTTTTTACGGAAAAACACCGATGAAATCAGCATTTTTGAGAAGACAATTTGTTTGCATCAAAGAAGCAATTGATAAGTTTCTACACCTCTTTTTATTTCTATCGAAGTATCAAAATCATAAATAATAGAACGTAAACGAGTTATAGCTTTATGAATTCTATAAATATCACCGCTTCCATCTGGCCACAATCTTTTCATTATATCATCATCACTTAAAATATATCCTTCTTCCTTCCTTTGCAAAAAAAGCTCTAACAAATGGCTAGATTGAGCCGAAACTTTTTTGGTATATCCATTTTTCTCTATCTTTTGTTGTTCAGCATAAAATATTATATTATCATGCAAAACGTAAGAGCGTATAGGAGTCCCATTGATTTCCTTTACCAGCTTTACAATTGGTATTTCTACAATTTCTTTTTGTCGCATTGCTGAAACTTTCTTTAAAGCTACTATGCAAATCTTATAGGTCATATAAACACTTATAATACATAACAACAAAAATAGTGTAATCTCCATATGGATCAGACTCCATACAGTACAATAGAGATATCCCTTCACTTCTATTTCACAAGCATAACCTAGATAAATCGTAAACATTAAGGTTGAAGGATTAGCCCATTCACTCTGAACTGTATTCAAAGAATTAGTATTACCTTGTTCATCAGTGGTTGATATACATAAAGCAGACTTATTAAAGATATGTGATTTCGACAAATATTCTTTCCAGATCACGTTTAATGAATCAGGCAAAAGAGGCTTCTTTCCAAACGTAAAACTATGCATGGCACGTACGTTGGTATTATCAGTTATATTCATATAATGTTTTTGAGAATCCAAACGATAGTAATGTTTACCGAACTCATCTTCCAAAAAGACAGAATCTGGCACATCTGCGACATTCAAAAACTTAGAGTCTGAATAAAAAGAAAAAGGAACTTGTAAATCTCTACTTTTCACTTCCTGATCAACTACCTCAATAAAAGCTTTTTTCGCCTTCTCTTTAAGGGCAGATAACTTAAATTCATAAATATACTTGCAGGCAAAAAAGAATGCAACTCCACCAATACAAGCAATAATAGCTAACAGAATAATATTTTTAGTTCTCATCGTGTTTCATTTTATGTCCTTTTCAAGCACAAAGATAACATTTTTTACATAAATCGATGAGTTAGATAGATAATACCATATTACCAAAAACATATTCCTGCAATTTTCTAGCAGGAGCGTTAGAGAATAAGTTATCAGCCTTTTCATCCATAGTAAAAGCATCTGTCCTATTTTTAAGATTTACCTGTTTAATTTTAAAGTAAAAATGAAGCAAAGAGAGAAATAAATGCATAAATCAATGCAAGAATATACCGTTTTCAGACTAAATATTACATAAATAAGGGATAAGAAACGAATTATTTACCTCTAACTAAGCTTTGTTCCTCACCGAGGAACGACTCGTTGCCCGGTGTGCGTCGCTTCCTTCCTCACCGGGGAACAATACATTCATCAGTGAGACCCGAGTTTATCGGTATATTTTAAGCTATTTCACACTTTATTTCATTCTAATCAAATGTAGCAAAAAGAAAGTACTTATCAAATAATCAAACGAATATACACAAATAATTTCTCTATAGCAAACAATAAGCATCCAAATAACACAAAAATAAAGCACTACAGGTTTCCATAATCCCTAATTACTCACATATTTATTTGCATACAAGACTCTGTCTTAAATTCAAGCAGGAGAAACGCATAAAATATCCTATTTTTATGTATGTTCTCATTTCAAGACTTCCATATATAAAAAAATCCTATATCATGTCTAAGATGATATAGGATACTAACAATTATATAGAAACGTTTATTACAACGCCTTTATTTCTTCTATGGACAAGCCTGTGACTTGCGAAATAACATCAAGAGGAATATTCAGAGACTTCATATTGCTTGCAGCTTCCCTTTTCTCTTCCAGACGACCTTCATTAATACCTTCCACACGACCCTCCACACGACCCTCTACACGACCCTCTACACGCCCTTCTGCACGTCCTTCTGCACGCCCTTCTGCACGCCCTTCTGCACGTTCAGTGAATATATTATCTTTTAATATTACAATATTATCCAAATGGCGATAGTAAGCATCAAGCTCTGCTTTAGTCATCTTGTCAAGTTTTAGTCGTTCACGGGCTTCTGTTAAACCGGGAGCAGTCGCACTATCAGGAATATCACCTGTATTCAAATAATAGATCCATTCTTCCAACGGACTTTTAGCTACCTGATTAAAATCATTGACCTTCAAAATATAGTATTCAGGATAAAGTTGACTTACTGTATCCACTTTAAAAGTTTGTTTTTGAAAAGGAGTCAACTCAAGCATATCTCCTTGATGAATTCCCCGGAATTCTGTTTTACCGTGATATACGGTATCTTTACCACTACCCAAAGAAAAATAGACAATATTGACACTATATACTTTACGTACCTTATCATAACCTTCTCCACGATTAATATACTCGGTTACTAATTTTGAAGTACCAAACAGCATACGTTGAAAATAAGCATACTCATTGTTATTCTGAACTTCAATCAGAATAAGTTCTCCTTTAGAGTTCTCCGCAAGCATATCAACACGATTATACTTATCAAACTCATCTTCTTGATTGCTTTCACTCTCCAAAAGCTTCCGAATGATTATCTTTTCATTCAAAAGAGTAGTTAGAAAACCTTCAAGAACTGCAAAATTGGCTTTATTACGCAATAAGCGTTTCATAGCCCAATCGAAACGAATATAATTACTCGGCATAAGTTCGTCTCCTTTCTCGTTATCTTGTTTCATGCTAACAAAGGTAAGCAGAAAATGTTTGATTTCAAGTATATATGCTTCAAATTCTTTCTACTAAGAATATTTATCTTCCACTGTCCCAAAGTCCGCGTTGCACTATCGAAATTCACTCCAACTTTAACAACCTTGCGACGATAATTGCATCGGGCATCCTAATTACCACATCTGCCCTACCAATAACATTCTTGACTTCTACATCCACATATTGCTCCATCAAACGAAATAATAAATAGAAGATAGTCTGATAGTGCTTCTCCTAATTGTTCTCCAAATCAATCTAATGATGAGTTGAAACATGAACAAAGATAACGTTTTTACGTGTATCTTACACAGATAAGGTCCGAATTTGTTATTACTACCCCTATCTATTTGTTATATTGAAAATGAAAGCTGCTATCTATTATTCATTACCAACGAGAAGTATTGTCACTTTTCATTCATTCACAATGAGCAATTTTATCATTTTACATTCGTTTATAATGAGAAGTTTTATATCTTTGCAATCAAAAGCTCAATTATCATGAAAGAATTATTAAAGCATATCATATTCGACCAGCGTGAAAAAGACATATCCCAAATGATAGAAAGGGATATTGACATGAGTTTGGTTAACAATCCCGAAGTGCTGGTCATATCTGGTATAAGAAGATGTGGAAAATCTGTTCTTTTACAGCAAATACGCTCGCAACAGTCAGAGCAAGACTTTTACATGAATTTTGATGATGAGCGGCTTATCAACTTCAAAGTCGATGATTTTCAAACTTTATATGAAGCTTTCATCGAATTGTTTGGAGAACAAAAAACATTTTATTTTGATGAGATACAAAATATTCCCGGTTGGGAAAGATTTGTAAGGAGGTTGCATGATAGTGGATGTAAGGTATTTGTTACAGGCTCTAATGCCAATATGTTAAGCAGGGAGTTAGGCACACACCTCACCGGACGCTATTGTCAAATTGAATTATATCCTTTCTCATTTCCCGAATTTCTAAAAATAAAGGAAGCATATCCGCAACAAAAGGACTTTTATACTACTACCGGAAAAAGTATGCTAAAAAAACACTTTGACGAATACTTGAAAACCGGTGGTTTTCCCCGTTATATAAAAGACCGGAACGGCAATTATCTATCCACTCTTTATGAAAATATCATTTATAAAGATGTTGTCACACGAAACAAACTGAATGGTGAAAGAGAATTGCTGGAAATGGTTTATTACTTAGCCAGCAATGCTACGAAACGTTTCTCGTACAGTTCGTTAGCAAAAACGATAGGTATCAAACATACGGAAACGGTCAAAAACTATCTGGAATATCTTGAAAATACTTATCTGCTATTTCAGGTCATGAAGTTCGACTGGTCTGTAAAGAAACAGATGAATAACCAAAAGAAAGTGTATTTCATAGATAATGCAATTATTGGCAAAGTGGGTTTCAATGCTACTGATAATATCGGACAGTTGCTTGAAAACTTGGTCTTCATAGAGATAAAGCGCCAGGGAAAAGATATTTATTATCATGATGACGGAATAGAGTGCGACTTCATTATGCGTGAAAACGGACATATTGTATCTGCCTGCCAAGTCACCCGTTCGATGAAAGATGAAAAAACAAAGCAACGTGAAATAAATGGATTAATTTCCGCACTTAATGCCTACAATCTCACCGAAGGAATAATTTTGACTGATGACGAAACCGAGGAAATAACTATCGACAACAAAAAAATACATGTAATTCCTATATGGAGATGGCTATTAAGATAGTGACGCTATCCCACCAACATAGTGACGGTATATGCACAGGATAGCGTCACTATCCAAGGCATATACCGTCACTATATTTAAACCGACATTTCGGGCTTTTAGCTCTAGTTTCTGCGCTGTGTAGGCAGGGTAAATTCCTGCGAATCACAAATCACTCCATTCTCGTCCGCCACTGCGACACGGAATGTCACTTCACCGTCTTTCAACCTTTCGCCGGCATGGATCGAAGCCGTATAACGGATACCCTCACCCGGAAGAATTTCCTCTATCATCACCGAAGGAGAGATGCCGAGATGCTTCACCTTTTCTACCGTTTCCACCACAGGAACCACATTATAGACAGGCTTTCTTCCTTCATTCATAATCTCAAAAATGATCTTGCTATTTTCTCCCGCATCAATCACATGGCTACGATTATCATCAATGAAACGGATCTTGCGCAACTTCAGTTGAGAAATAGGCGGCTGCACTTGCGGATGCTTCTTATACTTTTGCACACGTACTTCCCGTACTTCAGGAACATACGCATCCTCTTCTATCTGTTCTTGTCTCGGTGCCGTCAACGCATTTCCAATAGCCGCACCGGCAATGGTTCCTACAATATTTCCAATAGCAGAGCCACGATAACCGCCCCTCCAGCCATGATTATTATCTCCGATAAGTCCGCCTATCGAACCTCCCAGACTACCTCCGATAGAAGCACCTGCCATGATAGCTCCCGGATTTCCCATACGCCCCGACGCACATCCACTCAAAAGCAAAGCGGAAAGCAAAATTACTGTTAGTTGTTTCTTCATGAGCCTCTCTATTTAGTGTTATTATTTATTCTACCACTTTAAAACGAGCGAAACGCAACAATAGTTGTTTATCTCCCGCATTTTTAAAATGAATAGTGGCTTTCGCATTGTCTCCCGTTCCTTCCACTTTCAGCACTTCGCCCAATCCGAAACGTTCGTGCTCTATCATCTGTCCGACTTGTACTCCCGCTACCGATGCCGAACCGGAAGACGCCATCTGCGCACCGCTATTTCCACCAACAGCACTTACCTTCTTCAAATTTCTCGGTACACTGGGAGCAATAATCTGCGCTTTCGGACGTTGCTGTAAGGAAGCGCGGAAACGTCCCGCACCTTCATCAACAGCACGGCTCACTCCTGCTTCATGAGGCAACCGCAAATAATCAACATCAATATCACGCAGAAAACGGCTGGGACTTCCAAACTCCATCTTTCCGTAACGGAAACGGGTTTTGGCAAAAGACAGATAACAATGTTCTTCCGCACGGGTAATAGCTACATAGAACAAGCGACGTTCTTCTTCCAGCGCCCGGGGAGAATCTCCTACCATCCCGCTGGGAAACAGATTTTCTTCCAGACCGACCACAAATACATTCTTAAACTCCAATCCTTTAGCCGAATGAACGGTCATCAACGTTATCTTTTCTCCGTCATCCGCCTTATCGGAGTCCTGATCAGTGAGCAATGCAATCTCCGAAAGGAAATCAGTAAGAGACACATTCGGATTGCCCTCCTCCTGCCGCAAAGCGCAGAAGTCGTTCATTCCATTCACCAACTCTTCTATATTCTCTTTACGACTCAGATTCTCAGGTGATGTGTCCTGACAAACATCATTGATAATACCGGACTGACGGATAATATCCGTTCCTATTGCATAAGCGTTCTTATCCGCCTGATCAGCAATAAAACCTTCTATCAGTTTACGAAAGCCCTGTAGTTTTGCATGAGTTCCCTTATTTATATCCAGTCCGTAACTCAAGGGTTCGCAAACTGCCGCCCAAAGACTTACGCCATGATTGGTAGCCGCCGATATAATCTTCCCGACCGTAGTATCTCCAATGCCACGAGCCGGATAATTAATGATTCGTTTGAATGCTTCTTCATCATTCGGATTCACTACCAAACGGAAATAAGCAATCACGTCTTTTATTTCTTTCCGTTGATAAAACGAGAGTCCCCCATATATCTTATAAGGCATACTCCGTTTCCGAAGAGCCTCTTCGAAAATACGGCTTTGCGCATTCGTACGATACAAAATGGCAAATTCAGCATATCCGTAATGAAACTCCCGCCGCAGCTCCGCAATCTTATTAGCCACAATATCACCCTCTTCCACATCACTATACGCCTGGAACACGCCGATAGGTTCGCCCTTTTCTTTCTCCGAGAACACGGCTTTCCGTATCTGACGTTCGTTCTTTTCAATCAGGCTATTGGCTGCACAAACAATGGTTTGTGTGGAACGGTAATTCTGTTCCAGTTTAAAGACTTTCGTATTGGGGTAGATTTTCGTGAAATAGAGAATATTATCAATATCCGCCCCACGGAAAGAATAAATACTTTGCGCATCGTCTCCCACGACACAGACACGTTGATTCTCCTTTGTCAGTTGCAGAACAATGCTATGCTGCGCATAATTCGTATCCTGATACTCATCCACCAGCACATAACGGAACTGATCCCGATAGCGTGCCAGCACTTCCGGAAAGTCACGAAACAGAATATAGGTATATACCAATAAATCATCAAAATCCATCGCTCCCGCCTGATGGCATCTGTCCCAATAACGGGTATAGATATCACGGATAGCAGGCATCTTGGCAGCCATATCTCCTTCGTAAGCCTCTTTATTAGCTGCATACCCCGTAGGAGTGACCAAATGGTTTTTTGCATTGGAGATGCGTGCCTGCACTACTCCCGGCTTATAAGTTTTCTCGTCCAACCCCATCTCTTTGATGATGGAACGAAGCAGGCTCTTACTATCAGCCGTATCATAGATGGTGAACTGGGAAGTAAATCCAATATATTGTGCTTCAGCACGAAGAATACGTGAGAAAATGGAATGAAAAGTACCCATCCACAAATAACGTGCCCGTTCCATACCTACCTGCCGGGCAATACGCTCTTTCATCTCGCGCGCAGCCTTATTCGTAAAGGTCAGCGCAAGGATATTCCACGGATTATATCCGTTCTCCTGTTCCAGCAAGTAAGCGATTTTATAAGTCAACACGCGCGTCTTCCCCGAACCTGCACCGGCTATCACCAGCGAAGGACCGTCATTATAAGTCACTGCAGCACACTGACTCTCATTCAATTCATCTATATAATTGGTATTCATAACAGCATTATAAAAACAATGTGGATTTTTAACAAACCCTTGGCATTCAAATTTGTTCTCAATACAAAAGTATAATATTCATTCGAGAATGAAGGTATTTTTATGAATTTTCATCACTAACTATTTTAACCTAACCCCAAAAAGCAATGAAAAGGAGTATATTTTTATCAATTATTTTGAGTTTGTTTCTGGTTGCCTGCATTCCACAGGCAATGGCACAAAAGCAGAGCCGTCTGGAAAAGCTGCTAAGGTATCTGAACGATAATGACGCCGACAAATGGCAGAAAAACCGTGATAAGATAGATGACGAGACGCAAACCTATTACGCTGAGGAACTGGCATTGTTGGATGTTCTCAACGGATTGTGGAACGGACAAAGTGAGCAAGCTGCCACCAACTATTTCGGCTGCTACGAAAAGGCCGCGAAAGCTTATTTTCCGAATATCTGCGAAGAAGAGAAAATACAGCTTTCCAACATACAAGGCAAAGCGGAACAGGCTGTTATCTCCATCCTGGAAGCATCGAAAGAGCAGATTCCCTTTAGCAAAACATTGATGGACAGCATCCAGTCAAGCGGCTATACGGCAGACTCCGCCCTCTTGCAGAAGGTGCGGGACATCCGCGAACTGGCCTTACTGGAAGGGATGCTGAAAACACCTGCGCCGAACATCTATCAAACGTATACCTCGGAATATCCGAACGGCAAGTTTATCTCTCAAATCAACACTGCGGAGAACAAACGGCTTTATCAGATCGTAAAGAGTAATCCGACCTCTGCGAATTTTAAGGCATTCTTTGATAATGCCGCCATGCAGAAATTCTTCACTGATAAAGATACACGCCCCTTCCTTTCGGAAGTCCGCACGTTATACGACGATTTTCTATTTCAAGGGATTGACAGCCTCCGGGAGAAAGGAAACGCAACAGCTATCCGGCAGACCATTGACGAGTATAAGCAATCACCTTATCTGACTTCCACAGCACGTACGCACCTGGATGACCTTGAATATCTTAGCGAAAAAGCTGATTTTGAACTTTTAAAACCTGCCATTGTCAGTTCCGAATCGTTAAGTATGTTGCAGGATTTTCTTTGTACACACAGATACAAGGAATTTCGCGACCAGGCCAACGCACTGCGGGCACCATTTATTCTGCAAACAATCATATCCACCCCTACTTCCGTGAAATATTATAATGGAGGGCGGCTGATAAAGTCTGCGGAAAACGACAGCACAGGGACCACTTCGACCACTTATTCGTATGACGATAAAGGACAGCTCGTCTCCACCCTGGCACTTACCATGAAGAACGGGCAGCCAGACAATGAAATACAGACGAATAGATTATACGACCCGCAAGGTCACTGCATCTTTGAGGTACAAACGAATCCGAAAACCAAAACGGATCTCTACCGGCGGACACGCCGCATCGGTACCGATGGAAGTATCGAGAGTGATTCGCTCAAATATGCAGATGGAAGAGTCGTCATAAGCTCCTACAACAAACAGGGATTATTGACCGAAACCAAAGAATATAATAAGAACGGAGAACTTCAGGCATACACCGCCAACAAATATGATGATAAAGGAAGATTGATTTCATCCCAACATCAGAACTTGCTTTTTGCCAATTCTCCGGATCAGATTATTTCACAAAAAGATGCTTATGAATACGATAAATATGGTTATCTGTCACAGATTGTCTACCAACGGATTTTGGGTAATAACCAAAAAACGTCCGGATGCCTGACTTGCCTGTATGATAAATACGGGAACCGGATTGACGGCAATTCTTATTATGAATATGACAATACGGGCCAATGGATCTGCCGGACCAACCGTGATCACCCGAAAGAGGTGGAACGTATACAGTACATTTACAAATAAAGCAAGATGCTGTGAACATTTTGCAGAAGGCTTCTGTTATTTATAGTATAACAAGCCAATTAAAACTTGTAACATTATGAATACAATATTAATGTCTTTAATTATGATGACCATGACTTACGAAATGCCTAAACTTCCTTACGCAAACAACGCGTTGGAACCTGTAATCAGTCAGCAAACAATAGATTTCCATTACGGAAAACATCTACAAACGTATGTAAATAATCTGAATAGCCTCGTGCCCGGAACAGAATATGAAGGTAAAACGGTAGAAGAAATCGTTGCAACCGCACCGGATGGAGCTATATTCAATAACGCCGGACAAGTATTGAATCACAATCTGTACTTCCTGCAATTTGCCCCGAAACCATCAAAGAAGGAGCCGGCAGGCAAACTGGGAGAAGCCATCAAACGTGATTTCGGTAGCTTTGAAAACTTCAAGAAAGAATTCAACGCTGCAGCAGTCGGATTGTTCGGCTCAGGATGGGCCTGGCTATCCGTTGGTAAAGACGGTAAACTGAAAATCACAAAAGAAGCCAACGGCAGCAATCCGGTACGTGCCGGTTTGAAACCGCTTCTCGGATTTGACGTTTGGGAACACTCCTATTATCTGGATTATCAGAACCGCCGCGCCGACCATGTAAATGCCCTGTGGGATATCATCGACTGGGATGTGGTTGAAAAAAGAATGTAATCGGATTTACTAGCAAAACTAGACTTATGAAAAAGGTCGTTGTGTTTTTCACAGCGACCTTTTTTACAGATTAAAAAAAACAAACTTTTATTGTATATCAGACGCATTAGTTGTATTTTTGCAACTCATAAACTAGCATAACAAACAATTATGGTACTATATAAAAGAGAAGAGATACGATTTATTGTCTCCATTGCCGTTCTCCTTTTCTTCCCCCTTTTCTGCAACGCTGCCGCTACAGAAGAACCAGAGGAAGAGATCCTGTTCATTACCTCATACAATTCTGACACTAAATATACCTACGATAATATCAGCACATTTATAGAAACCTACACCCAGTTGGGAGGAAGATACTCGACTATTGTAGAAAACATGAATGCGACAGATTTGACGCAGGCGCACCAATGGAAAAAAACATTAACCGATATTTTGGACAAACATCCAAAAGCTAAATTAGTGATCCTTTTGGGTGGTGAGGCATGGAGCAGTTTCCTTCATCTTGAAGATGAGAAATATAAGCAGCTTCCTGTTTTCTGCGCAATGGCATCACGCAACGGCATCCGTATTCCGGAAGATTCAATCGATATCCGGAACTATAATCCTGTAAGTATCGACTTAACGGAACGAATGAAGGAGTACAACGTAAAATACTGTGATACATACGAATATAATATCAGCAAAGATATCGAAATGATACAGGATTTCTACCCGGACACAGAGCACCTGGTATTTGTATCGGATAATACCTACAACGGACTTGCCGAATTGGCATGGTTCAAGAAAAACCTGCAACATTTCCCGCACTTATCCATCACCTACATTGACGGCCGCATCCACACACTCGATATGGCTACCAATCAATTGCGCAATCTTCCCAGAAACACAGCAATGCTTCTGGGTATCTGGAGAATTGACAGCCGGGGTATCACTTACATGAACAACTCCGTTTATGCTTTTTCCAAAGCCAATCCGCTCCTGCCTATGTTCAGTATGACTTCCACTGCAATAGGTTATTGGGCCATCGGGGGATATGTCCCGCAATATGAAGGAGTGGGAAAAAGCATGGGAGAATATGCTTACCGCTTTTTAGACCAGAAGGAAACGGGTATCAGCAGCATCAATGTCTTACCCAACAGATATAAATTTGACGCGAAGAAACTAAAAGAATGGGGATTTGAAAACAAGAAGTTGCCTGTCAACTCAATGGTTATCAATCAACCCATCCCCTTCTTTGTAGCTTATAAGACAGAAGTGCAGTTTATCCTGATTATATTCCTCGTATTAGTAGGAAGTCTGATGATTTCCCTGTACTATTATTACCGGACTAAAATACTGAAAAATCACCTTGAAAGAACCACGCAACAATTAAGGGAAGATAAAGAGAAACTGGAAAAGTCTGAAATTGAATTACGTGACGCCAAAGAGCGCGCCGAAGAAGCCAATCAATTAAAAAGTGCCTTTGTCTCGAATATGAGCCACGAGATTCGGACACCGTTAAACGCGATTGTAGGTTTCTCCAGCTTGATTATCGGTTCGGTAGAGCAGAATAATGAACTGAAAGAATACGCGGATATCGTCCAGACTAATTCCAGTTTATTGCTCCAACTGATTAGCGATGTACTGGATATATCACGCCTGGAATCAGGAAAGCTGCAATTCAACTATGGATGGTGTGAGCTAGTGAAGCATTGCCAGAATATGATTACCCTCACCAACCGGAACAAGACAGTGGATGTAGACATCAAACTCCAAATGCCTAAAGAGCCTTACATGCTCTACACGGACCCTTTGCGTCTGCAACAGATTATTATCAACCTGCTGAATAATGCCTTGAAATTCACTCCTGCCGGAGGAAGTATCACGCTGGATTATAAAGTGGACGAAGAAAAGCAATGTATGCTGTTCTCGGTGACAGATACCGGCACGGGAATCCCCGAAGATAAACAGGAACTCGTATTCCAACGTTTCGAAAAGCTGAATGAATTCGTGCAGGGCACAGGGTTGGGACTGGCTATCTGTAAACTGACCATCCAATATATGGGAGGTGATATATGGATTGACAAGAGCTACAAAAATGGCGCCCGATTTATCTTTTCTCATCCCATCAAAAAACAGGAATCAACAGAAAAATGAAAAAAAACCGACTGATTTAGTGTTTTTCTGTTTCTTTTTCGCTTACTTTGCCCCCGTAAAGACAAAGGGGTGCCCCACGAGGGGCTGAGATTATACCCTAGGAACCTGAGGCAGTTAGCACTGACGTAGGGATTGTGTTTCTTCTTATCGCCTTTCTATTTAAGCACGCTCTTTGTATTTACTTTCAACTTATTTATTCTGATAGGACAATGAAAGTACAAGTGAACAACAAAGAGGTGGAAATGACTCCTGACTCTACCCTTACGCAACTGACAGCACAGCTCGAACTTCCGGTTCAAGGCATTGCTATCGCCGTAAACAACAAAATGATTCCCCGTACCGAATGGGAACGTTTCATTCTGCACGAGAACGATAACCTGGTGATTATCAAAGCCGCTTGCGGAGGGTAAGGAGATGATTAGTCTACAATTTATCACGCATCAGACCGAACGGTATTCATACCTCGAATCGGCACGTATGGCACTCGAAGGCGGGTGCAAATGGATCCAGCTACGTATGAAAGACGCTCCTCTCGAAGAAGTGGAGGCAGTAGCCCTGCAACTGAAGCCGCTTTGCAAAGAGCACGAAGCAATCCTGATTCTGGATGACCACGTCGAACTGGCCCAAAAGCTGGAAGTGGACGGTGTGCATCTAGGCAAAAAGGATATGCCTATCGACCAAGCCCGCCAAATACTTGGTGAAGCCTTTATTATCGGCGGCACTGCAAACACTTTCGAAGATGTCGTACAGCACTATCGTGCCGGAGCCGATTATCTCGGCATCGGTCCTTTCCGGTTTACTACCACTAAAAAGAATCTAAGCCCCGTACTGGGTTTGGAGGGATATTCTTCTATTCTTTCACAGATGAAGGAAGCGAATATCGAAATCCCCGTTGTAGCTATCGGAGGAATCACTTTTGAGGATATTCCTGCCATACTTCATACAGGAGTAAATGGAATAGCCCTGTCAGGAACTATTCTCGGAGCAGATAATCCGGTAGAAGAAACACGTAGAATCATTGAAAGTGATTTATAATTTGTCAAATAATAAATGGGATTTTTTAGGCACGGATTACGCTGTTGCTTTATGCAATCATATTTCTAAAACCGTGAAATCCGTGTAATCCGTGCCTAAAATGACAATATCCCGCAGGGAAACCTTGCCGGGGCGCTACGCCCCTAAATTAGCATTTAAATAATCAACTAAAATATATAGAATGGAAAAGTTAGTAATTGCGGGACGCGAATTTAACTCCCGTCTTTTTCTGGGAACAGGAAAATTCAATTCCAATGAAGTAATGGAACAAGCTATTCTGGCTTCGGGCACGGAAATGGTAACTGTTGCCATGAAACGAATCGACATGGATAACAAAGAAGACGACATGCTGAAACATATTATTCATCCGAATATTCAGTTATTGCCCAACACCTCCGGTGTACGTAACGCGGAAGAAGCAGTTTTTGCCGCACAACTGGCTCGAGAAGCTTTTGGAACAAACTGGCTGAAACTGGAAATTCATCCGGACCCGCGCTATCTGCTCCCCGACTCTATCGAAACACTGAAAGCTACGGAAGAACTGGTAAAATTAGGCTTTATCGTGTTACCTTATTGCCAGGCTGACCCTGTACTCTGCAAACGTCTGGAAGAAGCAGGCGCAGCTACCGTTATGCCGCTCGGTGCACCCATCGGTACAAACAAAGGATTGCAGACAAAAGAATTCCTGCAAATCATTATCGAACAGGCGGGTATCCCGGTGGTAGTGGATGCCGGTATCGGTGCACCCAGCCATGCTGCCGAAGCAATGGAACTGGGAGCTTCCGCTGTATTAGTGAATACCGCAATAGCCGTTGCCGGAAATCCGGTAGAAATGGCTAAAGCATTCAAAGCGGCTACAGAAGCCGGAAGACAGGCTTACGAAGCAGGATTAGGATTACAAGCCATCGACTTCGTAGCAGAAGCAAGTTCACCTCTAACGGCTTTTCTTGATTAAAACAAATAAACTATGGAACAAAAAATAAAATTCCCCCGCTCGCAGAAAGTCTATTTACCCGGTAAACTTTATCCGAATATCCGCGTTGCCATGCGGAAAGTGGAGCAAGTGCCCAGTGTCAGCTTTGAAGGCGAAGAAAAGATAGCAACACCGAATCCGGAAATATATGTATATGACACCAGCGGACCGTTCAGTGATGCGGAAATGAACATTGACCTCAAAAAGGGACTGCCCCGCATGCGCGAAGAATGGATCGTGGGTCGTGGTGATGTGGAACAACTTCCCGAAATTACTTCGGAATACGGACAAATGAGAAGGGATGATAAAAGCCTCGATCACTTACGTTTCGAACACATCGCCCTGCCCTACCGTGCTAAAAAAGGAGAAGCAATCACCCAAATGGCGTATGCCAAAAAAGGAATTATCACTCCTGAAATGGAATATGTAGCGATCCGCGAAAATATGAATTGTGAGGAACTGGGAATTAAAACTCACATTACCCCCGAATTTGTCCGTCAGGAGATTGCGGAGGGACGTGCTGTACTACCGGCCAACATCAACCACCCGGAAGCTGAACCGATGATTATCGGACGTAACTTCCTTGTAAAAATCAATACGAACATCGGAAATTCGGCTACTACCTCCAGCATCGACGAAGAAGTGGAGAAAGCACTATGGAGCTGTAAATGGGGTGGAGACACGTTGATGGATCTTTCCACAGGAGAAAACATCCATGAAACACGTGAATGGATTATCCGTAATTGTCCCGTACCGGTCGGCACTGTTCCTATTTATCAGGCACTTGAAAAAGTGAATGGCATAGTGGAAGACCTCACCTGGGAAATCTACCGGGACACATTGATTGAACAATGTGAACAAGGGGTAGATTACTTTACCATCCATGCAGGGATTCGCCGTCATAATGTCCATCTTGCCGATAATCGCTTGTGCGGCATTGTCAGCCGTGGAGGAAGTATTATGAGTAAATGGTGCCTCGTACACGATCAGGAAAGTTTCTTATATGATCATTTTGACGATATCTGTGATATTCTGGCACAATATGACGTAGCTGTGTCATTAGGTGACGGACTTCGCCCGGGTTCTATCTACGACGCAAACGATGAAGCGCAGTTTGCCGAACTCGATACCATGGGAGAACTGGTACTCCGTGCCTGGGATAAGAATGTTCAGGCATTTATTGAAGGCCCCGGACACGTTCCGATGCATAAAATTAAAGAGAACATGGAACGTCAGATTGAAAAATGCCATGACGCCCCCTTCTACACGCTCGGTCCGTTGGTGACGGATATTGCTCCCGGATATGACCATATCACGTCCGCTATCGGTGCCGCACAAATCGGATGGCTGGGTACGGCTATGCTTTGCTATGTCACTCCCAAAGAACATCTTGCCTTACCTGATAAAGAAGACGTACGCGTAGGAGTAATCACTTACAAGATAGCTGCTCATGCTGCCGATTTGGCAAAAGGGCACCCTGGTGCACAGGTACGGGACAACGCATTAAGCAAAGCTCGTTATGAGTTCCGATGGAAAGACCAATTCGACCTGTCTCTCGATCCGGAACGGGCACAGACCTATTTCCGTGCAGGACACCATATCGACGGAGAATATTGTACGATGTGCGGACCTAATTTCTGTGCGATGAAATTGTCACGCGATCTAAAGAAAAGTGCCAAAGGCAATAAATAATGAGTGTTGGAAAACAGAAGGTCAACCTGCACCTCATTTCTAATTTTTAATTTATAATTGAATAAAATGTTCTCAGACGAATTAGAAAAAATATCCTGGGAAGAGACGACAAAAGCCATCTATTCCAAGACAGATGCTGACGTACGCCATGCGTTAGGCAAAAAAGAACATCTGGATGTCAATGACTTTATGGCGCTGATTTCACCTGCCGCCACTCCCTATCTGGAAGTGATGGCACGCCTTAGTCAGAAATATACAATGGAACGGTTCGGTAAGACAATCTCTATGTTTGTACCGCTCTACCTGACTAATTCATGTACTAATTCCTGTGTCTATTGTGGTTTTCACATCAGTAATCCGATGAAGAGAACGATACTGACAGAGGAAGAGATTGTCAATGAATACAAAGCTATCAAACGGTTGGCTCCTTTTGAGAATCTACTGCTTGTGACCGGTGAAAACCCGGCTGCAGCAGGTGTTCCATACATTGCCCGGGCGTTGGATTTGGCAAAACCTTACTTTAGCAACCTGCAGATTGAAGTAATGCCTCTTAAAGCGGAAGAATATAAAGAACTGACCAATCATGGTCTGAACGGAGTGATCTGTTTTCAGGAGACTTACCATAAAGCAAATTACAAGACGTATCATCCGAGAGGCATGAAGTCGAAATTCGAATGGCGGGTAAATGGCTTCGACCGCATGGGCCAGGCAGGTGTACACAAGATTGGCATGGGGGTCCTGATCGGCCTGGAGGAATGGCGAACCGATGTAACGATGATGGCTTATCATCTGCGTTATTTACAGAAGCATTACTGGAAAACAAAATACAGCGTAAACTTCCCACGTATGCGTCCGTCTGAAAACGGCGGATTCCAGCCGAATGTGGTCATGAACGACCGGGAACTCGCCCAACTCACATTCGCCATGCGAATCTTCGACCACGATGTAGATATCTCCTATTCCACCCGTGAGAGCGCAGAAATCCGAAACCACATGGCAACACTTGGCGTAACCACAATGAGTGCGGAAAGTAAAACTGAACCGGGAGGATATTTCAGTTATCCTCAAACCCTGGAACAATTTCATGTAAGTGATGAGCGAAAGGCGGTTGAAGTGGAACGTGATTTGAAAAAACTGGGTCGTGAACCGATCTGGAAAGATTGGGACCAGTCTTTTGATTTTAAAAGATAAACAGATGCGATACGACAGACAAATCATACTTCCCGAAATCGGAGAAGAAGGTCAGAAGAAACTGCAGGAAGCTAAAGTGCTTATTGTAGGCGTGGGAGGGTTAGGCTCTCCCATCGCTCTCTACCTGACAGGTGCAGGCGTGGGATGCCTGGGGTTGGTAGATGACGACTTGGTAAGCATCAGTAACCTGCAACGACAAGTGCTCTATTCCGAAAAGGAATTAGGTAGACCGAAAGCAGTCTGTGCAGCGGAACGACTCTCCGCTCTTAACAGTGAAATCGAAATACACCCCTACTCTGCCCGGCTGACGAAAAACAATGCGCATGATATCATTCAGGAATATGATATAGTGGTGGATGGCTGCGACAACTTTGCCACCCGTTACCTGATTAACGACATTTGCATTGAACAGAAAAAGCCCTACGTATATGGTGCTATCTGCGGTTTTGAAGGACAGGTTTCTGTGTTCAACTACGGAAATCAGAAGAAAAACTACCGGGACCTTTATCCCGATGAAGAAGAAATGCAACGGATGCCTCCTCCGCCCAAAGGAGTGATGGGGGTTACTCCTGCCATTGTAGGGAGCATTGAAGCTACGGAAGTACTGAAAATAATCTGTGGGTTTGGTGATGTTTTAGCCGGCGAACTATGGACAATTGACCTGCGGACATTGCAATCTAACAAATTTTCACTATAAAGGTTGGTTTCTAACACAGTTAATTAGTAACTTTGCTAGACAATCCAATTTTAACAAAAGAAATGAAACTAATTGTAGTTACCACCCCTACTTTCTTCGTCGAAGAAGATAAGATTATTACCGCTCTTTTCGAAGAGGGGCTGGATGTCCTACATCTTAGGAAGCCGGAGACTCCGGCCATGTATTCGGAACGACTATTGACACTTATTCCGGATAAATATCACCGTCGCATCGTTACACATGAGCATTTTTATCTGAAAGAAGAATTCAATCTGATGGGAATTCACCTGAATGCACGTAACCCCAAAGAGCCGCATGATTATTATGGTCATATCAGTTGCTCCTGCCATTCAGTGGAAGAGGTAAAGAATAGAAAGCACTTTTACGACTATGTTTTTATGAGTCCTATCTATGACAGTATCTCTAAAGTGAATTACTATTCAACATACACTGCCGAAGAGTTACGCGAAGCACAAAGAGCCAAGATTATCGACTCGAAAGTGATGGCATTGGGAGGTATCAATGAAGACAATTTACTGGAAATTAAGGATTTCGGTTTTGGAGGGGCTGTCGTTTTAGGAGATCTCTGGAATAGATTCGATGCCTGTCAGGATCAAAACTATTTAGCCGTAATCGAACATTTCAAAAAACTGAAGAAGCTATCAGATTAATAAATAGCCGATAATAAAACTGGCTATGCTTTTCATTTTACCCAATAAGAAAGGCACTTTTCCCAATCATGAAATATTAAAAAAAGCCGTTGCAGAAGATAATTCGCAACGGCTTTCTATATTTTCAGTGTTTTCTTATCAGAACTTATATCCTACAACAATAGAGAAGTTCATATTTTTAGGATTACCAACTTTTTGTACGTCAACCAAACCGAATTGGCCTTCCAAACCTGCAATGATTTTACCGAATTCCAATGCAACTCCAACACCAAGACCTGCATCAAAACGTTTCAAAGCATCGTCACCAAACGTATCTTCCTTATACTCTACATCACCCATATCCATTTTCGATTTTCCTGCAATTCCACATGCCAAATAAGGACCTGCATTAACCACAAGATTAGTATTGTCTGCAACATTAAAACGAGCAGCAGCCATTACCGGTAATTCCAAATAATAAGCGTTGATAGTCAATTCATCTTTTTTGGCACCTTTGCTAGTCAGGTATAATGAAGGCTGCAATGACCATGTATCATTAAAAGCATATTCAAAACCTCCACCAAGTTTGAAACCAATCTTAGCATTCATATCAGCATCTCCTGTGTAATTACTGATGTTCATACCTACTTTGGCATTCCAACCTGTAATTTGAGAAAAACCTGCTACTGAAATCAGCGCAAATAAAACAAACAAAACACTCTTCTTCATAATTTTAAAGTTTTAAATTAATACTAAAGGTTTTTATTGACCTCATTGTTTAACAATGCAAATGTATAATTGTAATTTGTATTAAACAACTTTTTCGTTAACGAGTGCGTAATTTATAGAGTTTATACATAAAAAAAGGGAATTCCCTATTTTTGAGAACTCCCTTTCCTATTTTGTTGAATTACTTTTCTTCTTATCAAAATGCGTAGTGGAAACCAATTGAAAGGTCTTCGCTAGTAAGATTAAGTCCGAATGAATGCTTAATAGGAGCATAATCCCCATCATAATCCATATTTCTCCGGTAACCCAAGAAACCATACTTAGCTATAAAAGAGAAATGGTCATTCAGTTTAACTGCGATTCCCGGTCTCAAACCAACTTGACCTCTTTTAAAAGTATCTCCATCCTTCACTTTATCAAAACCGATTGAAGCGGTTCCATCTAAGAATAAACGAACAATACCACTTTCATAATAAGAGAAACGGATATACGGAGCAAAATCAAATGAATTCATAGAAACTTTGTTTGCATACTCATGTCCATACGCTAATTCAGCACCCAGCGCCCATGTTTCATTAAAGTTGTATCCAATTTCCGGAGCAATTTTAAAAGAAGTTGTGTTGCCTGTGCTGTTACGCCAAACGTTCAAAGATCCGCCTACGTAAATGTCTTGTGCTTTTACAGCGATAGTTGCTAACATCACAACTACCAATAATAAACCCTTTTTCATTTTTTTTGTTTTTTAAATTAAACGTTAGACCCCAATTCGGTCGATTGATTTCTGAGGTACAAATGTAAATCAGTTTTTATGAATGAACAAATATTTAGTTAGTTTTCTACAATAAACACCAAATAAATGTTTAACAGAGGCTCTGTACCTCTTATATAGCAGCACAAAATTCTAGCTATACGATTCTTATTCAAATGGATTGCATGTAGTGAGTGTCGCCCTGCCATAATAAGCCGAAGGATTTAAGAAGTAATGAGGACTGTTTCTTTAAGATTTAGTATCTTTGACGAGTAGTAAGCCTTTCAGCTATCAGACACAGACGCGTTTGACTAACTTTGTATAGTGTAAATGCTTCGTTATTATGAAAATAAAGGCAATAAAACAGTTAGTTTAAACGATTTGTTATGTCAATAGAAATAAAGTATTTCGAGAACAGAAAAGATTGGCGAAAGTGGTTGAATGACAACTTTGAGACTGCCAATGAAGTTTGGTTTGTATTTCCCAGTAAGTCTTCAGGCGAAAAAAGTATCACATACAACGACGCTGTTGAAGAAGCTCTTTGTTTTGAGTGGATTGACAGTACGATAAAATCGCTCGACAAAGAACATAAAATTCAGCATTTCACACCTAGAAACCCTAAAAGTACCTATTCGCAAGCCAACAAAGAAAGACTTAAGTGGTTATTGGAAAATAGGATGATACACCCTAAATTTGAGGATAAAATACGAAATGTATTGTCTGCTCCTTTCATTTTTCCCCATGATATAATTGACAGATTGAAAGAAGATAAGACAATATGGGAAAACTATCTACATTTTTCCGACGCATATAAACGTATCCGAATTGCATACATTGAAGCAGCCAGGAAACGCCCGGAAGAATTTGAAAAGCGATTAAACAACTTTATCAATAAAACGAAAGAAAATAAAAAGATCACAGGATTTGGTGGAATTGAGAAATACTATTAATCTCAACTAAAAATCAATGATAATCTAAAATAAAATAGACTGCAAATACTTTCACAAGTATTTACAGTCTATTTATCAGATAGTTAAGTACCTAACCAGTGTATTCAACTACCCTTCTATAGCTGCCTGCGCCGCAGCCAGTCTGGCAATCGGTACTCTAAATGGAGAACAACTAACGTAGTTCAAACCTACCCGGTGACAGAACTTCACTGAAGAAGGCTCACCACCATGTTCACCACAGATACCACATTTCAAGTCCGGACGGATAGCACGGCCTTTTTCTGTAGCCATACGTACCAGCTGTCCCACACCATTCTGGTCGAGAACCTGGAACGGATCTACTTTCAAAATCTTCTTTTCCAAATAAACAGGAAGGAAAGAAGCTATATCATCACGAGAATAACCGAAGGTCATCTGCGTCAAGTCATTTGTACCGAATGAGAAGAACTCGGCAGAAGAAGCAATACGGTCGGCAGTCAAAGCAGCACGCGGGATTTCGATCATTGTACCTACTTTGAAGTCAATATTATCTCCCACTTCCTCAAACAATTTCTTAGCTTCCGAACGAATCACATTTTCCTGTTCCTTGAATTCATACAAGATACCAGTCAACGGAACCATGATTTCCGGATGAGTTTCCACTCCTTCTTTCTTTAGTTCCAATGCAGCACCCAAAATAGCACGCGTCTGCATTTGAGTAATTTCAGGATAAGTATTTCCTAAACGGCAACCACGGTGACCTAACATCGGATTATGTTCACACAGTGATTCTACACGTTGCTGGATATATTGCAGGCTTACACCCATCGTATCCGCCATTTCCTGCTGTCCCTTCAAATCATGAGGAACGAACTCATGCAAAGGAGGATCGAGCAAACGAACGGTTACCGGGCAACCAGCCATTGCTTTAAAGATACCCTTGAAGTCTTCTTGTTGATATGGAAGAATCTTAGCCAATGCTTTCCGACGTCCTTCTGCATTTTCCGCCAGGATCATTTCACGCATTGCTTTGATCTTTTCGCCTTCGAAGAACATATGTTCTGTACGGCAGAGGCCGATACCTACCGCACCGAAGTTACGTGCAACTTCCGCATCATGAGGAGTGTCCGCATTGGTACGTACCTGCAAACGAGTATATTTATCAGCCAGTGTCATCAATTCGGCAAAATCACCGGAAAGCTCCGCAGCTTTCGTTTCTACCTTACCATTATATACTACACCGGTACTTCCGTTCAGAGAGATATAGTCACCTTCTTTCAGCAACACACCGTCAATCTCCACCGTACGGTTTTTATAATCAATGTTCAATGCACCCGCACCCGACACACAGCATTTACCCATACCACGAGCCACAACAGCCGCGTGAGAAGTCATACCGCCACGAGCCGTAAGAATACCTTCGGCAACTGCCATACCGGCCAAGTCTTCCGGAGAAGTTTCGATACGAACCATCACCACACGTTTACCGGCAGCATGCCATTCGGCAGCGTCATCAGCGAAGAATACGATCTGACCGGTTGCAGCACCCGGAGAAGCCGGAAGACCACGGGTCAACACTTTAGCTTTCTTCAAAGCATCCTTATCGAATACAGGGTGAAGCAGTTCATCGAGTTTATTCGGTTCTACGCGCATCAAAGCAGTCTTTTCGTCAATCATGCCCTGACGGAGCAAATCCATAGCAATCTTCACCATGGCAGCACCTGTACGCTTACCGTTACGTGTCTGGAGGAACCAGAGTTTACCTTCCTGTACGGTGAACTCCATGTCCTGCATATCCTTATAGTGATTTTCCAGTTTAGTCTGGAGAGCATCCAGTTCTTTATAGATTTCCGGCATTGCTTCTTCCATTGAAGGGAATTTCGCTGCACGAACATCTTCGGTAACGCCAGCCAATACAGCCCAACGTTGAGAACCGATCTTAGTGATCTGTTGCGGAGTACGGATACCGGCCACTACGTCTTCACCTTGTGCGTTAATCAAGTATTCACCGTTGAAAAGGTCTTCACCTGTACCGGCATCCCGTGAGAAACAAACACCTGTAGCCGAGGTTTCTCCCATATTACCGAACACCATAGCCTGTACATTGACAGCTGTACCCCATTCATCAGGTATACTTTCCATCTTACGGTAAAGGATAGCGCGTTCATTCATCCATGAATCAAATACAGCACAGATAGCTCCCCAAAGTTGTTCGTATGCACCAGTCGGGAAATCTTTTCCGGTCTGTTCCTTTACGGCAGCTTTAAATTTCTTTACGAGTTCCTGCAAGTCTTCCACTTTCAACTCGTTATCCAGTTCTACCCCTTTCGCTTTCTTCACCTCTTCGATAATTGCTTCGAACGGGTCGATATCATCTTTATTGGTAGGTTTCATGCCCAACACAACATCACCGTACATCTGTACGAAACGACGGTAAGAGTCCCATGCAAAACGTGCATTCCCCGTCTTGCGGATAATACCTTCCACCACTTCATCATTCAATCCGAGATTCAGGATCGTATCCATCATACCCGGCATAGATGCGCGTGCACCGGAACGTACAGACACCAACAAAGGATTTTCAACGTCACCGAATTTAGATTTCATCAACGCTTCCACATGAGTGATCGCTTTTACAACTTCATCTTTCAGCAACTCAACCACTTTATCACGTCCTAACGTATTGTATTCCGTACAAACATCTGTAGTTATTGTGAATCCGGGAGGGACAGGAATTCCGATTAAATTCATTTCAGCAAGGTTGGCTCCCTTACCACCGAGCAAATTCTTCATGTCAGCCTTTCCTTCTGCCTGACCATTACCAAAGGTATAAACTCTTTTTTTATCCATAATATTGTGTTTAAAGTTACATTATGACTTTTTTCTGTTCGCAAATCTAAGGATATTTCGCAAACTTGAAAACTTTTTGCGAGAAAACTTTCTATCAAAATGCAATTTCGACATTACAATCCGGAATATTTCTGTATACCCGAATTTTTTCCAAAAAAAATACCTACTTTTGCAAAGTAATTATTAGACTGGTGTAAAAGTGGCAAGAAAGAAAAAAGAGCTTCCCTTATTGGAGAAGATAACAATCATGGATGTGGCTGCCGAAGGAAAAGCCATCGCAAAAGTAAACGACTTGGTGATTTTTGTTCCCTATGTAGTGCCGGGTGATGTCGTAGACCTGCAAATCAAGCGTAAAAAGAATAAATATGCCGAAGCTGAAGCGGTGAAGTTTCACGAGCTGTCGCCCAATCGTGCTGTTCCTTTCTGCCAACATTATGGCGTATGCGGTGGCTGCAAGTGGCAAGTGCTCCCCTATTCAGAGCAGATCAGATATAAGCAAAAACAAGTGGAAGATAATTTGAGACGTATCGGAAAGATCGAACTTCCCGAGATTTCTCCGATTCTCGGTTCTGCCAAAACGGAGTTCTACAGAAACAAACTGGAGTTCACCTTCTCAAACAAACGCTGGTTGACAAACGAAGAAGTTCGTCAGGACGTGAAATATGACCAGATGAATGCGGTAGGTTTCCACATTCCGGGAGCGTTCGACAAAGTGCTGGCTATTGAGAAATGTTGGTTGCAGGATGATATATCCAACCGAATCCGGAACGCAATACGTGACTACGCTTACGAACACGATTACTCTTTCATCAATCTGCGTACACAGGAAGGCATGCTGCGGAATATGATTGTACGCACCTCCTCCACAGGAGAGCTGATGGTGATTGTTATTTGTAAGATTACGGAGGATCACGAAATGGAACTGTTCAAGCAGTTACTCCAATTCGTAGCGGACTCTTTCCCCGAAATCACTTCTCTTCTATACATTATTAATAATAAGTGCAACGATACCATCAACGATTTGGATGTGTACGTCTTTAAAGGGAAAGATCACATCTTTGAAGAAATGGAAGGACTACGTTTCAAGGTCGGCCCGAAATCATTCTATCAGACTAATTCGGAACAGGCTTATAATTTATATAAAATAGCCCGTGAATTTGCCGGGTTAACAGGAAACGAACTGGTATATGACCTCTATACAGGAACAGGAACAATTGCCAACTTCGTTTCACGCCAAGCCCGTCAGGTGATTGGTATCGAATACGTACCGGAAGCTATTGAAGACGCAAAGGTGAATGCAGAAATCAATAATATCAAGAATGCAATTTTTTATGCCGGTGACATGAAAGATATCCTGACACAGGATTTCATCAACCAGCATGGACGCCCCGACGTAATCATCACAGACCCTCCCCGTGCCGGTATGCACCAGGATGTGGTGGACGTTATTTTGTTTGCTGAACCGAAACGGATTGTATATGTAAGCTGTAATCCTGCTACTCAAGCGCGGGATCTGCAATTACTTGATGAGAAGTATAAGGTGAAGGCTGTTCAACCGGTAGATATGTTCCCTCACACTCACCACGTAGAAAATGTGGTATTGCTGGAACTTCGATAATCTGTGGTGAAAATAGAATCTCAAAAGAAAAAAGAAATGAAAAAAAGACCGAGAAAAACTCCTGCTGAAAAAGCACGTGCTCAATATACCAATTATGCAGTCAAAGAACCCATGGAATTAATGGAGTTCCTGGCTGCCAAGATGCCGGATGCAAGCCGTACGAAATTAAAAACATTATTAAGTAAGCGAGTGGTATTTGTTGATAATGTGATAACCACACAATTCAACTTTCCCCTTGAACCGGGCATGAAAGTGCAAATCAGCAAGCAAAAGGGAAAGAAAGAATTTAATAACAGATTACTGAAAATTGTATATGAGGATGCCTATATCATTGTTGTCGAAAAGATGCAAGGACTTCTATCCGTCAACACGGAGCGTCAGAAAGAGCGCACTGCCTACACGATACTGAATGAATATGTGCAACGCTCCGGACGTCAATTCCGTGTGTTTATCGTTCACCGCTTAGATAGAGATACTTCCGGTCTGATGATGTTTGCCAAAGATGCAAAAACGCAGCAGGTTCTACGTGACAACTGGCACGATATAGTGACCGACCGTCGGTATGTGGCTGTGGTGGAAGGAAGTATGGAAAAAGATTATGATACAGTCGTTTCCTGGCTGACTGATAAAACGCTTTACGTAAGTTCCAGTGAATATGATGACGGTGGATCAAAATCTATTACCCACTATAAGACAATCAAACGCGCTAACGGATATTCTCTGTTGGAACTCGATTTGGAAACTGGCCGAAAGAATCAGATTCGTGTACATATGCAGGATTTAGGCCATCCTATTATCGGCGACGGAAGATATGGAAGAGAGGATTCTCCCAATCCTATCGGACGCTTGGCACTCCATGCTTTCAAACTTTGTTTTTATCATCCGGTAACGGGAGATTTGATGGAGTTCGAGACGCCTTACCCGGCGGAATTTAAGAAGTTGTTTTTGAAAAGATAAATTCCTACATTCAAAAATAAAGCCAGAATCAACCATGACTCTGGCTTTATTTTTAATCTTTATCACTATTTTATTGACGACGCATATAGAATGGCTGTCCATTTATTCTATCCCTAAAATCCCGCCAATTATTATACCATGTTCCACTAAAGGTTCTATCGGTAGCTTCCGCACCCCAAATATAGGCATAAGTGTCATCACCATAAAAATACAATTCCATTGAATTATATCCTTCATCAATCCATCTCCACTCAAAAACCAAGTAATTCAGATCACCGGCAGAACCAATTGTGCCTTGATTTCTTGCGTTAAATGTCATAAGCGTACCTCTTCCCCAAGTATATGCCCCGAAATCAATTTCTTCATTCGTATACCACTCACCAGGCAGATTAAATTCTGTCTCGTCTTCACTTTCGCACGAAGTAAAGCCAACCAATAAAGTCAGCATCATCAAGATACCCGCATATCTCTTTATCATTTCCATAATTCTCTAGTTTATTGCGTTTATTAATACAAAATTAGCGTTTTTTATTTACTATACATCACAAGCCGCAAGTTTTTTGTACCTTTGCGAAGATAATATTAAAATTTCCGCATGAAACTTCTTTGGCTCGATTTAAATAGTTCGTACGCTCATTCTTCATTGGCATTACCTGCCTTACATGCCCAAATAGCAAATAATACAGACATTGAATGGTGTACGGTCTCCGCTACGATCAATGAAAACACCGGCAGTGTCGTCAATCAAATCTACCGCCATCAACCGGACATCATTGCAGCTACCAATTGGCTATTCAATCATGAACAACTCCTGCACATTGTTTCACGTGCAAAAGCATTATTACCTCACTGCTGTGTTATACTCGGAGGTCCCGAATTTTTAGGAGATAATGAAGCTTTCTTATATAAGAACAAATTTGTAAGCGGAGTGTTTCGCGGAGAAGGCGAAGAAGTATTTCCATTATGGTTAAAAGTGTGGAATCAGCCAAGAAAGGAATGGAAATCAATCACAGGACTCTGTTATCTGAATGAATCGGGAGAATATCAGGACAACGGGCTCGCCCGCGTCATGAACTTTTCAGAATTGGTTCCTCCTGAAAAAAGCCGTTTCTTCAATTGGAGCAAACCATTTGTGCAGTTAGAAACTACCCGGGGATGTTTTAACACCTGTGCTTTTTGTGTCAGTGGAGGTGAAAAGCCGGTTCGCACCCTATCTCTCGAAGCAATCAAAGAACGTCTCGACGTGATACACGAACACGGAATCAAAAACGTGCGAGTACTGGACCGTACTTTCAATTACAATAATAAACGGGCAAAAGACCTACTAAATTTATTCTGCGAATACCCGGATATTTGTTTCCATCTGGAAATTCATCCGGCACTACTTTCTGACGAATTAAAACAGGAATTAGCCACTCTGCCTAAAGGTCTGCTACATCTGGAAGCCGGTATTCAAAGTCTTCGGGAAAATGTGCTTGAACAAAGCCGGAGAATAGGAAAACTATCCGATGCCCTGGCCGGACTCCACTATCTATGTTCACTTGAAAACATGGAAACTCATGCCGACTTGATAGCTGGACTTCCACTCTACCATCTTTCAGAAATATTCGACGATGTCCGTACTTTAGCAGAGTATGGCGCAGGAGAAATCCAACTGGAATCCCTGAAATTACTTCCGGGCACCGAAATGCGAAGAAGAGCGGACGAGTTAGGTATACAGTATTCTCCACTTCCTCCATACGAAGTACTCCAGACTCGTGAAATCACGGTAGATGAGTTACAAACAGCACATTATCTGTCCCGCCTGTTAGACGGTTTCTATAACACTCCCACTTGGCGAAGCATCACACGTATACTAATATTGGAGAACCCACATTTCATACATGACCTACTCAACCATTTGGTCCGGACAGATGTCATCGACACTCCTCTTAGCCTGGAAAGGAGAGGATTAATCCTCTATGATTTCTGCAAGAATCATTATCCCGACTACCTGACACAAGTCAGTATTGCATGGATAGAAGCAGGTATGTCATTAAAAAAAGCTCCGGCAGAAAAAGTAAGAACCAAAAGACAATTACCTCCTGCAAGTTGGGAAGTAGTATACGGTGCATACCGCGAAAATCTACGACTATGTTTCCTCCCTGTCGATGAAGAAGGGCATGGCTACTGGTTTGGCTTTGAATCGGAAATTCAGAAGATACAACCGGTTTTCAAAGCTAAAAAATTATCATAAACAAAAGAGAAGTATTCCCATATTATGTGAAATATGCAATACCAATATAACGCTATACGAAAAAGATGGGAATGGATACCTCAAGTCAGCGTTTCATACGAATGGTAAATCCTATTGATAATCGAGGATCGAAAAGTTTTAGAAAGCAAGAAAGCATATTTTCCATTTATTCTCGTACCTTTGTCATACGATTAAATATGCTATCATAATGAAGAACTTTATCAAGGGATTCCGGTTTACCCCCTCTAATTATCCGGCAGAAGTAGAAGCAAAAATACAGAAATACAGAAAACAAGGTTACAAACTTCCTCCCCGTAAAGTACTCCGTACTCCCGAACAACTGGAAGGTATTCGGGAAAGTGCAAAAATCAATACGGCACTGCTGGATTACATTTCAGAAAATATCCGGGAAGGGATGTCCACTGAAGAGATTGATGTATTGGTATATGATTTCACCACCAGCCACGGTGCTATCCCTGCCCCACTCAACTACGAAGGATTTCCTAAAAGTGTATGCACAAGCATTAACGACGTGGTTTGTCACGGTATTCCCAACAAAAATGAGATTCTGAAAAGCGGAGACATTATCAATGTGGATGTTTCCACCATTTATAAAGGATATTTCTCTGATGCGTCCCGTATGTTTATGATTGGCGATGTCAATCCTGACATGCAAAGATTAGTACAAGTCACCAAAGAGTGTATGGAAATAGGTATTGCCGCCGCACAACCCTGGAAACAACTGGGTGATGTAGGCGCTGCCATCCAGGAACATGCAGAAAAGAACGGTTTCAGCGTAGTTCGTGATCTCTGCGGACATGGCGTAGGGATGCAATTCCATGAGGAACCGGACGTAGAGCATTTCGGCCGACGGGGTACGGGCATGATGATCGTACCGGGAATGACCTTTACCATCGAACCCATGATTAACATGGGAACCTACGAAGTCTTTATAGATGATGCCGACGGATGGACTGTCTGCACCGACGACGGACTCCCCTCCGCCCAATGGGAAAACATGATTCTGATTACTGAAACCGGAAACGAAATTCTGACGTATTAATGGAACTGATTCTACTTATTGTCATTGCCATATCAGTGATAGTCCTACTTGTATTATCACTAACCAAAGGCAACAATCAAGCCCAAGCAGAACAACTACAAATAGCCTTGCGTCAACAAATGCAGGAGAACCGGGAAGAACTGAACCGCAGCATCCGGGAACTCCGCATGGAAATGACGCAAACGCTGAACCAGAATATGCAGCAGCTCCAAGACGTTCTGCACAAGAATATGATGACCAGCGGCGAATTGCAACGACAAAAATTTGACACAATGGCCCGCCAACAGGAAACATTACTGAAATCCACCGAGAAACGACTGGATGACATGCGCCTGATGGTGGAAGAAAAGCTGCAAAAGACACTGAATGAACGCATCGGACAATCATTCGAAATCGTTCGTTCGCAACTTGAAAACGTACAGAAAGGACTGGGAGAAATGAAATCCCTGGCCCAAGATGTCGGCGGACTCAAAAAGGTATTGAGCAATGTGAAAATGAGGGGAACATTCGGTGAAGTTCAACTGGGTGCACTCTTAGAACAGATGATGAGCCCTGAACAGTATGACGCCAACGTAAAAACGAAAAAGAGCGGAACTGAGTTTGTAGAATTTGCCATTAAACTTCCGGGAAAAGACGATGCCAACAGCACTGTCTACCTCCCTATCGACGCCAAATTTCCCAAAGACGTATACGAGCAGTATTACGATGCGTTCGAAGCAGGAGACACAGCATTGATGGAATCGTCCGGCAAACAACTGGAGAATACGATCAAGAAGATGGCAAAAGATATCCATGAAAAATATGTAGATCCGCCTTTTACCACAGATTTTGCCATCATGTTCTTACCGTTTGAAAGTATTTATGCAGAAGTAATTCGTCGTACAAGTCTTGTTGAAACGCTACAGAAAGAATATAAAATTGTAGTTACGGGACCGACAACATTAGGAGCTATTCTCAATAGCCTTCAAATGGGATTCCGTACATTGGCTATCCAAAAACGTACCGGAGAAGTCTGGACCGTATTAGGAGCTGTTAAAACGGAATTCAGCAAATTCGGAGGATTACTCGAGAAAGTACAAAAAAACCTGCAAAGTGCCGGCGACCAACTCGAAGAAGTGATGGGAAAACGAACACGTGCCATCGAACGCAAACTGCGGCAAGTGGAACAGTTGCCACACGAAGAAAGCCAGAAAATTCTACCGATCGACGGAATAGAAGACGAATTTGTAGACGAACCATAAATCAGTATCCCCCTTCATCACACTCTTCCCCTATAAAGGAACCAAGTAAAATGAAGGGGGATTTTGTATACCTTATAATCCAAATATATCGTCATTATTAGTTTATATAATAATGTAAGACTATTTTGCAGGGGTACACTTACACCCATTATCTTAATCAGTATAACTTCGCAAAGCCAAGTTCTTCACCCACAATACAAAGATACCGGTCAGAATCAGATTCAACACCAGAGTAAGCACAGAAATCACCAATGCCGGTCCACCCAAGTTATAACCCAATGCTATGAAAATAATTCCGGCTCCTACCTCACCACGGGTAAACATACCGATAGAAAGAGCCAGTCGCTCGCTTAACTTCCGGTCACGGTAAAAGAACATCGGACAAAGCTTTCCTATATTCGACAATAAAGAGACAATCACCACATGAAACAGAATCATTCCCCACGACATCATCTCCTGCGAACCGGTGACGGAATAAGCACCTGCGTGAGTCTCCGCAAAGTTCACTCCAATAAAATGCGGCATACTCATCCCTACCAGGAACATAAAGAAAAATGAAATTCCGGTAGAAACCTTTCGTTCCACGGGCGTGTCATGTTCCTTATGTTTCATAATCATACCCAACACAAATGCAGGCAACAGGACTTCAATATGAATGCTTCCCTCCTCCCCATACAATTCCTTACTACCGAGATAAAGAATTTGAGTAGCCAAAAATACGATTATCGAATAAAAAAGGATAGCCTTCCAGTCCTGACGCCAATCGTATTTATTCAGCCTTTGCCAGCCGATTGATAATAACAGGAACACAATCACTACCACAATAATCAACTGCCAGCGCAGCCCGATCATCATAATCTGAAGAGGAATCATCAAAAGAATCGTATCCAAATCATCGAAAATAGCCAATACCTGTATCTTCTTATAAATCCAACTGGACTTTAGCCCGATAGCCGCCAACATCGTAAACAAAATACCGGCTGATGTCGGTGCGGCAAAACGGCTTAACAGCAAATTCTCCTTCCATGCTTCCCAACTATTCCAAAAATCGGGCGGAAGCAATATAAACACATAATAAATGGCAATCATAAACCACGGCAAAGCAGCCGTAGCCATTGCAATAAAATAATCCTGGGCGTAACTTTTCCACCGTGTCTTATCAAGAACAAATTCACGGCCTACATTAATCATTATAAAACTAAGGCATACATAGAGTAGTACATTCGAAATGGATTTAACGGCTCCATAGCCATCGCCTGCCATCATCGGCAGGAATTGCGAAATGACGAGCCCCAACATCAGGAAGCCCGAAAAAGACAGAACTTTTCTCATATTTATAGTTGTTTGTTTCTAAAAAGTGATTGCCAAGGAAAGCTCTGCAGACAGAAGGCAATCACCTGGTGTATTAAAAACTAACCGCAAGTCAATTTGTTCAGAACATATCTCTGAAAAATTGCTTGCGGCAATATTTCTAATCCAGCTTCAATACGGCGAGGAAGGCTTTCTGCGGCACTTCCACGTTACCGATTTGTTTCATTCGTTTTTTACCTCTTTTCTGTTTTTCAAGCAGTTTACGTTTACGGCTCACGTCGCCACCATAACACTTCGCGGTCACATCCTTACGAACCGCCTTAATGGTTTCACGAGAAATAATCTTCGCTCCGATAGCTGCCTGAATGGCAATATCAAACTGTTGACGCGGAATAAGTTCCTTCAACTTCTCACACATCCGGCGTCCCATATCGTAAGCATTGTCAATATGTGTCAAAGTGGAAAGCGCATCCACAGGCTCACCGTTCAAGAGTATATCCAACTTCACCAATTTAGAAGTACGGAAACCATTCGGATGATAATCAAACGAGGCATACCCTTTGGAAATACTCTTCAACTTATCATAAAAGTCAATCACAATTTCTCCCAAAGGCATATTATAGTAGATTTCCACCCGGTTACCGGAAATATATTCCTGTTTGATCAATTCACCACGTTTACCCAGACAAAGCGTCATGATAGGACCGATATAATCGGTAGTAGTAATAATAGACGCTTTGATATACGGCTCTTCGATATGGTCAATCATGGTCGGGTCGGGCATACCACCAGGGTTGTGCACTTCCTTCATATTACCTTGTTTATCATATATATGGTAAGAAACGTTCGGCACCGTAGTAATCACATTCATATCAAACTCACGGTCCAGGCGTTCCTGCACAATCTCCATGTGGAGCAATCCGAGGAAACCACAACGGAAACCAAAACCCAGAGCCAACGAAGATTCCGGCTGGAAAGTCAAAGACGCGTCATTCAACTGCAACTTTTCTAAAGACGCACGAAGATCTTCAAAATCCTCCGCCTCAATCGGATAAACTCCGGCAAACACCATCGGCTTCACTTCCTCAAAACCGGCAATAGCCTTTTCACACGGACGGGCAATATGCGTAATTGTATCTCCCACTTTCACCTCCTTAGAAGTTTTGATACCGGAAATAATATATCCTACATCGCCCGTACGAAGTTCGTTACGAGGCACCATATCCATTTTCAACACCCCTACTTCATCAGCATCATACTCTTTTCCCGTATTGAAGAACTTCACCTTGTCTCCCTTGCGAATCATACCGTTTTCAATCTTGAAATAAGCAATAATTCCACGGAAAGAATTGAATACAGAGTCGAAAATCAAAGCCTGCAACGGCGCCTCTTCATCTCCTTCGGGATGAGGAATCCGCTCAATCACAGCCGCCAGTATCTCTTCCACTCCCATCCCCGTTTTGCCGGACGCACGGATTACTTCCTCCCGTTTACAGCCCAACAATTCAACAATCTCGTCTTCCACTTCTTCGGGATTGGCGCTTGCCATGTCACATTTATTAATCACCGGAATAATCTCAAGGTCATGCTCAATGGCCATATACAGATTCGAAATCGTCTGCGCCTGCACTCCCTGTGAAGCATCGACAATCAGCAACGCACCTTCACATGCAGCAATAGAACGCGATACCTCATACGAAAAGTCCACATGTCCCGGGGTGTCAATCAAGTTAAGGATATACTTCTCACCCTGATAAGTATATTCCATCTGGATAGCATGGCTCTTGATAGTGATCCCTCTTTCCTTCTCCAGATCCATATTATCAAGCATCTGCCCGGAAGTCACCTGAATGGTATGTGTAAACTCCAACAAACGGTCAGCCAAAGTCGACTTACCGTGATCAATATGAGCAATAATGCAAAAGTTGCGTATATTCTTCATTCTGAATTCTTATTATTTTATCTTTTTGGTGTGCAAAGATACGTAAATGGCGGAATAAAAAAAAATGCGTTGATAACATTATGATCATGTACCAACGCATTTTTTTATTGCTTAAGTGAGTTACTCGCTTAGATCAATTTGATGAAGAGTTCACCTTCAACTTCTTCCACAGAGACTTTGTCTTCTCTCAATAACCAGCCAAGGCCGAGAAACAGATCTTTGTCAACCAATTTAGTTGCTTTTTTAAGCTGCTTGGCAGTCATTCCTTCTGTTTCGTTCAGTGCATTCCAGATAGTACCTGCAATTACACCAGCTTTTTCTTTCAACATTTGCTTTGCAATTTTAGTTAGACATGCATAAAATCTTTCCAGCCAAAAGACTTTCAGATTTTATTTCGGAGGCAAAGATAGTTATTTTTATGTTATATAACATTTTATTGAGCACTTTTTTACCGTTTTTGTAATAAAAAAGCATTTTAGGACCTTATTTGGGATGCTTTTCGAGATATTCAGACCAAATTCTTGCCGCTTCTTCGACCATTTTTGCACAGGGACGCTTGCTATAATATTGAGTAGTACGCTCTTCCGGAATAGTGGAAACCGGCTCTTTTTTCTTTAATCCCAACAATTCGCCACAAATCAACGAGCCGTTACGCTTCTTAAATTCAGCCGCCAATTCTTGCACTACCGCATAATTGGCAGCTTTTCCTTCCCGGTCAGTTGCTTCCGTAGCACCGGTTTCCAAGCCTGCCACCAGAAACATGCCGCAGGCAGCCCCACACGTTTCACGCATCCGTCCGATGCCCCCGCCAAAAGAAGCACTCATACGCAATGCCTGTTCCTGTGTAAATCCATACATGTCCGCAAAAGCCGCTACTACCGACTGCGAGCAGTTATATCCACTCTTAAAAAGCTCCACCGCTTTCTGTATTCTATCTTCCATAAACTATTTTGCATTTTTAAGGTGTCTGCCTCTGCGAGTTTCGCGACGGAAGAGACACCCGTAAATTGAGTATTACCATTCTATAATATTTCCAAAGCCATTGGACAATGGTCGGAATGTACGGCCTCATTCAAGATATACGCCCGTTTCAACAGCGGGCGTACCGGCTCACTGACCATACAATAATCGATTCTCCAGCCTTTATTCCTGGCACGCGAATTAAAGCGATAGCTCCACCAGGTATATTCCTGTCTCTCCGGACAAAGCGTACGGAAAGAGTCCACATATCCCGCAGACAGGAAACGCGTCATCCATTCCCGTTCTTCAGGAAGGAAACCGCTGTTGGTCGCGTTCCGGACAGGGTCATGAATATCAATCGGCTCATGGCAGATATTATAATCACCACAAAGAATCAAGTTGGGACGAGACTTCTGCAACTCCATCACGTATTTCTGGAAATCTTCCAACCACACCATTTTAAAGGCCTGGCGTTCATCCCCGCTTGTTCCCGAAGGATGGTAAACGCTGACCACCGACAAGTCACCGAAGTCCGCACGGATGAAACGTCCTTCATTGTCATATACTTCCATTCCCATACCGTATTCCACATGGTCCGGTTCCCGCTTGGTAAGTATGGCCACCCCACTGTATCCTTTTTTCTGTGCGGAATACAAATAAGACTTGTAGCCCAACGCTTCAAACACTTCTCCCGGATATTGGTCCGGTTGCAGTTTCGTCTCTTGCAGACAAAGAATATCAGGATTCTCCTGCGCCAGCCATTCCGGTAATCCTTTAGATACGGCAGCGCGTAGTCCGTTCACGTTATAAGTAATAATCTTCATCATTCTATATTTATAAATTCGTGTTCATTTTATGAAAACAAAAGCATAATGTTCAGTACCGAAACAATAATAGCAATCGAATATAATACAAACGTACTCCAACGGCTATTGACATAATCCCCCATCACCTTTCGGGAAGACGTCAGTCCCACCTGTAAAAACACGGTGAAAGGCAATTGAATACTTAGTACCATCTGCGAAATAATCAATCCTTTAAAAGGATCTCCAATAAAGAAAATCAGCAATAAGGCAATTCCCAAAGACAAGAGGACTCCCACCTGCGAGTGACTGTCCCTGATATGATAAGACTCGCCGAAAATACCTGCAAAGATAGAGCCTGCCGCCATTCCGCTCGTTATGGTTGAGGAGATACCCGCCATCAGCAGTGCCAATGCAAATACAATTGCCGCATTACTTCCCAATAAAGGTTCGAGCAAGGACTTAGCCTGTTGCAACTCTTCTACCTGAATACCACTTTTAAAGAAAGTGGCGGCCGCCAGCAGAATCATGGCACTGTTAATCGCCCAACCGACAATCATTGAGAAAAGAGTGTCAAACAACTCATATTTCAATACCTTCTTAATAGAAGCATCATCTTTCTTATTGTACTCGTGACTCTGTATCACCTCCGAATGAAGGAACAGATTATGAGGCATCACTACCGCTCCCAGCACGCTCATGATAATCAGCATACTTCCTTTCGGGAAAGAGGGAGTCACCCACCCCGCCGCAGCAGCCGGCCAATCTATTTCCACCAAAAACAATTCATAAATAAACGAAAGCCCGATTACGGAAACGAACGCAATGATGGAACGTTCTATTTTTTTATATGAATTAGTGAAAAGCATAATGGAGACAAAAAGCGTAGTCAACACAGCTCCCCATATAATAGGAATATCCAATAACATTTCCAATGCGATGGCACCTCCCAGAATTTCCGCCAGGGAAGTAGAGATCGACGCCAGTACTGCCGTGCCAAGAATAGGGCGTGACACCCATTTAGGAGTGTACTTAGTGGCCGCCTCCGAAAGGCAAAGCCCGGTAACAATACCCAAGTGGGCAACGTTGTGCTGAAGAATAATCAGCATGATGGTAGACAAAGTAACCACCCAAAGCAAGGAATAGCCGAATTCGGAACCGGCTGCGAAATTAGAAGCCCAGTTTCCCGGATCAATAAATCCTACAGTAACCAGCAGCCCCGGACCAATATATTTAAAAACATCCAGTCCACCCAGATAGCGTTTATGATCTTTCCGTCTTAAGTCTTGAAAAATATTCTTCATTTTTGCATAATAGTTTTTTTAACTTCACAAATATACTTATAAATAACGAGTGAAGATCAATTTTAGTTCAAAATACCGACAAGTAAGTAAACGATAAAAACGGATAAAATTCCGATAGAAAGGAAGCGGATAGCATATAACTATTTTGCAGGGGATTTTAAGGAAAAGGAAATAAAGATTTAACAAAAAACAGCCCCCGACAAACCAATTGCCAGAGGCTGAAAATTAAAAATAAAAAAAAACAAAAAAATCGTCAATTAATATCCCATTTCATGCAATGCACGACACAATTGATCGGGACATGAAGTCGGTCTGCCACCACAACGCACTCCTTCGAGTTTTGTGATAACATCCGCCACCTTCATCCCTCTCACAAGGCGGGAAAGACCTTGAAGATTACCATTACATCCTCCCCAGAAAGCAACTTCTTTCACCACTCCATCTTCCACATTCAGTTCGATATTCGTGCTGCAAGTCCCCTGGGTCTTATAAACATATTCCATAACCTTGCTTTACTCTTCTCCCCCTTCCGGTTGCATGTTGGTATAGACAGTCTGCACGTCATCAAATTCTTCCAGACGTTCGATCATCTTATCCAATGTTTCGCGTTGTTCCGGAGTAACCTCTTTCAGGTCGTTCGGAATATAAGTGAAGTCTCCGCCGACATCTTCAAAGCCACATTCTTCCAAATGTTTCTGAATAGCGGCATAGCTCTTGGGATTACCATAGATAGTGATTGTTCCCTCTTCATCATCTTCTTCATATTCATCTTCCACATCATAGTCGATCAGATCCAGAATCAGTTCTTCCATATCCAATCCGTCTTTCTTCTTGAAAGTGAATACACATTTGTGGTCGAAAAGAAATGCAAGAGAACCCATTGTACCCAAATTACCACCGAACTTATTGAATACCGAACGGACATCAGCCACCGTACGAGTCGTGTTGTCTGTCAATGTGTCTACAAACACAGCAATACCGTGAGGACCATATCCTTCATAAGTCATACTCTTGTAGTCACTCTGGTCTTTACCCATCGCGTTTTTGATAGCACGCTCAATGTTATCCTTCGGCATGTTTTCACGCTTACAAGTAGCGATCACCGAACGCAGTGTCGGGTTGTTTTCAGGTTCCGGACCGCCTGCCTTTACAGCGATAGCGATTTGTTTACCCAGTCTTGTAAAAGTTTTAGCCATGTGGCCCCATCTTTTCAGTTTAGCGGCCTTTCTATATTCAAATGCTCTTCCCATTGGTTTATATTTTTAATAATGACAATTTTAAGTTTATCTAAGTTTGGCACCCAGTTTATCTTCCAGGTTCTTCACCAGTTTCGACATGATCTTATCAATCATCTTATCATTCAAAGTCTGGTTTTCATCCTGAAGCAGGAAGCTCACTGCATACGACTTCTTACCCGCTTCGAGATTCTTACCTTCATATACATCGAAGAGTTCCACTTCTTTCAACAGTTTCTTCTCTGTTTCGTATGCAATCTTTTCGATTTCGGCAAATTGTATATTCTTGTCAAGCAACAATGCCAGGTCGCGTTTCACAGCAGGGAATTTAGAGATTTCCTTGTAGCTGATCTTCACAGAACGGATGGCTTTCATCAATTCCTTCCAGTTCAGGTCGGCATAATACACTTCATTGTCGATATCAAACGCTTTCAACAGCTTCTTAGTCACAACACCGAAAGAAGCAAGACGTTTTCCGCCCTTCGTGTTGACAGAGAGTGCGGCAGCAAAAATATCGTCTGTCAGATTACCGACAACCAGATTGTGCAAATCCAGTCCCAGACGTTTCAATATATTTTCTACGTACGCTTTCAATTCATACACCGAACTGTTTTCATCCGCATGCGCCCATGAATTGGAAACCTTCTTACCGGTTACCCACAAGCCCAGGTGATAATCTTCCGAGTAAGGAGCCAGTACCTTCTCTTCGTTCTTCTTGTCAGCATTGAAATAATAACAGTTACCGAATTCGAAGAACTTCAAATCAGCGTTCTTACGATTGGCGTTATGAGCAATACTTTCCAGTCCGCCGAACAGCAAAGTCTGACGCATAGCGTTCAGATCAGCACTCAACGGATTGAGCAGCATCACCAGGTGATTGGACGGATAAGCCTCCAGACCATCATAATAAGCCGCACGGGTCAGTGAGTTGTTCAGAATTTCATTAAATCCACAGCCCACCAGTTGTTCTGCAATCAGGTTCTGCAATTTATTCGACTTGTCGTGCTCACCCTTTGTAGTCAGGCTGGAGTTCAGCGTAGTCGGAATTTCGACATTATTATATCCGTAGATACGAAGAATATCTTCAATCACGTCGCAATCACGCTGCACATCTACACGATAAGGAGGCACAGCCAATGTCAGTCCTTCTGCCGTTTCATTGGTAATCTTCATTTCCAGGCTGGTCACAATGCTCTTGATTGTCTCTACCGGAATCACTTTACCTACCAAAGAATGTACTTTTTCGTAAGCAAGATCGACGATAAAATCCTGTGCAGGAGTCGTAAATACATCTTTTATTTCAGAAGAAATCGTACCGCCAGCCAGTTCTTTCACCATCAAAGCAGCCAGTTTCAAGCAATAAATCACACTATTCGGATCGATGCCACGTTCGAAACGGAAAGAAGCATCCGTATTCAACCCATGACGACGGGCTGTCTTACGCACCCATGTAGGATGGAAATAAGCACTTTCAATGAATACGTCTGTCGTAGCTTCCGTAGAACCGGAGTCCAGTCCGCCGAATACGCCGGCAATGCACATGGCCTCTTCCTTGTTGCAAATCATCAAGTCGCGTTCATTCAGTTTACGCTCTACTTCATCCAACGTAACGAACGGAGTACCTTCAGGCATTGTCTTTACAATCACTTCGTTGCCTTTAATCTTTCCGGCATCGAAGCAGTGCAACGGCTGACCGAAAGCATGAACGATATAATTCGTAATATCCACTACATTATTAATAGGGCGCACACCGATCAGACGCAATTTGTTTTGCAGCCATTCCGGACTCTCCTTCACCGTTACACCTTTCACGGTAACACCGGCATAATGCGGACAAGCTTCGCTGTTTTCAACCTTCACTTCGATATTCAAGTCATGGTTTTCCACCTTAAAGCCATCCACCGACGGACGTTGTAAAGTTGCCTGACGACCGTTCTGAATCAGATAAGCGTACAGGTCGCGAGCTACCCCATAGTGAGAGCAGGCATCCGCACGGTTAGGCGTGATGTCCACTTCCAATACATAGTCACTCTTGATATTATAATAATCCTTGGCAAGCGTACCCGGAACAGCATTTTCCGGCAATACGATGATACCTGCATGATCCGTACCGATCCCAATTTCGTCTTCAGCACAAATCATACCTGTAGATTCTACTCCACGGATTTTTGATTTCTTGATGGTAAAGCATTCGTCACCGTCATAAAGTTTCGTACCTAAAGTAGCTACCACCACTTTCTGTCCGGCAGCCACGTTCGGGGCACCACAAACAATCTGTACCGGTTCACCGTCTCCCAGATTGACAGTAGTAATATGCAAATGGTCAGAATTAGGATGTTCCGCGCAGGTCAGCACTTCCCCGATCACAAGTCCTTCCAAACCACCTTTAATGGTTTGCACTTCTTCCACACCGCCAGTTTCCAAGCCGATAGAAGTCAACGCAGCAGCCGTTTCATCAGGCGTCAGGTCGAAGTTGACATACTCTTTCAGCCAGTTATAAGAGATATTCATATACTTAATTTTTTATTGTTTCTCAAAAAGATTCGCAAAGTTAATAAGATTTTTCGGTTGACCGAGAAGGTTTGATAAAAAATTGCGCGTTATTTCACCACAGAGGACGCAACTAGAACGGCAAAGGCCCATCCCCCGGTGTTCCGAACGGATTGCCCGTCTGTGGCATAAAATCAGGCGCGGGAGGAGGCGCGGAACCGACATTACCAGTATTCATCTTCGATCCCAGCATAGCCCCGGCGGGCTCACCCGGCATCGGGATAACCATATCGTCCTCCGGATTAGAGAAACGGGTAAATTCTCCCTTGAACCGGAGCAACACTTCGCCTACCGCACCGTTACGATGCTTGGCGATGACAATCTCCGCCATACCGCGCAGGTCATTACCACGATCATCCTGATAAATCTTATAGTATTCGGGACGGTGGATAAAGCATACCATATCGGCATCCTGCTCGATGGCTCCCGATTCACGAAGGTCACTCAACTGCGGACGTTTACCATCGATACCTTCACGACTTTCCACACCACGATTCAACTGCGACAGTGCGATGATCGGAATATTCAACTCTTTTGCCAGTCCTTTCAACGAACGGGAAATGGTACTAACCTCTTCCTGGCGGCTACCAAACGCCATACCGCTTGCATTCATCAACTGAAGGTAGTCAATAATAATGATTCTCACCCCATGCTCACGTACCAAACGACGTGCTTTCGTTCGAAGTTCAAATACAGACAGAGACGGAGTATCATCCACGTAAAGCGGCGCATCCATCAGATTCTTCAGTTTATAGTCCAACTGTTGCCACTCATAACCTGCCAACTGTCCGCTCTTGATCTTTCCACTTTCAATCTCGCAGACATTCGCAATCAAACGGTTCACCAACTGAACGTTACTCATTTCAAGAGAGAACAACGCCACCGGATTCCGATAATCGACAGCAATATTCTTAGCCATGGAAAGTACGAAGGCTGTCTTACCCATCGCAGGACGTGCAGCGATAATGATAAGGTCGGAATTCTGCCAACCGGAAGTCATTTTGTCGAGCTTTGTGAAACCACTCTCAAGACCGCTCAAACCGTCGGTTCGCGCCGCAGCTTTCTGAATCAACTTATAGGCCTCGTCAATCACCGGATTGATCTGCGTATAATCCTTTTTCATATTCTGCTGCGAGATCTCGAAGAGCTTACCCTCCGCTTCCTGCATCAAGTCGTCCACATCCAGCGTTTCATCGAACGCTTTACTCTGGATATTGCTTGTAAACGTAATCAGATCACGTGCCAGAGATTTCTGCGCAATAATACGGGCGTGATACTCAATATGTGCCGATGAAGCCACCTTACTACTCAATTGAGTAATATAGAACGGACCTCCCACCTCTTCCAGTTCTCCGCGTTTGCTAAGTTGTTCCTTTACAGTCAGAATATCCACCGGTTTCTGATTCACCGCAAGATCGGTGATAGCAGAATAAATCAACTGATGCCGGTGTTCGTAAAAAGATTCGGGACGAAGAATCTCACTCACCAATGAGTAAGCATCCTTTTCAATCATCAAAGCTCCCAGAACTGCTTCTTCCAGTTCAGGTGCCTGCGGCTGAATACGACCATAATCATTTACCGGTTGTACTTTAGTAGACTTTGCATTGCGGGTATTTCTTTTCTGTTCGGCCATGAAGATATTAACTATTTTACAATTTGCTATTTACTATTCGCGACCGGACATACTCCATAAATAACAGAGTTCTTCCGGTCGGGACGACAAAGATAGAATATAATCATGAAGAATGGATAAGGAAAAATGAAGATTTTACTAACTTTGTCCCCGAATGACATTCAACACATGATTAATTGTCATGTGCAGCACTGCAAATAGTAAATTGTAAAATAGTAAATATGCTCGCCTTTCCCAATATTAAAATAAACCTGGGGCTCTCCATCACCGAGAAACGCCCGGACGGATATCACAATCTGGAAACTGTTTTCTATCCGGTAGCACTTGAGGATGCCCTCGAAATCCGGACTTCTTCTGAAGCTGAAAAGAAGATTACCCTCCACCAGTATGGTATGGAAATAGCCGGCAATCCGGAAGACAACCTGGTGGCAAAGGCTTATTCACTGCTGGACAAGGAGTTTCACCTTCCCCCTGTCGAAATTCATTTGTACAAGCATATTCCTTCGGGAGCCGGACTGGGGGGCGGTTCATCCGATGCCGCTTTTATGCTGAAGTTGCTCAACGATCATTTTCAGTTGGAATTATCCGAAGAACAGCTGGAGGTATATGCCGCCACTTTGGGAGCGGACTGTGCTTTCTTTATTAAAAACAAGCCGACTTATGCCGAAGGTATCGGAAACATCTTCTCACCGATCGAGCTTTCATTAAACGGCTATCAAATCATGATTGTCAAACCGAACGTTTTCGTTTCCACCCGGGAAGCCTTTTCAAATATCCATCCGCACCATCCGAAATATCCGGTCAAAGAGGCAATCCTGCGTCCGGTTGCAGAATGGAGGAATATCCTAATCAATGATTTCGAGGCAAGTGTGTTCCCTCAACATCCCGTTATCGGAGAAATCAAAAGGGAACTCTATAATCAAGGAGCAATCTATGCCTCCATGAGCGGCTCCGGCTCTTCAGTGTTCGGACTGTTCGCCCCCGGAACGTCCCTACCGGAAACAATTGAAGGAAGAGACGTTTTCTGTTTCAAAGGAAAGCTATAAACATAGTATTGTTCGCCCGTACCGGGCGAATAAAAAAACGGTACCACGACTCACGTCGTAGTACCGTCACAACACAAACACAAAATAAAACACGACAAAACTACTATGCAATCTTTCCTGTCTATGCCGGGGAGGCATAAGTACTATTTACGTATATTCGCATACTCATAAACAGCTTCAGGTCGATTGGCATCAAATAAACAAATCGCATGCACGATTTGTTTAATCTTTTATGTTAATTTAAAAACAGAATTCTTTTATTGGATCCCTCTTTCACGGAGTTTCAGCTGCCAGTTCCATGCAGAACGTAAAGTATCTTCCAAAGTTTCTACAGCCTTCCAACCCAGTTCTTTGTTTGCGAAATCCGGATTCGCCCAAACTTTTTCAATGTCGCCTGCACGACGTCCGACAATCTGATAATTCAGTTTTACGCCGGTGGCTTTTTCAAAGCCATTTATTAATTCCAATACAGAAACGCCACGTCCTGTACCGATATTGAACACTTCCACTTTCTCTTTTTGCGTCTTTTCCAAGATACGACGGATAGCAATCACATGGGCTTTAGCCAAGTCAACGACATTGATAAAGTCACGGATACAAGAACCGTCCGGTGTATCATAATCGTCACCAAACACACTTAGTTTCTCACGGATACCAATGGCGGTCTGGGTCAGATATGGAATCAGGTTTTGAGGAACTCCATTGGGAAGTTCACCCAGCAATGCCGTAGGATGCGCACCAATCGGGTTGAAATAGCGCAACATAATCGCATTGATCGGAGCACCTGAAGCTACCGTATCACGAATAATTTCTTCATTGATCTGTTTCGTATTTCCATAGGGTGATTCCGCTTTCTTAATCGGAGCCTTTTCCGTTACCGGCAGTTCATCCGGCTGGCCGTATACTGTACAGGAAGAAGAGAACACAATACCTTCTACTCCATGTTTTGGCATCAGTTCGAGCAGGTTAATCAAAGAAACCAAGTTATTACGGTAGTAAAGCAATGGTTTCTGTACCGATTCTCCTACTGCTTTGCTTGCTGCAAAGTGAATGATCGCCTTAATTCCTTTATATTTTGTAAATACTGCATCAAGACCTGCAAAGTCCAGACAGTCCAGCTTTTCAAAAACTGGGCGAATACCGGAAACTTTCTCTATATTGTCAACGACGTCAGCACTTGAATTTGATAAATTATCGATGATGATTACTTCATATCCGCTGTTTTGTAGTTCTACAACAGTATGAGACCCTATGTATCCTGTCCCGCCTGTTACTAAAATTCTTTCTTTCATATACTTTATAAAATGGTTAGTTTCTCGGCTTATTATTGTTTGAGTTACAAATGTATGGAAATAAAATGGAATAGCAATAATCTGCCACCATTTTATTTATCAAAAAGTGATTAAGGTACGATTTGGTAGCAATTAGGTATAAAAAAGAATTGGAAACTCAAATCTGTATGTCGCCACACAGCAGAGCTTCCAATCCCCTATTTAATTATCAACTGTAAATCCTTACACCACGCCGGAGAATCCCATGAATGCCATAGCAAGCAAACCGGCGGTAATCAAGGCAATCGGAGTGCCTTGCATTCCTTTCGGAACTTTCACGAGGCTCATCTGTTCGCGCAATCCGGCAAAAAGCACCAGTGCCAGACCGAAGCCGATAGCCGTAGAGAACGCGTACACAACACCTGTCAGCAGGTCGTAGTCTTTCTGAATCACCAGGATAGCCACACCAAGAATACAACAGTTGGTGGTAATCAAGGGCAAGAACACGCCCAAAGCCTGATACAGAGCAGGCGATACTTTTTTCAGAATGATTTCCACCATCTGTACCAATCCGGCAATGACCAGAATGAATGTAATGGTCTGCAAATATCCCAGTCCGAAAACATCCAATACAAACTTCTGAATCAGGAAGGTAACGATGGTAGCGATGGTCAACACGAAAGCAACCGCAGCGCTCATACCCATCGCAGTCTCTACTTTCTTGGATACGCCCAGGAACGGACAGATACCCAGGAACTGCGACAACACGATGTTGTTTACAAAGATTGCCGATATAAATATCAATATATATTCCATATTCTTTTCTTATTTAATTGAATTAGGCTTTCTTGAAACTGTTAATCAGCGCGATGAGATAGCCCAAAGCGATGAAAGCACCCGGAGCCAACACAAACACCAACATTCCATATTCTTCCGGCATGATGGTCAGATCGAAAATCTTACCGGTTCCGAGGAATTCACGAACAGCACCCAACAATGTCAGGGCAATGGTGAAACCAAGCCCCATGCCGATACCGTCGAACATAGAAGCAACTGCGTTATTCTTGGCAGCGAAGGCTTCGGCACGCCCCAACACAATACAGTTCACCACAATCAACGGGATGAAAAGACCGAGCGTAGCATACAGTCCCGGCACGTATGCCTGCATCACCATTTGAAGCAAGGTTACGAAAGACGCGATCACCACGATAAACGACGGGATACGCACCATATCCGGAATCAGGTTCTTGATTAAAGAGATCACCACATTCGAGCAGATCAATACGAACATGGTAGCCAGTCCCATACCCATACCATTGATGGCCGACGAAGTCGTACCCAATGTAGGACACATACCGAGCAGGAGTACAAACGTAGGATTCTCTTTGATAATCCCGTTCATCATTACTTTAAAGTTATTCATTATCTGTCTCCTTTCTTATTTAGCACTGACCGAATCAGTAAGTTCAACTTTTATTGTGGCTCCCGTAGCTGCGTCTGCGTCTGTAGCCTTTTGAGATGCACCGCTGACACCGTTCACTTCACCACCTTTGGCTTTATAGGCTTGATAGGCAGCATTCACCGCATTCAGGAAAGCACGTGAAGTAATGGTAGAAGCTGTAATGGCATCCACCGTTCCCCCATCTTTGCTGACGGTCAGCGGAGTTTCACCCGGATTCATCCCCAAAATAGATTTCGTACTCGCTTCGTGAGATACAGCCTGTTCTCCCTTGGCCGGGTCGTATGCTCCGAACCATTTGTCGGCTTTAGAGCCCAGTCCCGGAGTTTCCGCGTGAGCGAGCAACGAGTAATTATAGATTTTACCTTCGGCGTTAAAACCTACCAGCACTTTCAGTTCGCCGCCAAATCCCATTGATTTAGCTTCGACAGCCGTTCCTACAAGTTCTTCGCCGTTCTTGGCGGGATAAACGATGAAGTCAACGTTCTTCTTTCCGTCTTTCTCGCTGAAGATCGTATCGCTTTCCGCTACCGGATTATTGGTAAATTCGGGAAGAACCTTTTTCAAGGCCTCGTTCAGCGTCTTCGCGTTCGCTTCGGCAATGGGGCCTTTTGTCAGTTCGTTTACATAAGCCAGCAACGCTACGGAGACAGCCGTCACGCCCGTAAGCACCAGCAACATATTCTTTAAAGATGATTGTAACTTTTTCATTTCTTCTTCGCTACCTCCCCAAAGCGTTTAGGTTTACAATAGGTGTTAATCAGCGGAGTGAACGCATTCATAATCAGGATGGCGAACGACATACCTTCGGGATAGGCACCGAACAGACGGATGACAACCGTCAGCAGACCGATACATACACCATAAATCAACATTCCTTTTTTGCTCATCGGAGAAGTCACATAGTCGGTTGCCATAAAGACAGCACCCAGCATCAGACCGCCGGAGAGCAATTGCAATACCGGAGAAACGTATTTTTCAGGATCTGCCAGGTGCATGATACCTGCAAAGATAAACACGGTAGCCAGGATAGACACAGGAATATGCCAGGTGATGATTTTCTTCCAGAGCATATAAACGAGTCCGATCAGCAGGGCCAGTGCACTCACTTCACCCAAGCATCCGCCATTCTGTCCGATCAGCAAGGTCAATGCGTCCGGAATCTGGCTTAAAGCGGCAGTGTCACCGTAGATGGCTTGCTTCATCAATGCCAGCGGAGTGGCACCGGTGGTAGCATCCGTATAAGCGGTCAACTGTCCGACTACCGGCCAGCTGGTCATCTGTACCGGGAAAGAAAGCAAAAGGAACACGCGTCCTGCCAATGCCGGATTGAAAGGATTGCAGCCTAATCCGCCGAAAGACATTTTGCCTACACCGATAGCAAACAGTGCACCCAGAATGATAATCCAGACAGGAAGATTAGACGGTAAGTTGAATGCCAGCAACACACCTGTGATGATGGCAGAGCCGTCGCAGATGGTAGTGGTAGGTTTCTTCATTAAATATTTCCCGATCGCCCATTCGAAGAACAAACAAGCTGCAACGGAAGTAGCCGTGACAATCAGGGCACCCAGTCCGAAGAAATAGAGAGACACCAGAAAGGCCGGAATCAGTGCGATCAGCACGCCATACATATTTTTCTGTACGCTGTCTCCGCCATGAACGTGGGGCGATAGTGATACGATTAATTTATTTTCCATATTCGTTATTTTTTAGCTTGACGTGCACGAATCATAGCACCTACTTTGCCTTTACCCAGACGACAGTAGTCGAGCAACGGACGATTGGCAGGACAAGTGAACTGGCAAGAGCCGCACTCGATACAATCCATGATTCTTTCTTTTTCCATTGTTTCAAAATCCCCGTTTTCGGACAAAGCTCCGAGCAAGTACGGTTCCAGTCCCATCGGACAGGCACTCACGCACTTCGCGCAACGGATACAGGTTTGAGCTTCGCCACGTTTGGCTTCCTTCCGATTCATAATCAGGATACCGGAACTGCCCTTCGCAGTAGGAACCTCTATATTTACAAGTGCCTTACCCATCATCGGACCGCCACCGATCACCTTACCCGTATCTTCGGGCAGACCGCCGCAAGCGTCAATCAACTGTTTCATCGGTGTACCGATACGAGCCAGGAAGTTGGAAGGTTTCGCAACCGACTTTCCAGTCACGGTAATCACACGTTCGAACAACGGCTTATTCTTCTGCACTGCCTCATAAACAGCAAACGCTGTTCCCACGTTCTGCACGACGGCTCCCGTAGAGATAGGCAATGCGCCGCTCGCCACCTGACGTTTGGTGATCGCGTCAATCAGTTGCTTTTCACCTCCTTGCGGATATTTCACCTTCAAGGGCACTACTTCGATGCCTGCATAGCTGGAGGCCACTTTAGTCATCAGTTCGATAGCATCCGGCTTATTATTTTCGATTCCGACAAATGCCTTGTTCACTTTCACCGCTTTCATCAGGATAGAAACACCTACCATGATTTCTTCCGCGTGTTCCAGCATCAGCTGATGGTCGGCAGTCAGGTAAGGTTCACATTCTACGGCATTGATAATCACACATTCAGCCTTAAAAGAAGGAGGAGGACAAAGTTTCACCTGTGTAGGGAAACAAGCACCGCCCAAACCTACGATTCCGGCATCGGCAATTTTCTTTACGATCTCTTCTGCGGAAAGCTCACACTCTTTCACCAGTGTGGTGCTACGGTCGATTGTTTCTTCCCATTCGTCGCCTTCCACATCAATGAAGATAGCAGGTTTCGCATAACCACTGGCATCGACTATGGTATCAATCTTCGCCACTTTACCACTGACCGAAGAGTGAATGGCTGCCGAAACAAAGCCGGCAGGTTCGGCAATCCGTGTACCTACCTTTACCACATCCCCTTTCGCTACAATCGGTTTTGCAGGTGCACCGATGTGCTGCCCCAGCAAAATAACAGCCTTTGCAGGAACTTCCGCTGTGATAATAGGTTGATGTGCCGACAATTTATTTTCGTGTGGATGAACTCCACCAATTGAAAATGTCTTTAACATACAGTTCTGTATTTTTTTCTGTTATTATTCTGTTACTTTCGGAGCTTCTGTAGCCTTCGGAGCAGCCGGAGCTTCTTCTTTCGGTTTCCGCGGCGGGAAATTCAACTCGATAATGGTATTCTGCGGACAAACTTCCACACATTTCCGACAAGATTTACACTTGTGCGGATCGATGTAAGCCAAGTTGTTTTCCAGCGTAATAGCTTCGAACGGACAAGTCTTCACACACTTGCCACAGCCGATACAGCTCACTGTACAAGCCTTACGTGCCACAGCTCCCTTGTCTTTATTCACACAAGAGATATACACGCGGCGTGACTTCTTTCCTTGCGGACGGATTTCAATGATCGCCTTCGGGCAAGCCTTCACACAGGCACCACAAGCGGTACATTTCGCTTCATCCACTTCCGGAAGCCCTGTTTCAGGATTCATGTGAATGGCATCGAACTGACAAGCAGCCACACAATCGCCACACCCCAGACATCCGTAACTACATCCTGTTTCCCCACCATACAATGAAGCGGCAATAGCACAACTCTTCGCACCATCATATTGGTTGGTACGCGGACGATTTGCACACGTTCCGTTACATCTCACCACTGCTACCATCGGTTCAGCTTCACCGGCTGCAAGTCCGAGGATATCAGCAATTTGTGCCATGACAGGTTGTCCACCTACGGGGCAGAATTTACCATCCAGCGAACCGGCTTTGACGCAAGCGTCGGCAAATCCGCTACAACCGGGATAGCCACATCCACCACAATTAGCCTGGGGAAGCACTTCTCCCACCTGAGCAATCCGCGGGTCTTCATACACGGCAAATTTCTTGGAAGCCACATAAAGAATAGCGGCCAGCACGAGCGCTATAGCTCCCAATGAAATCACTGCAATCAGAATCAAATTCATAATGTTTTTAGTTATTTATTGGTTTTATAGTAAATGAAAATTGTTGTTTGAGTCGCGTTTTGTTAAGCCATAAAACGAAATAATAAGGTACAAGAACAGCCAGAGAAAGAAGTGCTGCATACAACTCATTCTCTATCCATGCCATCAAAAGAAACAATGAAAATATAAGAAGTACGAAAGGAAGTACGAAAGCCAATACTACCGCCATCATGCCCATCGACGTTTCGCCGACTACCATCACCCTCTCTCCCACCTGATAGGAAGAAGCCGCGGTATCTATAATATCTATGATTTTGTCCTTACTATCCGCCGAGGAACAATGCCCCTTTGCGCTACAAGCCGCGCAAGCCGATGTCTGGACAATCCTCACCGACAGATGAGAACCTTGTATGTTTTCCACAATACCTAGATGCTTTATAGTATTATTCGTCATTTTGCAAACTCCGCATTACAAATCGCGGCAAATTTAATCATTATTTGCGAACTACGAAGCATTCCCCCAACTTTTTCTACATAATAAATTGTTATTTTTTGTGTTTACGTTATCGCACACGGAAAAAAGATTCCTATCATTTAGTACTCTAATAAACAAACGTGAGTTCGATATGTCGAACTCACGTTTATTCTACATTATGCAACTTATTCTACTTATCTTCTACGCATCGTACGAAGCAGGCATCTTGTGCATCGCCGGTTGAACTATGGGTGATGGGATAGAAATCAAAAGTAAAGTAATTGAAATCCCATCCGGTTGCATTCCCATCTCCGGGCTTTTCAGCCTTTACATAATGGCTCAACCAGTAGATTGCTCCGGGACGCATATATACGTCATAAAAGAGAGGAGCGCCCTCGACGCCCACGGGGTAGCTCTTGCTAAGCCATCCACTGGGGAATCGTTCGGCTCGAGTTGCTGCATATCTTAATGTGCCCGCGCCTTTGGCATCTTTTTCTTTTCTATGTCCATATCCGGAAGCTCCAATAGGAAAGAACAGACTTTTTCCGGTTTGCTGATTGTAGACAAAACAACCACGCATTCCGCGCTTTGTATGATTGTAGTCATAACCGTACGCGTCGTTTATATCATCTTCAGTACTTGTCGATCCATCTCCATACAATATACCATATCCTTGTTTGATGTCTATATGGTCATATAATGCTTTAAAATCATCATAAGAAGCAATTCTTGTATTTGAAGGAAGCTGCGATGAATCGACAAATGCAGCATCGAAACCACTGTCCTTCGGCGGCGCGTTTACAGGTTTTATCTCTCCCCATGTCTTTCCTTCACTTGTGCCGGCAATGGTTAATTTTTGGGTTCCTGGCCCTTGGAAAGATTCCGGTGTAACGTTTATCCAATATGGACCCGGGGTCTTATTATTGATCGCGTCGATTGGCTCGGTCAGGTTACCCCATTTGAACAACGAACCTTCTTCTAGCGGAGAAGCGGCTTCTGTGGTTTTAGTTTTCATGTTGCACGCATGCCATTCGGTCCCTCCATCAATCAATGCATCGGGAGCATCTCCTTGACGTACAAATATCAAGTGGTAGCAAGTATAGTTGTGATACTCTACCCGTATGATGGCATATCGGTTTTCATTTTCTCCGCAATTGCCTTTAAAGTCAATTTTAAAATCTATATTCGAACCGGTTTTTCCATAAACGGTGTCGTTGCTTACTTTGCTATGTTCCTTGCCAACACCTAAATTGATAAAGTTTTTATCCCCACAAACCACATAGGCTTTCCACGGACCTTCGGAAGCGAATGCCTCAAATTTTGTTCCATTTTCTTTGGGCAATCGTTTCAACAGAACGTCGAATCCTTCGTTATTGCTATGGCTGCGCCAAATACCTTTGGGGTTGACAACGCGGCGTACTTGATAAATAACAGGGTTTTCATTCCCCTTGGCGGAGTTTGTAGCGGAAGAATTGGTGGAAATCGTTCCCCATACCGTACCGTCCGGCCTCAATAACGTCGCTTTTATCTCCACTTCCGATCTACGTTGATAGGCTACATAGGGATTATTCCCAGTGTGGCCGGTGGGTTTAATCATCTGTTTGGCGCGGGTGTACATAGGAAGTTGCACATGATATATGCTATCACCTTCTTTTCTTACCTTATATTCACCGTCATCTTTCTCTCCTTCTTCACCATAGAAACTATGTTCCTCTTCGTCCGTGATCGCATTCTTTTCTTCGATAGGATACGTTCGTTCTCCTCTTTTATGCTCTTCATAATAAGACTGGTTGGAGGTGGGAGTATATGGAGACGTTCCGGTTATAACCAAATCCTTGGTCGCACGCAGGGACAAAAAACCGTTCCACTGGTTGGCATTGGCTATATCCATCGGATGGTAATAATCGAAAGTACTTAATGCATTGTGGGGCCCCCATCGGTTGTCTTTAATACTTGCTTCTATTTTACCCAGTTTAAGTCCTCCTGTTCTGATTTTCAGTGGCAACATCATCGAATGATTATACAGATAAGAGATATAATAAGGATTCGGCACCTCAATACCCGGTTCCGGTTCCTTATATTCTATGTGCCAGTCGGCATCATTCGCGAAGTTTTTGAATTTCAGTGTGAGTTTATAATGATGGTTACGCTCGGCGTTGTAGTCGTCCTCCACATTTTTTCCAAGCATAAAACGATATTTGATATTTCCGCTTCCCACTTTTTCAGGGTTGACGGAAACGTAATAGGCATCTACTTCGATGTAAGTACCATAAGGCACGTTATCTTTCGGCAGATAACCGGGATCTCCCGGCAATCCGGGATGATCCAATTCTCCATTCCTATCGGCATCTTGCAATTTACTGGGGCCTTTTCCTTGCATATTTTCGAAGAAAAACAAGGCATCGGCAGTTTCTTCGTGCCCTTTCTTTTGTAACACTCCGTTTTCTTCAACAGGCCACGGATAATAAGATTTACCAGTGGACAGACGTACTGGATATGATGCATCAAACACTGTCGGTTCCGTATCTCCTTCGTAGTATTTGATCACCTCTCCGTCAGGCATATCCTCTCCCTTTTCAGGAAAGTGCAAGCCATATCCTTCTTTCCCCACCATATTGTCTTTTCCCAAATAACAATGAGTCGGAATATCTTTAATCTGCACTGACTTCAGGTAAATGAAAACCCCTTCTTTCAAGTTGCTTGCATCGTATGCAACAGTTACTTTGGAGGCTGCGCGGCGTATCCATGCATGCAGCGTCATATCTTTCTTGTTGATAGCTACCAGCGCATCTTCCGTATTGCGGTTGGCTCCTGTGGGGGCATCCGGCAGCGTGGTGAAATGACCGAACATCTGGTTGTTGGCGATGGCTTTGCTTTTTGCACCGTCACCGGTTTCTTCCGTCGACACCCAGTTCTCTGCTTGCCACTCCAAACCGATGGATTTCAGTCCTTCCCTAGTCTTGATGGCAGGGTAAAATCTATTCACCAGATTTCCCATATTGGCCACTGCATATATATAATGATTGCCATAAGGCACTCCGGACAATCGGAATGAGGCTTGCTGAGTCCGGCTTTCCGCGCTTGTCTCCCCTTCTGCGTCGGCGTTTGTACGATCTTCATCTTTTACCTTGAAAGAACCGTCGTTGCTTTCTGTAGAAGCAGAACCTTCGGGAAGGAGGTAATATGCTTTCGTCAGGTTTCCTTCTTTATCATACAGCAGCACACACAGGTTGTTGATGTCTTTGATGGCATCCCCTGCCGTGCGTGTCTTTACGTCCAAGGCCGGACGAAGAGGAAGAAACTCTACCGTTGCATTTACGTCGGTTTCCCCTTCGGGCATTTGCTCGTATCTGTTGTTGAACCAATCGTCCGTGCAGGCAGCCAAAACAAATATCAGCATACCCGTAAGACTATAAAGAATATTTCGTTTCATATTTTCCTGCATAAAATTATTTTAAGGAAATCCTCCCTTCGTTGGTTATAGCCCGAAACCGGGATCTAATGTGATTTCAGTATATGGACGCACATCTACCTTCCAGTCCATGCTTGTATCTTTAATGGTAATGTATACTTTTACGTGTGTATTGCGCGGCAGTTGGGGCACGTTCTCCAAAAAGCCTTTCAGCTCCGCGCCGTCTACCCCAAGGCTTACCGAATAATTCTTCTTCTCGTCCGCTCCTCCTTCACCTTCATACACGTGTTTGCCCTCCAAAAAATAGCAGGAAGGCGACAAGGTGACCTCTTTACCTCTTGGCAAAGAATAGTTAGCTGTAAAGCGATAGGTATAATATTCCGTTTCGGGAACCTCAAATGCTTCAATTTCTTTATAAATTGTCCCATCGCTTCCCTCTGCATTCCGATACCTCACACCTCGTGGCAGGAGATATGCCTGTCTAGCCATATCATGAACGGCATATCCCGTGACAGTCTTGTCTCGAGAACTTTCGTTCTTGACATAGAATGAGTATTTGACAGCAGCTCTTATGATGAACAAATCAGCTTTCTGGTCGGTCTCTCCCACCTCCACCGTATGACATTCGTTCATGGGCAGATAGTGAGGATTCACCGCCAGTTGTTTACCTTCATCCAGCTTTATCATTAGCTTGCCGAATTTATCCGCCGGAAACGTACCTCCCTTTTTAATCTGCTCCAATTCCTCTTTTAAATTGAGCCAGGCACCATCTTCCGACTGAACGTCTATCGATGAGTTTTCATTTGCAAACAGATAAACTCGCTTGGTTTCCCTGCCGCGCACTTTGAAGCGTTCATCCCCATAATGTTGCAGAACATCCCGGAAAGAGATAAACCGGTTTTCTTCTACAGTGTTATCAGGACGCACTACGATGATACGCAGTGTGCTCATCAATTCGTAACCGTTGGCGGCATTTTCGTATCCGTCGCCTTCGGCACGGGTAACGCCCGAATACATCACATCTGTAAGCGAAACATTGATATCGAGATTTACCCACACCGCATCATCATCACCACTGAATCGGCTCATCTCCTCTTTGTCACTGCCGCAAGCAGACAACAGACAGACAATGGAACTGAATAGAATAATATATACGAATTTATTCATATTTTATATTATTGACTCTGACTACCCAATCGTTTACTTTTATAGTCACCTTAAACCACTCGTGGCTTGAATCAAGGAAAAATATCATCGACCAGTAATATCCCCGGTCCAAAAACTCCTGTGGGGGCATCGTGGCAAAATGATCACTTTTGAGTATTAACAGATAATTAATCAAAGGAATGTTGACCACTTCCTTTCCATCTACTTTACGCCGGATAATCATCTTCGGACTGTTCTTCGTCATCAACCGTGACGTGGAAAACTCTGCATAAGCCACCACTTCCTCTTTGCTTCCTTCAATGACTCCCGTCGAGGCTTGTCCTTGCGACCACGGGGTATAGGTGACCGGACCATTCGAAAGCAAGTCGTTGTTGTACGAAAACAAAGTATTGTCGTCGGTGATTTCAAACTCATAGTCTTTGTCATCCACCGGTTCACCGTTCATCTGTTGCAATACGATACGGATGTTGTTGGTGTTCTTCATCATCTTCACCACCCCGTTCTGATAAAGGTCGGACGTAGCAAGAGTAAGCTCACCCCAAAACATATCATGCAATTTACGCTTTTCAGGAAGAACAGACTCGACGCGGCGCCAGTCGGCTTCTACCCGCAGATCGGTATAATTGCTTCCGATGGCAGGCTCTTGAAGCAGCGAGAAGGTTTTCTCCTTGCATGCCATTCCACCATAGGCCACAAAGCGATATGTGCCTTTCTTCAAGTCGAGCTGCATCCGGTAGTCCTCATTTTGCAATTCGGTGCCAATGACGATACGGCGGTCTACATAGTTGCCTTCTTCGTCGTAAATAAACAAAGTAAGGCAATCTACCTGATTCGGGAATGCGTTGGCAAACTCCAGGTTATAATCGTAGATAAAGCGTAACGATACACCATGCGGACAAGGATCAAGATCCTCGTAGATGCGTTCGCACGAAGAAAAAACAAGCCCCATAGCTGCAGCGCAAAACACTGCAGCCATAAGTCTTGAAATTATATTTTGTTTTCTACTTTGCATTGTTTTAATCAATCAAATGTGATGTTATTGACGCGAACTACCCATGGCAACACTTGTACAGACACTTTGAAGTATACATCACTGCTTTCGTCCGGATCGCCCGGATCTACCGGATCAGGATCTTTGCCCGGATCTGTGGGATGTCCCAGTAGGGAAATCTTGTCTACGCACAATTTATAAACATTGTTGCGTACTACAGCAAATTCCATTATGCCCATTTCTGCAGGCATGCCGTTGTTGTTGTGACGGTTCCAATAATAGTAAAGTACTTCATACTCATTGTTGGCACGGTTGAGTGTGTAGATAGTAAAACCGTGGTCCGTCCACATCTTATCCGTTGGGGTGCCGCCGGCAGCTGCAGCCATCACTGCATTATAAGCATTCTTAACGGCAGTGTTTTCCGATAAACCTGCGAACATACTCCGGGTATACAATGAATTGTTGTACATATAAAGAGGTTCTCCTTGTGCCATAGCAGCTTTCACATCAGGATTATCATCTGTGGCGATAATATGTCCTTTAAATACAATACCGGTCGAAATACCGTTCATTTGTCTGCCCGGAGAAGGTATTGTGTTCTCTGTCACATAACGCCAGATACGATAACCGGTCTTCTCTATATCGCTGGGCGCATTCTGCCAGTTGTCACCGTCATTTTCTACTTTGCTTGTAATTTCGGTCAATTTCACCCATTTCCATTCGGAGTTGTTGCCAAACTGTCCGGAAATCCATCCATTATCAGTGAATTTTCCTAAGTTATAGAAGAAGTTTCCCGTTAAATCTTCGCTTCCCGTATAAGAGATTTTGTCATCAAAGTCGTAATCCACTACATAATTATCAGTCGTCTCAAGCCCGCAAAGGTCGAATTTAGTATAATCTGCATTGCCACTGCCATCTCGTTTGCAAGTGCGGCGCAAATAATAAAACTCATTACTCATATTGAGCAGAGCCGCCTCGGTCAGCTGTACTTGAACCATGGTTTTACCTTCCGAATTTTTGAGAACATTATAAGTAGCAGTAGCTCTATCTCCATTCTCACTATCGGACGGTCCCTGTTTGTAGTCGAAACGAGCCACTGCGCGTTCCACTTTCACTGTCCCCAAAGGATAGGCAGATTCTTTCGTCTTATATAGAGCAAAAGATTCTGGCAGCGTGTTGGTTAATAAAACAGCATTTGACATTAAGAATCTCCCACCTGTACATATCTCCATGTTTTCTCCATTTGACAATTTATAGGTTGCATTTCCCACTGTCAGCAATTCTCCGGAATTAAATTTATTAGCCTTTTCTATCAAATCATCTGTCGGGTTGCAAAAGGCATAAATCAATACATCTTTTCCGGCTTGGCCACGCAATGCCGTTTCAGAAAGTCCCATGGTGTAAGTGTTTGCATCAACCCCTTCTGTTCCGTCGCTACCAGATATATAGCTAGACGCAATAAATTTGCGATCGGGCGTGGTTAAAACAACCAAAACACCTTTTGTCACTTTGTTTTCATTATCTGTTCCAATTTCTATACCACCGTTAGAAGTGCCATAATCATCCTTCCCTTCCTCAGTGTCTGTTACACTGCGGGTTGTTTGGGGCAGTTCCAATCTAAAGCGCATATAAACTCCGTTTTCTACATCACCATCATTCACAGTAGCAATGTCGTCATTGTTACAAGCTGCCAATGCAAAACATAAAGCGCCTGCTAAAATTTTACTCCAGCTTTTTCTCATCTTTTCTTATTTTTAAATTAGTATTCCTTATTTGATTTCCTCAATTTGCCTTAACATCTTTTCTGCCTCCGGCATTCCTTTACGCACAGCTTCTTCAAACATTTTTTCGGCAGTGTCGAAATCTTTGTTCAAAGCAGCAAGAGTGGCGCGTGCATAGATAGCCTGCGGTGAATCACCGGCTTTCTGCAGGTAACGTTCGGCACTTTTAAGACCGCCACGACTCATAGCGATATTGGCAGCATTGAGGTTAGCCACTTCATCGTCGGGGAACATACGCACAGCGATGTCAAATGTTTCGTTATACTCCTCACTGCCTATTTCCATTTCTTGTGCGGCGAGATACATTTCATTGAGGCTTAGCTTCTGCGGCTGTGTCTTGATGAGACGTTTAATCTCTTCCACGTCAGTATAAGCACGCACTTCATACTTCACGGCATAGTCCGAATGGCGCAGCCCCGGATACACCTCTTTCAGCAAGAAAGCATACTCCTTCGGAAAAGCAGTCTTGATACTCCGTTCTTTGGCGTCCGGATCCATATTGCTACGTATCAAGGCAAGGATGCCAGCCTTGTTGTCCAAAGATGAACTTTCAACGTAACGTTCCAACCCGGCCCAATCCTCGGGTTCGTAGTCGGTAATGAATTGCGAGTCGGCAAAATTATATTGTTTGCGTACGTACTCTTTAAGTGTCTTCGTACGCCCCATGGCAAGGCGCTCGTTATTAGAATATGGACTTTCGGGCGATGCATATCCCTTGATGCTGACAGAGATAATGCGCGTATCGGCATCGTTGCGTACAGCATCAATGGTGGAAAGAATCTTTTGCAATTCCACCGGATTACGGCGGTAGTTCTCATGTATTTCCGTACGGTTTACAGGAAAATCGATATAAGCTGAGCCTTCCAATACATTAATTTTTGGTTCGGCTTTCGGGCGTATATATATGTAAGAAGGCACAAACGCCTTCGGTTCGAGACGGAGCGCCAGCAACGGTTCGTTTTCGCCGGCAAGCGTCTCGTCACAACATCCGCACACTTCATTCAGGGTAACAAGTTTGGATGTATTCATCCATTTTTCATAAGGCACCACCGTACGATATTCCACTACCGACACGTCGCTACGACGGTAAATTTGCGTAGTCGCTGGTCTCAAGTTATCATTGCGCAAATGATGATAATACCGATTGCGCCCTGCAATCAACACTGCAGGCAAGCTCAACGTGTTGTCATCACTTGCCAATGCCGGCGTAAATATTACTTCGCGATTGCTCTTAACCTCTAAATCGGATACGTCTATATCCATCGAAATGAAGAGTTTGTCATCCGAACGGGAAACGAGAAGGTTTCGCACTGTCACTTGCCCATTCATAAGCGGCTGCCCTTTTACTCCAGCCACACCAAGTAGTGACAACAAAACACTACCTATTATTTTAGCTATTTTATTGTTTATTGTAATCATGACTACAGACCGAATTAAAATGTATAAACCAGATTGACAGCCGCTTTTGTGGGACCAAAATAGTTGTGCGATTTTCCTTTGGCAAGTTTGGTGCCGCAAGTTGCACATGGATAGACATCGTAGCGTGTATAAACCCAACCCACCCCGAGTTCGGCTTCCAAATTCCAATGCTTATTCAATATCCATGCATAACCGTATGCAACGCCGGCACCGGCAAACCATCCTTGATAACGACGGTCGGAAACTACAGAGAAATCTGTACCTAGAAAAGAAAGGCTATTCTTCAGACCGCCAACGTTATATTGGCCGCCTAAAGCGTGGACACCCATAAAATGACCGGCAAAACGGTCGCAGAACCAATAACGCGCTTCCGGTTGCAAAAGCCAGTGTTTCCACTTCCGCTCATGAGAAAGTGTCCATCCATTGTAATCGGCAGATAAATCGAATGTCCAACGAGGAGCCAAACCTACCTCCACGCCTGCATTCACATTCAAAAACGCATCATACAGAACATTTGTCTTAATTGCTACTTTCTGTGCTCTCGCCATCGGACATAACGCCCCAGACAAGACTAACAACAGAAAAAAAGTCGTTCGTTTCATCTCAAGTGTGTATTATTCAGTTTAACTTTAAGTCTTTACTTATTTAACCCTCTGAATTCCCCACAAGTACATATCAAATGTACTAATAAAACTACATCGGACAATATCCCGGATGATAATATAATATACACAATATTTATGCTTCTCTCTATATAAGATTAAGAAAAGCACCAAGCAATATAAAAAAATCAGCACCTCTTCATAAGAGGTATATTAATTTACGGGCAAAGTTACATAAATTCCTTAAAGAAACAATATAATATGACTTTTTTTTAATCATCTCCAAAAAAATCAAATAAGAAAACTGCCATACACTCCTCCCCTTATTTTTTTATAAGGCCACAAAAATTGATTCATAAAAAGATGGCAGGCGAGAAAATTTTCTCGCCTGCCATCTTTTATTTCACCTGCTTTTCATTGCATTCTTCTCTCTCCTCTTTTTCCTTACGATACCTCATATATAGCCGTTTCCACCTGTCCAGAACCCTCTCTATTTCCTCCTCGTCAAGATAATCAAAACAGAGTTCCACAACTTTTAAGTAATTACCCAATGAGCAATCTAGCCCTTTTTTAACTCATTCAAAGGATCATGGCCGATCCCCAATGCCTTGTACACATTCTCATTTGTCAAATACGCGTGTTTAAGCAACTCACTAACGCCAGCTCCTAATGCAGCGTAATAGTTTTTTTCTTTTTTCATACTTATTTATTATTAAAATTGCACCTTAACGGTTAATTATTTTAACTTTCATCCTAACATGTCAGGATAATACTTATTTTGTTTCTACTACATTTACACCATGTTTCAAACATGTACATGTATATGTTGCAAAGTAAATAATTTAATTTATAATAACAAATAATTATGCCAAACAATTACAAAATGTCCTATTTCATGCCTCCTATCGCCCCTATCAAAGACAAACAGGGGCAAATACTCACTCCTCCCACACTTTTCCCCACCTGCGAAGCCTGCATTGAACAGGTTTTCCGAATGATTACCAGCAACGGGAACCTCAGACTCCTGACCGAGCAAGTACGCAACGCACCGGACATACGCATAGCAAAAACAAGACTTTTGCCCTATGTAACTCCCTGCGGCACCTTCTCCCGCCGCAGCAGCAAATGCCTCCTGTCCCCATCAGGGCTGGTGATAGTGGACCTGGACCATTTCCGCTCTTACCGAGAAACAGAAGAAATGCGCCGTGTGTTACATGACGACCCGCTCCTCCGTCCCGTACTCACGTTTATCAGTCCCAGCGGACTGGGTGTAAAGGCCTTTGTACCCACCCACCGTTTATCCACGGCAACTGGCTACAAACAAATCACAGAATGCATGAGTTGGGCAATGTGGTACGTAGAGACAGCATATAATACAGAAACATCTGTTTTTCCCGAAACAAAGACCAAAGTAGATTTCTCCGGCAAAGACCTCGTAAGATCCTGCTTTCTTAGCCACGACCCCGAAGCTTTATTCAGAAACATCTAACATAAGACAATAAGAAAAAATGAACAACATCGAATCACTACGCCGTCTCACCGAGACAGTTGAAACGGCAGGAGCAGACATCGCCCCTACTTACATCGAATACATACAACTGGCATTTGCCATCGCCACAGACTGCGGCGAAGCCGGGCGCAACTATTTCCACCGTCTCTGCTGCCTGTCTGCCAAGTACCAACGCGAACATACCGAACGGGTGTTCTCCAACGCACTCGCCACAAAACATGGTGACGTACATCTGGGCACGGCTTTCCACCTTGCCGGAATCGCAGGAGTCAAGCTCCATCAAGACGACATTATAAACAACCCGAAGGGTACAAAGGGTACAGAAGATTCAAGGGCAAATTTCTCCACACACACGTGCGCGCGTTATAAGGTAGACAATGACGGAAATACCGGAAAGGAGGAAAATACCCAAGAAGAGGAAAGAGAAGAAGAGGAACTTCTCTCGGGCAGTGAACCAAAGCAACAACTGCCCACCTTCCCCAAAGCCAATTGGCCCACACTCCTGCAACGTATCATTACCTATGGCAAAAGCGACGCCCTAAAAGATGTTATGCTTTTAGGAGCATTGACAGCCCTTGGCGCAACCATCGCCCCACACTTGCGCTGTTCCTATAGCGGCAAATTCCTGCATCCCTGCCTTCAGTATTTTGCCATCGCTCCTTCGGCTTCCGGCAAGAGCATCCTCTCTTACATCCGGCTGCTTGCCACTCCCATTCACGACGAAATCCGTGCGGAAGTGGCAGCAAAGATGAAAATCTACAAGAAAGAGAAAGCCGCCTACGAGGCATTGGGCAAAGAACGAGCGAAAGTGGACGCACCGCAAATGCCCGCCAACAAGATGTTCATCATTTCGGGTAACAACACCGGCACAGGCATCCTGCAAAATATTATGGACTCTGACGGAATAGGATTTATCTGCGAATCTGAAGCGGATACCCTCTCTACCGCCATCAACGCAGACCATGGACATTGGAGCGATACCCTCCGCAAAGCCTTCGACCACGACTGCCTGTCTTACAACCGCCGCACCGACCAGGAATACCGTGAAGTGAAGAAAAGCTACATCTCCCTCAACATTTCCGGCACACCGTCGCAAGTGAAATCCTTCATCCCCACCACGGAAGACGGAGCCTTCTCCCGGCAATTGTTCTACTACCTCTACGGCATCGACCAATGGATCAACCAATTTTTGGAAGACGACCTGGATCTCGAAGAAGTATTTACCAACCTCGGATTGGAATGGAAAAAAGAAGTGGAACAGATAAGAGCACATGGGATACACACGCTCTGCCTTACCGAGGAACAGAAAAAAGAGTTCAACGCCCAATTCTCCCACCTCTTCCAACGCTCGAGCATAGCCAACGGCAGGGAGATGTACAGCTCCATCGCCCGCCTGGCTGTCAATCTATGCCGCATCATGTCGATAGTAGCCCTGCTGCGTGCCCTCGAAAGCCCGCATCCCTACCAAGTGAAGAACGCTCCCGCCTCGGGACTGACTCCGGATAAGAACATTCCCGAAGATAACATCAAAGACAATATCATCACCCGTTGGAAGGTTGCCATCACCCCTGACGATTTCCACGCAGTGCTCCGTCTTGCGGAACCGCTCTACCGCCATGCCACACACATACTCTCTTTCCTTCCTTCCACGGAAATCAGCCGACGTTCCAATGCCGACCGCGACTTCCTCTTCTCGCAGTTGGGCGACCGTTTCACTCGTGCACAAATGATAGAGATAGCAGAAGCCATCGGAATTAAGAAAAATACCGCCATCACTTGGTTGAAACGACTGACGCAGCGAGGCATATTAGTCAAGGGAGATGCCAACGGAGTATATGAACGCGCATGTGCGCGTGTGTGAGTGAGCCCGGAAAAAGTGTACCCGCTGTACCCCCGCCGCAGATAAATAACGGTACAGCATTTTACGGATACTAAAGCGGCGCTTTAGAGAGCATAAAGCTAAGCTTTAGCCCCCTTAAAGCGCCGCTTTAAGGTTCTCCCAATGCATCCACAATCACCCTCACCTCCAAAGGCGTATATGAACGGTGCTCCGGTTGATAGCCCAGGTCGTACAACCGTTGCAGCAGTCCGGGACACCGCTCTATCCACTTTTTCATTTTTCGGTAAGCGGCAATATCAGTAAGTTCGGGAGAATAGAGTTGCGCCAGTTCCATGCGCCCGTAGGCACGTATTCTGAATTCGATCATAATGGATAAGAGTTTGATTTAATGTTACAAATATAGCAAAATAGTTGTACATACGCAAGGCTTTCCGGTTGAATAACCGACCCTAACTGCACATAACTGACAAGTAACGGACATAAATGCATATAAGCGATTTTTCGGACTTCCGACATCCTATCTTTGTATCGTCGGAAGGGAAAAGAATCCCGGAGACACGATGTTTTAACCCTTTAATTTATTGTTTTATGATTCGTTACAAAATTTATCAGAACCAGCAGAAAAAAGGCTTGAATGCGGGTAAGTGGTTCGCCCGTGCAGTAAGCGACGAGACGTTTGATCTGGCAAAGCTTGCCGAACACATGTCGAAGCACAATTCACCGTATTCCGGTGGTGTCATCAAAGGTGTGCTTTCGGATATGGTAGATTGTATCAAGGAGTTGTTGCTGGACGGAAAGTGTGTGAAAATTGATGATCTTGCCATTTTTGGGGTAGGTATTCGCAGTAAGGCGGCTGATACGCTGGAAGAGTTCTCGTTGGAGAAAAATATTAGCGGCATGCGTCTGAAAGCTCGTGCCACCGGTAACTTATCAACTACCAACTTGAAACTCGACAGTCAGTTGAAACAGCAGGCTGAGTATCAGAAACCGGGCACTTCCGGAGGTGGTTCTGATCCGGATGATAACCCTGATCCGAAACCGGATGGAGGCGGCGAAGCACCTGACCCGGCTGCTTAAAAGGCTCACCACTGATTACACAGATTTCCACAGATTATAATTTAATTGGTAGTCATTAAAGTAGTCGATTATTTATTTCTGTGTGAATCAGTGTAGTAGTGTGCATAGTTGCGTAGTTTGCAGCTCTGTGACAAAAGAAAACTGTTATCCATTTATTTAAAACCTGTTATTGTATGAGCAAATCATCCTCTTCCCGCTCCGTATGGAGCTTCATTATCAAAGTAATCATCACCGTTGCCACCGCTATCGGGGGCTTGATCGGAGTACAAAGTTGCATATAGATCTATGCGAACTATTACACTGATTATCATTCATTGCAGTGCCACGCCGGAAGGAAAATCCCTTTCGGCGGAGGCTTGCCGACAAGATCATATCCTGCACCGTGGTTTCCGTGATATTGGCTATCATTTTTACATTACTCGCGACGGGGAGATCCACCGGGGACGTGCGTTAGAAAAGGTCGGAGCACACTGCCGTAATCATAATGCCCATTCGATAGGTGTTTGTTATGAGGGAGGATTGGATGCGAACGGGAAACCAAAAGATACTCGTACATTGGAACAACGAGGATCGCTGCTTGCTTTATTGCGTGAATTACGACGGCAGTTTCCGAAAGCGTTGATTGTTGGACATCGTGACTTGAACCCAATGAAAGGGTGTCCATGCTTTGAGTGTGTGAAGGAATATCGGGATTTATAATGTAAGCATCCGATAAAGTACACTATAAAAAATGGCTGTATCTCCTTTCAAGGTAAGCAGCCATCTATAGTTGTATCTCCATCATTCTTTATTCTTTTCCTTCCATTTGTGTGGCAACATTTGTAGC
>NZ_JADMQH010000014.1:0-174111 GCF_015559655.1 Bacteroides sp. 1001136B_160425_E2 | reverse complement strand
AAATAGCCTTGATGGTCCTGAAGTCCTATACCAACTTTTCAGATTCACAACTGATTGAACATTTAAACGGTAATATTCATTACCAGTTATTTTGTGGTGTTCAGATTGATCCGCTTCATCCACTGACCAATCCTAAAATCGTCAGTGCAATTCGTCAGGAACTAGCGGAACGCCTTGATATTGAGTCCCTCCAGCCTATTCTGGCTGACCATTGGAAACCTTATCTTGAGAACCTTCATGTCTGTATGACCGATGCCACCTGTTATGAAAGCCATCTGCGTTTCCCTACTGATGTCAAACTCTTATGGGAAGGTATTGTATGGCTTCATCGTCATCTGTGCAAACATTGCCGGACATTGTACATACAACGTCCCCGTAATAAATATCTTGATGTAAGCCGTGCCTATCTTGCTTACAGTAAACTGCGTAAACGCAGGAAATCACAGACTCGTATGATTACACGCAGGTTACTTCAGTTATTGGAAAAGTTGCTTGACCAGCTGGAGCAGCTTCATTCATCCTATAGGAACAGGCTTACACTATCCTCTGATTACCAAAGACGTTTCTCGGTCATACAGACAGTCCTTGAGCAAGGGAAGAATTTATTTGCAGGCAAAAAAGTGTCCAACCGTATCGTGAGTATCGACCGGCATTACCTTCGCCCCATTATCAGAGGCAAGGAAACCAAATCCGTTGAATTCGGAGCCAAAGTCAACAATATACAGATAGACGGAATCTCCTTTATAGAACATATCTCCTTTAAGGCTTTTAACGAAGGAGTACGTTTGAAAGACTGTATTCATCTGCACCGACAACTGACCGGGGTTAGGGTCAGGGCGCTTGCGGCGGATTCAATCTATGCCAATAATGCCAACCGGAAATTTTGTACAAAATATCATATAAGTACTTCCTTTAAGCGTAAGGGCAGAGCTGCCAAAGATGAGCCGCTTCGTAAGATCTTACGGTCGGAACTCAGCCGTGAAAGAGCTACCCGCCTGGAAGGAAGTTTTGGAACGCAGAAACAACATTACTCACTGGCCAGGATAAAAGCTAGAAACAGGAAAACGGAAGTACTTTGGATTTTCTTTGGGATACATACAGCCAATGCGGTATGTATGATAGAAAAGGTCGAAAAGAAAAAAAGAAAGGCAGCATAATCTGACTAAAATAACAGGAAAAACAGGAGAGGTTTTAACTTCCCCTGAAAAAGACATGTACATAATGCATGGGTGGGAAGGAAAAAACAAGAATATGTAAACAATATTCTACAAAAAAGATAGAAGACTGGGAGAGTTGAACGAAAAAATCAAGAGAAAAGCTCACGTAAAGCAAAGCTTTTCTCTTGATTTTTTAGAAAGAGGAACATTTACTGAATATCCCTAAATAATCAGATTATGACAAAACTTGTCTTTTCATTTCATAAATACTCTTATTTATTAAACAAACCTAATCTTTGAGCAAAATTTACAGCCTCAATCGAATTATTAGCTTTTAGCTTTTGCAATATATTCTGTCTATGGCTATTTATGGTATTTATACTAACTTTCAAAGTATTTGCTATCTCTTTACTTAACAAGCCTTGCTTCATCAAACGCAAAACCTCCAACTCTCTATTTGTTAAAGGTTCATCCAATGTATCAGATAAATCTATAAAAATCTGTTCTCCAGTTTTAAAGTTATATAGGTGGCTTTTAATAATTTCTGATTCATGGCTTGCGTCAACATCAATAACTGACAACATAAGCCAAATATTGCCTGATTTATCTAACTCAACAATCTGTTCCTGCTCTATTATACGGATATACTCACCTCGTAGATTCCTCACCCGCATTTCATGAATGGCTTTATAGTTCATTTTTTCTTCATTGGAGAACGAACTCAATATCGAATAGATTTTCTTTCTTACAAGTAATCCGTAGTATATATCATCCGGATGTATAACCTCTACTACTGGCTGATGCCCGTCTATAAACAATCTATGGGAATCAAGCCCATATAATTCAGGAATATTATCAGAAACAAATACGAATTTTTTTGTGTAGCAATCAAACGCCAACACTATACTATGCGTAACTTCCGAGAGTTTTTTCCAGTCTTTTTTCCTTTCTTCGAGAATGGAATAATCTACCTCATCAAGTAGTATGTTTGATGTTGGAAGTAAGTTTATTATTTGCTTCTCAATTTCCTCAATTTTCATATTTTAAAACATCTGATTATTAGATATTTGCACGTTATCTCATTATAAATAACTATTGCCTTTAGAGTCTATTGCTTCTATCTTTGCACAAAGATAATGAAATCAGTATAAGATAAATAGATATTTAATATTTTAATTTATGTAGTATGATAAAGAAAATTTGTTTAATGACACGTAACGGAAAAGAGGTTGTAGGACGTAGAGTAGTTGTTACTTCTGAGTTTGAAGCTAACAGGGAAAATATTTGGTGTAAAATTCAGGATATTGATACCTTAAGAGAAATTTGCAAGCCAAAAGCCAGTTTTGTATCTTATGATAATACTTCTCCTACTTGGAAAGAAGGAAAATCCTTTTGCTTTAAAATGTTCCTACATGGATTTATTCCAGTAGGAAAACATACAATAAACGTAATCAAAATGGATAAAAGCACAGGAGAGATAGTAACAAATGAGTATAATAAAAAAGTAACTATATGGAATCATTATATCAACATGGAAGAAATTTCTCCTAATGTAACAAGATATACAGATATGGTCGATTTATATGCAGGAGGTTTAACTGCTCTTGCCGCTTGGTGGACGCTTAAATTTTATAAACATAGGCAGAGAAAATGGCAGAAGATAGCAAGAAACTTATAAAACAATTACAATTTGTCTTCTAAGAAAGATTATGCCAAAATGGGATTTAACAGAAAAGCAAATATATAAATTGCTAAAGCATCCTTGCCAAAAGGAAAAATCTGTGATAGAAGAAATAACTTCTGCATATCTTGAATTTGTTGAAGATTTATTCGATTATCTCAATAAAGAGCATGATAATAAAATACGTATCAGGCAATTAAATATGAGTTATATAGATTTCGGAACAATAAAAGCATTAGATGAAACTTCTCCTACTGAAAATAGTAAACTGAAAATTATATATCTTGATAAACTCTTGTCTTTAATAAATATGGAACAAGAACTAATCTATCGCCAAATGGAATATCCAAAATTTTTCATCAATATAGAATCTGATTGGAAATCTCCATTCTACTTAAACAATGAGGTTATTAAAATCGTAGATATAATGGAATTGGTTTGTGGTATTTTTTATATCAGAGATGGAATAGTTCGGATTGATAACAAAGACATCTTTTTAAGCGATATTGCCCGGATTTTTGAAAAGATGTTCAACATTAATTTTGGAGATATATACAAAAAAGAAATTGCGGTTATCAAAAGGAAACCTACTAAAATAACAGAATTTTTAGATAGCTTAAAAGTTGCTATTCTAAAAAAGAGCAGAGATAGTGGTTATAACCATTTATAAAAATGAATTTTCTGTTATATTGATAATCAACATGCTACGAATGATTTATGGGGGATTAGGTGTACCATTCCCCCATTTTCTTTGCTTCCCTTTTCCGAACTTTGCTTCATCAATCGATTGGTAAGCATTAGTGTATAACCTGAAAAATGAAGCAATATGTATGTAGATAGTTACGAGTTCAAAGACTGGATGCAAAAGCTACTTGATAAACTGGAAGAAGTCGGCAAAGATGTAAAGAGTTTGCAAACCAACCCAAAAGTAATGCCGAATGACAAACTTTTGGATAATCAGGATTTATGCCTGCTGTTCAAAGTCAGTACCCGGACATTACAGAGATTAAGAAGCAAAAAACTGCTGCCCTTTATGATGATTAGCGGAAAAGCCTACTACCGGGCTTCCGATGTGCGTGAGTTCATAAAGGAACGGTTCGATGTGGGCACGCTCCGAAAGTTCGAGAAAGAACACAGAACGAATAAGTAAGAGTGAAATTCATCCCGGAGCTGTACACGTGGCAGTTTCGGGATGTTTTTCTTTTGGCAAGTCTGTATTTACTTCCCTGATGATATTGTTCCCTCTTCCCTATAAGATGCTTCAAACTGTTTGGTAAGCGCAATAATCTGCTGGTTCGTCTTTACCAGTTCAACAGTGTATCGTTCCAGTTTGTAAAGCAAGGCAAGTGCTTTCTTTTCCGCAAAATTGGAATGGAGTTCTTTCACCGTTTGGTTATACAGTATGCCTATGCTCCTGAATTGTGAAAACAATTGGGAGAGTTGGATGTAATAATCTACCTTGCTTTTATCAATTCTAAGCACCTTAAACGATTTCCCGAAAATACAGTTCTTAATGAAATGCGCCTTTACCTTGTAGCCTGATTGGTCGTAAAAGGCTAAGAACTTAGCGTTCTCCACATCGTCTAAATTAAGAGAATAGCGGTGTGTTCGTGGGTCAAGTTTAGGCTTGCGCCCACCTTTGTTAAATGGCTTCTTTTTCTGTTCCATAATGATAATTATTTACTGGTTTTACGACTTTGGAGTAAAACCAACCACCTTAAAAGGTGGCAAGGTTTTGAGGCACAAAAAGCGAAGCGCGGGCCTCAAAACACAACTTGCTGTTCTCATGTGATAACAAAAATCTTCCCTATAGTCAGATTGCAAAAGCAAGCGGTTTGGCTTTATCCTCTGTCTGTTTATCAGTTGCAAAATTACAGACAGTAATTCCCTCCCGAAATATAGGCGGTTGCGCCAAATTGTAACATAAACAGACAAAGTAACCCCATTTTTAAAAGCGTTTGTTTTTACCTCTTTCTTTGCTGAAAAATGATTGAGTGGTGGCAATATATAAGACAGTAAAACAAGGTCTGAATATAGTTTTAAACCATGTTTGAAAGCTATTTAAAGATAAAGGGACATAGTTATAAAACTGGCTTGCATTTTTTCAATCAGTATCGGGAATCAATCATCTTATTTATAAATCATTAAAAATTAAATGTATGGAAGAAGTAAAACAATCATTACAGGAAACAGCAAGTAAGGAACGGGAAAGTTATAAATCGGTGTTCCTTAAAAAACGGTCGGTTTGCAACCGTCAAAGCGTGTACATAAGCGGAGAGATACAAAAACGTATCGTTCAGATTGTAGGCGTGATTACAAACAAACAAGTAAGCATCGGAAATTTCATTGATAACGTACTGGAAGAACATTTAGGTGCGCATAATGATGTCCTTTCGGCTCTCTACCGGGAAGAAATACAAAAAGGAATATTCAACCAGCCAAAAGAGAAAGACGTATGAATATTGTAACTATTGAGGAACAGACTTTTAAACAAGTATGTGGGAGGTTCTCCGGTTTCGTCAGTCAGGTGGAACGGATTTGTAAAGAGAATACCCACCAGCCGGAGAAATGGTTGTCAGGTCGTGAAGTGTGCGCCTTGCTCGGTATCAGCATCCGAAGTTTGCAGAACTACCGGGACAGTGGCAAATTGGGTTACTCCCAAATCGGTAATAAACTGTACTATAAATCTGCCGATATTGAAAGACTGATTGCAGAATGTACGATAAACGATGTTTTAGGAAGGAAAAACAGCTATATATCAACCAACAAATAAGTATCGCCTTATGAAAAGAAAACAAGATGTCAATTCAGAAGCAAATCAATCTTTCACCCTACCGGCTATTGTCGGCACATGGGAAAGTCTAAATCTTCATCCTACGGTAATGATATACCAAAGTGGGAAAAAGTATCTCCTTTCGATGCTTCATGTATCGGATAACGGACAGGCGCAACCCGCTACTTACGAGATACAGAAAGAAGATAGCCGTTACTTTATTGTTTCAGCCTTTAAGCGGCTTTATATCGATTATGACAAGGCAAAAGACAGCCTTTTCATTTCTTACTATGGCGATTACCTGCGTATATACCAATCATTCAAGCTAACTATAAATGAATATGTCAATATGGAACTGATAAACAGCAATAGTGAACTAATAAACGAGTTCTTTCAATCTATGGATAGAATGTTAGACGGCATCAGCCGACTGGCAAAGGAAAGCAGACCGCATTTGAACGGTGATAAGTTTCTAAGCAACCAAGAAGCGTCCAAATATCTGAAAGTAAGCATCCGTATCCTGCAAGAATGGAGAGATACGGGCGTTATCCCTTACATTCAGATAAAAGGCAAAATAATCTATCGCCAAAGCGATATAGAACGGCTTTTGCAGACCTACTAAACAAGGAACGGCAGGAATAGCTTATTACCCTAAAACACATTTTTTCCGAAACTGACTAAGAACATTAACTCTATCAGTGTAGTAGTCCGTCTGTGCAAGCCTTTGGAAGAAAATACTACCCGGAGCGGAGCGCAGGTGTGGAGATTTTCTTTCAAACCCGTAGGGCTTGGGCTTGAACGGACGGAATACGGAGCTTACCTTTGTTAATGTTTTATTCAGCTTGGGAAAATTACATAGCATTTTTCTTTGGTAATACTATTTTATTCTATACTTTTGCAAAGTATTCGTTCTTTGAAAGAATGTGGAAGAAGGTACAATTGAACCAATAGTACTACAAAATTAAAGTGATTTATCACACCAATATGGTTTTATGGGACGAGCATCTGTGTTCATCTATATTAATGATAAACATCAGAGATAGCGGTCTATCCATTTATAGTTTGTTGGCATTCTATATAGGGATTCCTCACTTGTAAATCGTCTCTACGTCTGTTAGGACATGAAAATAGAGAGCAAAAGAAGGTAATGTATATAGTATTATTGGTTATTAGTAATATTGATTGAGGACATGGCGATATTGCCATATAATCATTTAATATTATATATCATGAAAAAGGTTATACCTTCAAAAGGAGGAAAAATAAAAACCTCCCATTGCTCTTCGAAGATAGGAAGAATGACAAAAAAAATAGATGAGTTTTCTCAACTATTAAAGTCTATTCAAAAATGTGGAAGCACCTTATATCTACTTTTTAAAAGTTTGTTTAAGGTAATTCCAGTTATTTCAAAAATATACAGTTTTTTGAAAACCGTTTTTGATATTCTATCGGCTCTCTAATTTCTTTTATACATTTTAGTAGGATGATTACAACCGAAAAGCATTTGCTATATATACTAAAAGTTTCTCGTCAACAATTGGATTCAATTATAGAGAATATAGATAAATATTACTCTACATGGGAAAAGCCTAAATTGAATAAAGACACCAATGAACCTTTATATAATTCTGATGGAACAATAAAAAAACGCACAATTAACTCCACTAATAAAGATTTGAAAGTTATACAAAAAAGATTGTATAACTATTTACTTTTAAAAACAACTCTTCCTAATTATTTTTTTGGAGGTATTCCTAAGAAGGATAATATTCTTAACGCTAAATATCATCAAGGTAATAAATATGTATTTACTACAGACTTGAAATCCTTTTTTCCTTCCATTAATCATAAAATGGTGTTTTATATGTTTTTAAAATTAGGATGCACCCCTGAAATTGCAAGAACTTTAACTAAACTTACTACACATAATTATCAAGTTCCACAAGGTGTTCCAACATCAACATTAATAGCTAATTTGGTATTCAAGCCTGTTGGCGATAGAATACAGGCATTAGCAAAAGAGAATAATATTAAATTTTCAATATTTGTTGATGATATAACAATGTCTTCTTCTATAGATTTCCATAAAAAAATCCCTGAAATATTATCTATTATAACTACTTCAGGATATAAAATTAGTCATTCTAAAACTTTTTATAAAACAAAAAATCCAATAGTTACTGGTGTAATATGTCAAAACAATAAACTTAAAATACCACAATCATATAATAAAAGAATAAAGCGAATCAAGGCGGACATTCAAAACAATGAACAAGCATTCTTAAAGATAAAAGGACTAACTATGTATCGTCAAAGAATAAAGCAAGCATAATTCTTTTTCTATTTAAAATTCTTCTCCACATTCAACATATCACGCATAATAGAGCTATCTAAAACTTTTGCATAATGCTGTGTCATTCTGATATTGGAATGTCCCAAAATCTTAGAGACATTTTCCATTGACACATCATTGGCGAGAAAAACAACGGTAGCCGCAGTATGCCGGGCAACATGTGTAGTTAAGCGTTTGGTAATGCCGCATAAATCAGCGATTTCTTTTAAGTAGGCATTCATGCGCTGATTACTGATTACGGGTAAAAGCACACCTTTCTTTATACACTCTGCATTATCTTCATATTTCCCCAATATCCTTTGGGGAATGGATAAAACGGGAATGTTGCACATCTGATTGGTTTTCTGCCGTGCCTTGCGTATCCACAAAGCACCGTTATTGTCTTTTATCAGGTGCTCACGGCTTAACTGCTGCACATCAACGAAAGCAAGTGCGGTAAAACAGCAAAAGACAAAAATATCCCTTACCTGCTCCAAACGTTTGATAGTAAATTCTTTGTTCATCAAAACATCCAATTCTTCACGTGAAAGGAACTCTACATTAACTTCTTCCTGCTTGAAGTGGATGCCGTAAAACGGGTCTTTCTTTATCCAGTCGTTAGCCAAAGCAATACGAACAACTTTTTTCAAGTTCTTCAAATGCTTCAATGCGGAATTATTTTGACAATGCTTATCCGTTTTCAGCCAAAAATCAAAATCACGAATAAATTGCCCATCCAGTTCTGCCAGCATTATATCATCACGGTGGTAGCAACTACGGATATATTCTTTCAAGCGGTTTATTGAAGTATCAAACTTGGTAACTGTGCTTTCCGTATATTCTTTGCCAATCAGGGCACGACATTTTTCGTTATGCTCTGCATACACTTCCAGCAAGGTGCGCTGTACCTTGTCCCGCCCGTAGAAACAATCCTTTATAATATCGGCTGTTATCGGTTTGTTGTCTATCTCCAATTCACGGTGTATCTGCAATACTTTAGCACGAACCGTATTGATATAGTGGTTTAGTTCGGTGGCTACACGGTCTTTTCCTTTGGAACATTCCTTTTTCTGATTCCATAAGTCTATGGGAATACTCCGTTTAATCATAACTTCGGCTACTCGCTTGTTTACGGTGATGCGCATACAAACAGGAGCTTCACCGTTTTTCAGAAGTTTTGATTTCTTAATGATGAACAATACGCTTAGTGTGTTTCTTTTCACTGCTCCCATAATTCTTTGATTTTTAAGTGGTACAAAATTAGTTTGCTACACTCAAAAACCAGCTACGCAAAAAGCTGACAATCAAAGACAAAAGCGTCAATTCGTGGGAGCAAAAACGGCTTTCAAAAAGTCCCACGGATAAGCCACGTGAGAACTGCCTGAAACCGCTGTTTTTTGCCTAAGCGAGGAAAAAGAAAAAGCTCTGAAATTCTTGAATTTCAGAGCTTTGCTTTAATTTACTATTTGCTTTCGCGGTGCGTACGGGACTCGAACCCGTGACCCCATGCGTGACAGGCATGTATTCTAACCAACTGAACTAACGCACCAGAACTTCAATTTATTAATCTGCATCTCTCTCGATTGCGGATGCAAAGGTAGATATTTTTTTGAGATCTGCAATAGCTTCAGTATCTTTTTTCTGAAAAAGTGGGTTTATTAAGAATTATCGTGTACATTTGCAGATACTAATAAAATAGAAAATAGAATGAAAAATACACCAATTGAACGACATCTGATTGATGAAACTATAAATGAGTTTCAAATTGTCGATTTTTCAAAAGCTACCATTCGAGAAGTGAAAGCTATTGCTTCGAAAGCAGAAGCTACATCGGGAGTTGAATTTATTAAAATGGAAATGGGCGTTCCGGGGCTTCCTCCTTCCGCAGTAGGTGTGAAAGCAGAGATTGAAGCATTACAAAATGGCATTGCCAGCCTATACCCCGATATCAACGGATTGCCGGAATTGAAAAAAGAGGCTTCCAACTTTATCAAAGCATTTATCAATGTAGATTTAGGCCCGGAAGGTTGTGTACCTGTCACCGGCTCCATGCAGGGAACATTCGCTTCATTCCTTACTTGCAGTCAATGTGACGAAAAGAAAGATACGATTTTATTCATCGATCCCGGATTCCCGGTACAGAAACAACAGTTGGTAGTAATGGGACAAAAGTTCGAAACGTTTGATGTATATGACTACCGCGGAGACAAACTGAAAGAAAAACTGGAAAGCTATCTGAAAAAAGGAAATATATCAGCTATCATTTATTCGAATCCAAATAACCCCAGCTGGATTTGCCTGAAAGAGGAGGAATTGCAGATTATCGGTGAATTAGCAACGCAATATGATGTAATTGTTTTGGAAGACTTGGCTTATTTCGCGATGGACTTCCGCCAAGATTTGAGTAAACCATACCACCCCCCCTTCCAGCCATCAGTAGCCCATTATACAGATAATTATGTATTACTGATTTCCGGATCGAAAGCATTCAGTTATGCCGGACAGCGTATTGGCGTGAGCTGTATCTCTGATAAATTATACCACCGAAGCTATCCGGGACTGACCAAACGATATGGCGGCGGTACTTTTGGAACAGTTTTCATTCATCGCGTACTTTATGCACTTTCATCGGGAACCAGTCATTCCGCACAATTCGCCATGGCTGCCATGCTGAAAGCTGCCAACAAAGGACAATATAACTTCCTCAACGAGGTGAAGATCTATGGTGAAAGAGCGCAAAAATTGAAAGAAATCTTCCTCCGGCACGGTTTCCACCTAGTATATGACAACGACTTGGGAGACCCGATTGCGGACGGATTCTATTTTACCATCGGATATCCTGGAATGACCAGCGGCGAACTGGCCAAAGAACTGATGTACTACGGAGTGAGCGCGATTTCATTGGTTACAACAGGCAGCCATCAAGAAGGGTTGCGCGCGTGTACCTCTTTTATTAAAGATCATCAATATGCGCAATTGGATGAAAGAATGAAACTATTTGCTGAAAATCATCCGATAACCTGATTATTTGACATAAGATATTCATAAAAGCCATTCTTAAAATGAAAAAAAACGGAAAGAACGATTGTTATTCCGTTTTTTTTCTTACTTTAGTGGCATGAATATCGACTCTGACATATTTAAGATTCAATCGAATAATGTGTTACCATCAAGAGGAAGGATTTTAATATCTGAACCTTTTCTGCGTGACGCAACGTTTGGCAGATCCGTAATTTTACTGGTCGATCATACGGACGAAGGAAGTATGGGATTGGTTATCAACAAACAACTACCATTATTTCTGAATGATATCATTATGGAATTTAAATATCTGGACGAGATTCCTCTATACAAAGGTGGACCTATTGCCACTGATACTTTATTTTATCTCCATACACTATCAGACATCCCTGGCTCTATCTCTATCAGCAAAGGACTTTATCTGAATGGAGATTTTGATGAAATAAAAAAATATATATTACAAGGGAATAAAATCAGCGAATGTATCCGTTTCTTCTTGGGATATTCCGGATGGGACAGCGAACAGTTGAGCAATGAAATCAGAGAAAACACATGGTTGGTGTCTGAAGAAGAGAAATCATATCTGATGAAAAACAATATCAAGGATATGTGGCGGACTGCTTTAGAGAAGCTAGGCAGCAAGTACGAAACGTGGTCACGCTTCCCACAAGTGCCTACTCTCAACTAATATTTTATTTCTTAGGATTCAAACATTGGAGGAGCAATGCATCTTTGTAGCAACCCTCCACTTGCAGCCAATTTTTTAATAATCCGCATTGAACGAAGCCACAAGATGTGAACAGTTTTACACAAACTTCATTATCTGTCGTGACATGCGCATAAAGCTGACTTAAAGACAGAAAATCAAAAGCGTATTCACAAAGAAGTTTCAATGCGTCGGTAGCACAACCTTGTTGCCGATAATCCTTATGGATAGCAATTCCTACTTCTCCCCGCGAATGAAGGGGAACGAAATCCGTAATATCAATCGTACCAAGTATACACTGGTCAGATTTACGTACAATCATCAGACGTAATTGCTTATCCGCAAACACATCACACTGTGAACCTTCAATATATTGGCGCAACACATAACGGGAGTAAGGAACCGTAAAGTTACTGATGTCCCACATGGAAGGGTCATTTTCCATCTCATACATTATATCCATATCTTCCGGCTCGACCGCACGAAGATAGATACGCTCGTTCATCAAGAAAGACTGTCTCATAGCTTTTCATCTTTTGCAATGTGAAGCTCATTACGCAATCTTTTCTCGCTAGGCAGGCAGAAAAGCGACGCTGTCAGGCCAATTAGCATACAGAGATTACCCGTACTACTCAACGTCAGATAGTAACACAAAAGGTTCACCACAATAGCTACTTCAAGCATTCCCAAGCGTACAATATTCCATTGCACATATCGCTTCAAGGCAAGCGTAATAGTCATGTGATCTATCTTTTTCTTAAGCACCAAGCTAAATAATTTGAGAGAAAGAGGCACACACAAAGCAGTGAGCAAAATGCCGACTGTCTCAAAATAGTAGATAGCCGGCGCATTATCTACCAAACCTCCTACAGGAAAGAGTTCAAACTCTCCTGCCCCAAACAAAAATGCCGGGAGTACCCAAAAGAAAACATAACTGATATTCAAATTTCTAACAGCTCGTTTTATCTGTTCTTCCATGTTCGTTCTTAAATGATTAATAATGATTATACAATTCCGGTAAAAAGCGTCCGGTTCACAATACTGCGTCCTAAAGTCACTTCATCAGCATATTCAAGTTCATCACCAACCGATATACCACGGGCTATCACACTTAGTTTAACCCCTAGTTTATCTAACTTGCGATAGATATAGAAGTTGGTAGTATCACCCTCCATCGTGGTACTCAATGCCAAAATAACTTCTTTGATTCCACCTTCAGCCACCCGCTGTACCAAACTTTCAATTTGAAGGTCACTCGGTCCGACTCCATCCATTGGAGAAATAACTCCGCCCAAAACATGATAAAGCCCGCGATACTGCTGGGTTGCCTCTACCGCCATTACATCACGAATATTTTCCACCACACAGACAGTGGAAGCATCCCGTTGCGGATTAGCACAAATCTGGCAAGTTTCAGTATCGGATATATTATGACACACTTTGCAGTATTTCACTTCACGCTTCAACGTTATGATAGAATTTCCGAAAGCTTCCACAGTAGCCGTATCCTGACGAAGCAGATGCAGAACAAGCCTCATAGCCGTCTTACGCCCGATACCCGGAAGTTTGGAAAATTCGCCGACTGCTTTTTCAAGCAGTATAGAAGGATATTGTTGATTCATAGATAATAATTGCTGTTCTATCGATAAAACCTTGCAAAGATACAGATTATTGTTTTTAATACCTACAAAAATTGCTACCTTTGCATCTGTTATGATGATACTAGTCACTATTCTTTGCTACTTCGCAGTATTATTACTAATAGCCCATATCACTGGACGTAAGGGCGGATCGAATGCAGCGTTCTTCAAGGGAGAAAATCAATCACCTTGGTATATAGTCTCTTTTGGAATGATTGGCGCCTCTATTTCCGGAGTCACTTTCGTCTCTGTACCGGGAATGGTGCGCGGAATGGATATGACCTATATGCAAACAGTACTCGGGTTTTTCTTCGGATACATGGTCGTAGCCCACATTTTACTTCCTTTATATTATAAGTTGAATCTGACAAGTATCTACGGTTATCTCGGCACCCGTATCGGAGTGCGTGCCTATCAAACCGGTTCCTTTTTCTTTCTGCTGTCACGTATGTTGGGAACCGCAGCCAAACTTTATCTGGTATGCCTTATTCTCCATACTTATGTATTTCAGGAAATGCACGTTCCCTTTTGGCTGATTGCTGTCGGTTCGGTTGCATTGGTATGGATATATACTCATAAAAGCGGAATAAAGACCATCGTATGGACAGATACCTTACAAACATTTTGCCTGATTGCCGCCCTGATTTTTATCATCTATTTTACGATCCAAAGATTAGACCTTAACTTCAGTGGCATTGTCCAAACAATCCAAAACAGTGAACACAGCCGTATTTTTGTATTTGACGACTGGGTATCCCGGCAGAACTTCTTCAAACAATTCTTCAGTGGTATCTTCATCGTAATCGTAATGACCGGCCTGGATCAGGATATGATGCAAAAGAATCTTTCTTGCCGTAACCTCCGGGAAGCACAAAAAAACATGTACTGCTATGGTTTCTCATTCATTCCACTAAATTTCCTTTTTCTATGTTTGGGAATTCTATTGATAGCACTAGCAGGACAAATGCAACTCGAACTGCCAGCTATGAATGATGATATACTGCCCATGTTTGCAACCCAAGGTTATCTGGGACAATCCGTATTGATACTTTTTACAATCGGCATTATCGCAGCAGCTTTCAGCAACTCGGATTCCTCCCTGACAGCCATGACAACCAGTGTATGCGTAGATCTGCTGAATACGGAAAAAGATACAGAAGAAGTGGCACGTCGCAAAAGAGACAAAGTACATTTATCGTTATCAGTCTTATTGGCATTCTTCATCTGTCTGGTAGAGATACTTAATAATAAGAGCGTTATTGATGCCATATATATCATCGCCTCCTACACATACGGCCCCCTGCTCGGAATGTTTGCTTTCGGGCTTTTTACACGTAGGCAAACGACCGACCGATGGGTTCCTCTCATAGCCATCCTTTCACCACTGCTCTGCTATCTTGCCGACTGGTGGATTGGAAAAGAAACCGGATATAAATTCGGTTATGAATTGCTAATGTTAAATGGAACGCTTACCTTTGCGGGGTTAATCTGTATGTCTAAAAAAGGGAAAACGCTGAAAGTACCATAGAAACAAGTACTCCGAAGTTTATAATAAATAATGGCAGAGTTTATTATAAACTGCGCAATAGTTTATTATAAACAATGAGCAAGTTTATTATAAACAATTTTACAAAGAAATAAATGACAAGAAAATGGAAATAACAAGTGCTGAATTTGTGATTAGCAATACGGACGTGAAGAAATGCCCGTCCGGTATTTTTCCTGAATATGCCTTTATAGGACGTTCGAACGTGGGAAAATCAAGTCTTATCAATATGTTGACTGGTCGTAAAGGTCTGGCCATGACCTCCTCCACTCCGGGAAAAACGATGTTAATCAACCACTTCCTTATCAATAAGAATTGGTACCTCGTCGACCTTCCGGGATATGGCTACGCCCGACGCGGACAAAAAGGAAAAGACCAGATACGTACCATAATTGAAGACTACATTCTGGAACGAGAGCAAATGACCAACCTCTTTGTCCTGATAGACAGCCGGCTGGAACCCCAAAAAATAGACCTCGAGTTTATGGAATGGCTGGGCGAGAACGGTATCCCCTTCTCTATCATCTTTACCAAAGCCGATAAACTCAAAGGTGGACGTTTAAAAATGAATATCAATGCCTATTTACGTGAGTTGAGCAAACAATGGGAAGAGCTCCCTCCTCACTTCATTTCTTCCTCGGAAGACCGCACAGGACGTATTGACATACTCAACTACATAGAAAATATAAACAAGGATCTCAATATTAAATGAAAGAAGAATGAAAATGAAAAAGAGTTTTTTATCTATTGCCTTTATGGCAGTATTTATGCTAACGGCGACTAACAGCCAGGCGCAATCGTGGTCCGACTTACTTAATAAGGACAACATTTCAAAAGTAGTAAATGCCATCACTGGAGCCACCGAATCAATCGACATGACCGGAACATGGAACTACAAAGGTTCGGCGGTAGAGTTCGAATCGGATAACTTACTAATGAAAGCAGGCGGAGCTGCCGCAGCTACTATGGCTGAAAGCAAACTGAACGAACAATTAAGCAAAATTGGTATTAAAGATGGCCAAATGAGCTTCACTTTCAATGCCGACAGTACTTTCACCAGCACAGTGGGCAAGAAAACATTGAAAGGCACTTATTCCTACAATGCTTCAACCAAACAAGTTGATTTGAAGTATTTGAAACTTCTGAATCTGCACGCTAAAGTAAATTGCAGTTCCAGCTCACTGGAGTTGTTGTTCAACTCGGACAAACTGTTGAAACTAATGGCTTTCATCGGCAGCAAAAGCAGTAGTACCGCACTGAAAACAGTCAGTTCACTGGCCGAAAATTACGATGGAATGATGCTGGGATTCCAACTCTCAAAATAGCAAAAGAGAATCGTTTAATACTATTTCGCACTCCATAAAGTATATTTTAGGGGAAAAAGCATTATCTTTGGCATTTGTAATCAAAAAGAGAAGGAAAAATGAAAAAGATACTTTTTTTAATGACCCTGTTAGTAATGGGCGTAAGCTTTACATTTGCGCAAACAAATGCAGATATCAAGTTTGACAAAACGACTCACGATTTCGGTAAGTTTTCTGAAAACAGCCCGGTTGTCAGTTGCACATTTACCTTTACTAATATAGGTGATGCCCCTCTGGTGATCCATCAGGCTGTAGCCTCTTGCGGATGTACAGTACCCGAATATACAAAGGAGCCCATCATGCCGGGTAAAAAAGGAACAATCAAGGTGACTTATAACGGAACAGGCAAATATCCGGGACATTTCAAGAAATCAATCACCTTGCGTACCAACGCCAAAACAGAGATGGTAAGATTGTATATTGAGGGCGATATGACAGCAAAAGATGCAAAGTAGGAGAAAATAGACTATTACATAAAGGAGAATCTTTCGGTTCTCCTTTTTTTTTGTTTACTTTGAGGACGGAAATGTAAATTGACACATTAGCAAATTATAAAAACTATGAAACAAGAAGAAGACAAATTCACCGGATTACCCGAGAATGCGTTCAGAGAGTTGAAACCCGGAGAAGTGTACAACCCGTTGATGGGTCCCTCAAAAAATTATCCGGAAGTTAATATCTGGTCAGTAACATGGGGTATTGCCATGGCAATCCTTTTCTCAGCCGCCGCTGCCTATCTAGGATTGAAGGTCGGACAGGTATTTGAAGCAGCTATTCCAATTGCGATCATTGCCGTAGGGGTTTCCGGAGCTGCCAAAAGAAAAAATGCGTTGGGAGAAAATGTGATTATCCAGTCTATCGGAGCTTGTTCCGGAGTAATCGTTGCCGGAGCTATCTTCACCCTCCCCGCTCTTTATATTCTCCAAGCTAAATATCCCGAGATGACAGTTACTTTCATGCAGGTATTCATCAGCTCTTTATTGGGTGGCGTATTGGGTATTCTATTCCTTATTCCTTTCCGTAAATACTTCGTCAGCGACATGCATGGAAAATATCCTTTCCCTGAAGCAACAGCCACGACACAAGTGTTGATCTCCGGAGAAAAAGGCGGCAGCCAGGCTAAACCGTTATTGATGGCAGGTATGATCGGCGGATTATATGACTTCATCGTAGCAACATTCGGATGGTGGAACGAGAACTTTACTACCCGTGTTTGCAGTGCCGGAGAAATGCTGGCAGAAAAGGCGAAGTTGGTATTCAAGGTAAACACCGGTGCTGCTGTGCTTGGTTTGGGATATATCGTCGGACTGAAATATGCTTCCATCATTTGTGCCGGTTCACTGGCTGTGTGGTGGATTATCATTCCGGGAATGTCTGCTATCTGGGGAGACAGTGTACTGAATGCCTGGAATCCGGAAATTACCTCTACCGTAGGAATGATGAGTCCGGAAGAAATATTCAAATATTATGCTAAGAGTATCGGTATTGGTGGTATCGCTATGGCAGGTGTGATCGGTATTATGCGTTCCTGGAGCATCATTAAAAGTGCTGTCGGACTGGCAGCAAAAGAGATGGGCGGTAAAGGGAATGTAGAGAAAAGCATTATCCGTACCCAACGGGATCTTTCAATGAAGATTATTGCCATCGGTTCCATCATCACACTGATATTAATTGTATTATTCTTCTACCTCGATGTCATGCAAGGAAATTTGTTGCATACATTGGTAGCCATTGTTCTGGTTGCCGGCATCTCTTTCCTGTTCACCACAGTAGCAGCTAATGCCATTGCGATTGTTGGTACTAATCCTGTTTCGGGAATGACATTGATGACGCTGATTTTGGCTTCCGTAGTGATGGTAGCCGTCGGACTGAAAGGTCCTTCAGGCATGGTTGCCGCATTGGTAATGGGTGGCGTAGTATGTACCGCACTGTCGATGGCAGGAGGTTTTATCACCGATTTGAAGATTGGTTACTGGCTCGGAAGTACGCCTGCCAAACAGGAAACATGGAAGTTCTTGGGAACGATCGTATCAGCTGCAACAGTAGGCGGTGTAATGATTATCCTGAATAAAACATACGGATTTACAAGTGGCGCACTGGCTGCTCCGCAAGCAAATGCGATGGCGGCCGTTATCGAACCGCTAATGAGTGGTGTAGGTGCACCCTGGTTGTTATATGGCATTGGTGCTGTCTTAGCAATTATTCTGACTCTTTGTAAAATTCCTGCATTAGCTTTTGCATTGGGTATGTTTATTCCATTAGAACTGAATGTGCCGCTGGTAGTGGGTGGAGCAGTGAATTGGTTTGTTACAACGCGCAGCAAAGATGCAACTCTGAATACGGAAAGAGGTGAAAAAGGAACTTTACTGGCATCCGGTTTCATTGCCGGAGGTGCATTGATGGGAGTAATCAGTGCCGCGATGCGCTTTGGTGGAATCAATCTGGTTAATGAGACATGGTTGAACAATACTTGGTCAGAAGTGTTGGCATTAGGAGCATATGCATTATTGATTCTTTACTTTATAAAGGCTTCAATGAAAATTAAATAAATAATTATGAGGAGACTATTATCCATTATAGTATCGCTTGTAACTGCCATATCATTTGCGCAGCAACCCGTCGAGCTACCCTTGTGGCCCGACGGCGCTCCCAACTCCAGTGGACTAACCGGAGAAGAGCAGGAAACGCGTCCTCATTTTGTCACTAATGTCACGCATCCCACCATGACGGTCTACCACCCGGAAAAGCCGAATGGAATGGCTATTATCATGTGCCCCGGAGGCGGTTATCGTGGTCTAGGTATGGATGGAGAGGGGTATGATATGGCTCCCTGGTTCTGCGGACAAGGTATTACCTATATTGTATTAAAATACCGGATGCCGAACGGACATTGGGAAGTCCCCGTATCAGACGCCGAACAAGCCATTCGCATGGTACGTCAACATGCCAAAGAATGGAATGTCAATCCTTATAAGGTAGGATTAATGGGAGCCTCTGCGGGAGGACATTTAACTGCTACACTCGCCACTCACTATAATTCGGAAACACGTCCGGACTTTCAGATATTACTTTATCCAGTGGTTACGATGATGCAAATTACCCGTGGAAATACAAGAACTGCATTGCTTGGCAAAAATCCCACAATGGAACAAATACAGAAGTTTTCTGCCGAATTGCAAGTAACTCCCGATACTCCACAAGCATTTATCGCTCTTACCTCCGACGACCCTTCCGTAGCACCTTATCACGGAGTGAACTATTACCTCGCTTTACAAAAAAACAAGGTTCCGGCAACTCTCCATGTTTATCCTACCGGAGGACATGGCTGGGGATTTCAGGACCATTTTAAATATAAGCAACAATGGACACAAGAATTGGAAAAATGGTTGCGCGACGGTGTTGCATTCCCGGAAAATCCCGAGCCCATGTTACGAATCGGGAAATCATACCTGGGAACTAAATACGTGGCTAACACATTAGACCAAGACGGAGAAGAATCATTAATAATCCAGACTAATGCCGTAGATTGCCTCACTTTCGTAGAATATACGCTAGCACAAGCATTGGGCTCTTCCTTTGCTGACAATCTGCAAAAAATACGTTATCGAGACGGCATCATCAACGGATATCCTTCCCGGTTGCATTATACTTCCGAATGGATTGAGAACGGGATCCGCCATGGATTCCTCACCGATATTACTGCCCAAAACAGTGCACATACTCAAAAATTATCTCTTTCGTATATGTCTACCCATCCCAAGCAATATAAAAAATTGGCTGATTCGCCAGAAAATGTACGACAAATGGCCGAATATGAAAAAGCAATCTCCGGAAAAGTCGTACATTGGTTACCGAAAAGCGAACTGCCGGAAACGGGATTGCCCTGGATCATGAATGGAGATATCATTGCTATCACAACGAAGATGCCTGGACTGGACATCTCTCATGTGGGAATAGCAGAATATAAAAATGGGAAACTGCACCTGCTGCACGCTTCTTCTACATTGGGGAAAGTAGTTGTCAGCCACGAACCTCTCAATCACATGCTAAACAACAATAAATCGTGGACAGGCATACGTGTTGTCCGGATGTCTCACTCTAAAAATAACTGATTATGAAACGAGTAAAACATTTCCTTCTCGCCTCGTGCTTATTCCCCACTTTGCTGGGAGCACAAAAAATGGCAAGCGCCTACTTTCTGGAACTTACTCCGGACGCCCAATCGGCAGGTATGGCAGGTACAGGATTAGCTACCACCGATAACGGTAGTACAGCTATTTTTCATAATGCTTCTACCATCGCTTTCTCACAAGAAGTGATGGGTGCAAGTTATTCATTTGCTAAAATCAACAAAGATTATGCGTTACATAGCGCCTCCCTTTTCTACCGGATCGGAAGGGAAGGCATACATGGATTTGCTGTAGGTTTCCGGCATTTCAAAGATCCCAAAGTGTTCGATTACCGTCCTCATGCATGGGACTTAGAAGCTGCTTATTTCAGAAATATAGCCAAAAATCTGTCTCTTTCATTAACCTTCAGATACCTGCAAGCCAAAGCCGCAGAAGGTGCAGACAGCAAGAATAGCGTTTGTCTGGACTTCGGCGCGACCTACTATCGCAATATGGCTATATTGAACGAAATGGCTTCCTGGAGCATTGGTTTCCAAGCTGCCAACTTAGGCAAGAAGCTGGACGGACAAAAGTTGCCCGCCAGATTAGGATTGGGAGGTACAATCGACCTGCCATTCAGCATAGAAAATCGTTTGCAGGTTGCGCTCGACTTCAACTATCTGCTCCCCTCTGAAATCCGTCATCTCCAGGCTGGCGTAGGAGCCGAATATAATTTCCTGAAATATGGTGTTGTCCGTGCAGGATACCATTTTGGAGACAAAGACAAAGGGGTAGGCAACTATGGCACTCTAGGTTGCGGAATAAACTTCTGGCCAATACGTGCAGACTTCTCTTATGCCTTGGCTGATAAGGATTGCTTTATGCACCGCACCTGGCAACTGGGAGTTGGAATAGTTTTCTAAGCTCCTCTTCGAGGCGTTGCTTCACTTCGTTCATAGACACATCATGCTTTAATTCCTGACGAAGAGAAGTAACGCCTTTATCTATAAATCCGCAGGGGTGGATATAACTGAAATAACGTAAATCGGTATTCACATTCAAAGCCAGTCCATGCATCGTGACATAATGACTGCTTCTCACTCCGATAGCACAAATCTTACGCGCACGAGGCGTATCACCTTCCAACCAGACACCTGTCGCTTTCTCCAAACGACCAGCTTCAATACCATAAGAAGCACATACCCGAATCACCGCTTCTTCCAGCAAATGAACGTACTCTTTCAATCCTAACTGAAACTCTTCAAGGTTCAATATTGGATAGCATACCAGTTGCCCGGGACCATGATAAGTAATATCCCCTCCCCGATCAATATGATAAAGAGTAGCATCAATTGCTTTCAGTTGTTCATCACTCAACAACATATTATTTTCTTTCCCGCTACGTCCTAAAGTATAAACGTGGGGATGTTCACACATCACAATACGGTTTTCATAACTCTCGCCCTGAACTTTTGCCTGGACAATGTTATCAAACCATTCCGTCTGCCGTTGCCATGCTTCGGCATATGGTATTAAACTCCAATCAATAAAAACAGTTTTCATGAAAACAAAGGTAAGAAATAAAAAGAAAATGTGTACATTTGTTGGCCCAATATAACAAACACAACTATGAAAATGGACTTTCCACAGGTAGACTTGCCTACCGAAGTATTAGCATGGACGAATGTAACGGAAGACATTCTCAATATTTACAAGCAATCTTGCAGGTTGCAGGCATGTATTGTTGCCATCTGTACCGAAGGTTCGATGAAAGCCTCTATCAATCTGCTTGATTATGAAATTCGCCCCAATGACCTGATTACATTGTTACCGGGAACAATCATTCAGTTTCGGGAGAGAACAGAAAAGGTATGTCTTTGTTTTGCCGGTTTCTCTGCCCATTGTGCCGGACGAATCAATCTGATGAAGAATATTGGTAACGCATATCCCAAACTGATAGAACAGCCGGTGGTTCCTCTTAATGAAGAAGTAGCCAGTTATCTGAAAGATTATTTTGCTCTATTATCACGGGCCAGTTGCAATGAGAACTTCGAAATGGATTCTGAATTGGTTGAATTGTCTCTTCAGACCATCCTGACAAGCATACGACTGATATATCATAAATTTCCGGGCGAAAACAGTAGTTCGAACCGCAAAAAGGAAATCTGCCGGGAACTGATTCAGGCCATCACCGAAAATTATAAAAATGAGCGTCGTGCACAGTTCTACGCAGATAAATTAGGTATATCTCTTCAACATCTAAGCACGACTGTGAGACAAGTGACAGGTAAAAGTGTATTGGATACCATTGCTTATATTGTTATCATGGATGCTAAAGCCAAACTAAAAGGTACCAATATGACTATCCAAGAGATAGCATATTCTCTAAACTTCCCCAGCGCCTCTTTCTTTGGCAAGTATTTCAGACGATATGTAGGAATGACGCCATTGGAATTTAGAAATAGATAATTTTTACGAAGAGTGATAGAAAACATAAATGGTGAGTTGCAAAACAATGAACGGTGAATAAATTGCGTATTATCCGCAAAGTATTCACCGTCTATTATTTACAGTTCGCTATTTTTTTACAGTTGCTTACTCATTTTCGTCCCAAGCTCAAGGAATTGAGTACTACACTCACACTGGAGAACGCCATTGCAGCACTTGCCAGCATCGGATTCAATAACAAGCCATTCAACGGGAACAAGATACCAGCAGCAATAGGAATACCAATCAGGTTATAAATAAACGCCCAAAAAAGATTCTGATGAATCAGTTTGACCGTCTGCTTTGACAGTTGGAAGGCTTTAGGAAGCAGTAATAAGTCCGATGTCATCAAAGTCACCATAGCCACGTCCATAGCAATATCAGTTCCTTTTCCCATGGCAATGCTGACATCAGCCAACGCCAACGCCTGCGAATCATTGATACCATCGCCCACCATAGCAACCTTCTTTCCCTGCATTTGAAGCTCACGTACAAATTCGGCCTTGTCGTCCGGTAGAGCGTCGGCAACAAAACGCTCTATTCCTAAACGGGAAGAAACGGCTAATGCAGTCCGTTGCCCGTCACCCGTCAGCATACAGATGTCAATCCCTTGACGTTTCAGTTCCTTCACCGCTTCGGCAGAAGTAGCCTTTATCGGATCGGAAACAGCAATGATAGCCAACAACTCGTTTTCACGTCCAAAGTAAATGATGCCGTTACCGTCCGATTCATAGTGAACCAGCATTTCAGCCATCACATCGCTTACTGTCGCACTGAAATCTTTCAGGAGTTTATGACTGCCTACCCAATAAGTATGTCCCTCATAAGAGACTTTGATTCCTTTTCCCGTAATGCTTTCAAAGCTATCCAATACGGCAGGTTTTATTTTTTCCTCGTCCTGAAGCGCAGAGACAATAGCACCGGCAAGCGGATGCTCTGATTTCATTTCCGCAGCTAAAAGTACATCTTTGAAATGTGACTCCTGCGACTGCGCCCATAACCATCCGGTAGCCGTAGGATGGCCTTCGGTCAGTGTTCCCGTTTTATCCAGTACAACGACATCCACTTTGCGCATTTGTTCCAAAGCCACTGCATCTTTAATCAAAATATGCTGGCTGGCAGCTTTACCTATACCCACCATCAACGCAGTAGGTGTAGCAAGCCCCAAAGCACATGGACAAGCAATGACAAGAACAGATACAGCTGACAAAATACCATAAGAGATATATTCACTACCACCGATAGTAACCCACAATACAAATGTCAGAATGGCAATGCCTAACACTACAGGTACAAAAATTCCCGTAATACGATCAACAATGCGTTGCACGGGAGCTTTGCTGCCCTGTGCTTCCTGCACCATAGAGATGATACGGGCAAGCACTGTTTCACTGCCTACCTGTGCGGCACGAATGATAAATGAGCCACGCTGGTTGATCATTCCTGCCAATACTTTATCACCTTTCTTCTTTTCTACCGGAACCGGTTCACCGCTAATCATACTCTCATCGACATACGAGTCGCCTTCGGAAAGCTGACCGTCCACAGGAATTTGCTCTCCCGGACGTACAACCACCAAATCACCTACCTGAAGTTTCTCAATCAAAATCTCCTCCTCCACTCCATTGCGCAGAACGCGAGCCACTTTTGGCTGCATTCCCATCAACTTACGAATGGCTGTCGAGGTATTTCCTTTGGCACGTTCCTCCATCAACTTTCCGGTGAGAACGAAAGCGATAATCACCGCAGAAGCCTCATAATAGACATGCGGTTCCAATCCGCGGTCATACCAGAATTCGGGGAAGAAAGTGTTGAACAGACTGAACAGAAAAGCAATAGAAGTACTAAGTGCAACCAAAGTATCCATATTGCTCCGTCCCAATTTAGCCTGTTTCCAGGCTCCGGTGAAGAAACCACCTCCGAAAAAGACCATGACAGGGATAGCAAATACCATTTGAATCTCATTAGAGTATGGTACATGCATCAGTATCATGGAATATACCAATAACGGTACAACCAAAATCCACGCACCAATCACCTTCCACTTCAAACGAATGTAACGCTTATGCTGTTCCTCTTCCCGGCGTTCTTCTTTGTGGGCTTCTTCCACAATCAGATCATAACCTGCTGCAAGCACAGCCGCACGAATTTCTCCGGGGGTCAGCTGATCTTTCTCATAAGAAACGGTCAATGTATTGGTAGCAAAATTAACGGAAGCCTCAATGACTCCCGGCAATTTTTTTACTGTTTTTTCTACATTATTGGCACATCCTGCACAATGCATATTAAGCACAGGAAATACCTTTTTTGTTGTGTTACCCATATAATTATTGTTTACGGCCCTCCCCTCCTCTCGAAAAAGAAGTTGGGGAAGAACCATTGTTTGTTTATAGAAACAAGCTAATACAGGTATTTGTTCAATTACTTCTTATCAGTCTTCTGATCGTCTTTCTTTGTTTCTTTTACAAATTCGGCTTCATAACTGAACTTATTAAATCCTGCCTGCAACTTCTTTACATTTGTTTTTTCAGCATCATACGTAATGGTTACCATTTTCGTTTTTACTTCGGTCGAAATATCCTTCAACCCTTTCTCAAAACGCATATTGTCCTTTACTTTCTTTTCGCATTTCTCACAGTGCATCTGCGGCACTTTAAATACAACGACACGAATATCTTTTGCCAATACAGCTGTTACACTCAAAAGAGCCACCACGCAAGTGGCTATCCATCTTTTTGTTCTCATTTTTCTTATCAGTTTAAAATTAATATTCTTTCTTTATTATGCGATCGTTTCTTCGCCCGCTATTTCCTGTATTTACTCACTATTTCTAGCTAAGTTAAAACGTATTCCGATATATCCTTTTGCTCCGTGCACCGGTCCCCAAATCATGGTAGAATCAAAATTGTTCCCCCAGGGATTTGCTGCATCGATAATCGGATTCTTTTGTTTGAAATTTGTCAGGTTCTCGCCTCCTACGTAGATAGACCAACGACGGAAGTAACGGGTCACCTGCAAGCTCAACTGCTCAAAACTACCATAACGACGTTCCCAAGACAACTGTCCGTCTCCCAAGTCATAAGGAGTAGGCATCCTACCGCCACCATTCAGTTGTAGCGTAGCGTCGAACTGCCAAATTCCTAGCGGAGTCTGGTAAGAAGCCGTAAGTAATCCTTTGTATTTGCTCGTCAGCGGTTTCTCCATTCGTTCACCTTTGTAGGTCGTTTTTGCATCCGTGAGCCGGTAAGCACCTGTCAGAGTGAACCCTTTGAAGAAAGGATAACTTGCTTCCACCTGGAACACATGCGAATAAGAACGTCCATCCAAATTGTAGAAAGCTACTTCGTGAGGGTTGCTATCCATATCCACTATCACTTGTTTCAAGAAATCCGTATAATAGTATTCCGCATTCACATTCAGCGTTTTGCCGAATATAGGGATATAAGTAGAGACGCTGGCACCATAATTCCATGCTTCTTCCATATCCAGGTTCTTTGCAATTTCCACCTTACGGCTACTGGAAAGCAAGTAGTTATTTTCCGCCAACACATGATTGGTACGATATCCTTTTCCGGCAGAAAGACGGAAATTCACATAATCATTCGGATTGTATTTAAGATGTGCACGCGGAGTCACGAAGAAACCATGTTCATTACTGTAATCGCCACGCAGACCGGCCATTATCATCCATTTATCATTCAAGTTCAACGTATATTGCACGTAAGCACCGGGAACAGCTTCCTTTTCAAAGGCTTTGAGAGGATTGTCCGTAGTATTTTCCAAACGATAATGTTGGTCATAAGCGTCATAATTAAAGCTCAATCCTGCGGAGAAACTATTTTGCGAATTAAATTCTGTTTCAAACATCAGCGAAGCATAGACGTTGGTTTGATCCACATTATACAGTTTGCGCCCATACGTAGCATCCTGATTGTGTAAAGTGGTGGAAAGAATCAAAGCCAGGTTTGTATTCTTCTCCTTATTAAAGATATAGGCGTTCTTGGTGAAGAATTCATAGCGTTCTGTATCGATCCCTACTTTATACAGATCACCGGAGTGCATTGCCCCTCCGTGATTAGCCTGCCCGCTGGTACGTGTTTCAGAAAGAGCTTTAATACCTGCCTGGAAAACATAATGGTCGCCCATATATGCCCATCGGTTCCACACATTATACTGTTCCACCTGTGGAATATCCACAAATCCGTCATCGTTACCATCATGCGCCTTGGTCTCATTTTCGTAATGCGCTAGCAGAGAAGTACTCCATCGTTTGGAAAGTTTCAATGTAGCGTCCGCATTGGCTTCATACCGGTTGGTAGTGCTTGCAAAAAGATTGGCAGACACCCAATCAGCTTCCGGCAACTGCGGTTTCTTAAATTCTACGTTTATCTGTCCTGTAATGGCTTCATAACCATTCTTCACCGAAGATGTTCCTTTGGAGACCTGTATACTCTGCATCCATGGGCCGGGAACATATCCCAATCCATAAGGAGCGGCGGCTCCCCTATAATTCGGAATGTTTTCCGTCAACATCTGCACATAGGTGCCGGACAGCCCCAACAATTTAATTTGTTTGGCTCCTGTTGCCGCATCGGAATAACTCACATCTACTGAAGGGTTCGTCACAAAACTTTCACCTAGGTTACAACAAGCAGCTCTACTCAATTCGGCACTACTTATCATGTCTTCATTCATCACGCTGCTACGCAATTTCATCGTTCCCAGTTTCCGAGTGACAATATTCACCTCATTCAGCTCCACTCCATCACGAAGCACAATATCCAATTGCTGATTTCTACTGCTCACATGAATCGTGTCGTTCTGAAAACCAATAAAACTGACAATCAGCATATGGCTTTTGGAAGGTTTAGTGATAGAAAAACTACCATCTTCCTTGGTTGTCACTCCTTGTCCTGTATTCATCCAGAACACATTGGCACCCGGAATAGCCTCCCCGGTACTATCTTTCACTGTTCCCCGTACTTGCGCATATGTATTGCCGGCAAATAACAGGAACAGGCCTATTATCATATATTTCATTCTTTCTAAAGTTACTTTCGAGATACAAAATTAATTCATTTCTCATGCAACTTAGTTGCATTCAGTGTTGCTTTACTTTCATGTTCTATAGAAAGCAAAGGATTAAATAAGAAAGAAATAATGGCTAAATAATGTAAGTGGAATATAACGCCAGCATCTGCCTTGAGCAGAGAGGTGGCGGAGAGGTCAGACTATCATATTCTACTGGTTTATCCGCATAGGTCGGAGTCAACAGATAGCAGAAATGCTCACATAAAAGATCGACTGCCAAAACTGATACGGTCAATTCGGTAGTATGTTTCATCAGGTCGAGCTTATAAATAGTAGCCGTACAACCTTTTTCTTTGCAGTTTTTCTTTGAATCGCAAGTATGAGACTTTTTACACTTCGGACAGCCTGTATCACAGCAGCTCTGCACTATCTCACAACGGGCACAGCAATAACGTACAATAGAAACCCCGCCTCCTGAATAGATAATCAGGAGAGAAAGGATTAGTGCTGTTATGTAGGCTAGTCTTTTCATTTCAGAGGACAAAGATAAGAATAAAAACAGATTTTCCTATCTATTTTCGTAATTAAGATTCAATCATCATTCAAAACTATAGATTTACATGCATTTCTTACCGGTTATTTTCCCGGTAACCTCATATTCATCAACAGTAGATTGAATACCAATTTATTGCAGGCATATTTCCGGTCCATTATTTGGCTATTTTAGAGTCATATCAGCACTATTAACTCTTTTTACTCAACAATAAAACCTATCTTTGCCCCGAATAAATTTACTGTTTTTTTTTAAGTAAACGCTATGCTTACATATCTACTCCTCATTATCACTCTTTATCTGGCAGGGAATGTCTACATATTTATCAGAGCGGCGCAGACTCTGAAAGTAAAACCGCTTGGAGTAAAAATACTCTTAACCGTTTTATTCTGGATCTGTGCCTTATCTTTATTCGGCACGATGTTGGCCCGCAATCTGGAGATGTCTGTCTTTATCTCCCATTCAATGTACATCATTGGAACAAGTTGGCTGATATTTACCCTATATATGGCATTGTTCCTGCTGTTGTTTGATATCTTGAAATTATTCAAAGTTGTCTGCAAGTATCGGTTCTATCTATCTTTAGTGTTCACGTTGGGATTACTGGGATATGGGATGTACAACTATTATCATCCGGAAATCAATGTTGTCAGTATTTTAACTAATAAACAGAACGGAGATACTTCCCACGCAGTTAAAATCGTTGCCATAAGTGATGTTCATCTGGGAAACGGTACAGGGAAAGCTTCACTGAAGAAGTATGTGGAAATGATAAATGCACAGCATCCCGACTTGATACTGATTAGTGGCGATTTGATTGATAACAGTGTTGTACCTCTTTATACAGAGAATATGGCAGAAGAACTGGCCGAGTTGAAAGCTCCTATGGGGATCTATATGGTTCTTGGTAATCACGAATATATTAGCGGAATCGATGAAAGTATCCGATATATAAAGAATACTCCAATACAACTTTTGCGCGATTCAGTAGTGACACTCCCCAACGGCATACAACTGGTAGGACGCGATGACCGACACAACCGTAAACGCAGTTCCCTGCAAGAATTGATGGCGAACGTCGATAAAATCAAACCTATCATCTTGCTGGATCATCAGCCCTTTAACCTGAAAGAAACAGAAGCGGCCGGCATCGACCTGCAATTCAGCGGACACACACATCACGGACAGATATGGCCTATCAACTGGATGACCGATTATATATTCGAGCAAAGTCACGGTTACCGCCAATGGGGAAACAGCCATGTGTACGTTTCCTCCGGATTGTCTCTTTGGGGACCGCCTTTCAGAATAGGAACACATAGTGAAATGGTTGTTTTCAACTTCCAATGAATATTATGCAGTTTTGTCACATATGTTACAGTTTCTAAGAAATCTCTGCCCTATCTTTGCAGAAAAAAAGATTATGGAACAATTACATGCTCATGAAGTCCTCCACATGATGGAAGGAAACAGCTATTCGGAATCATCATTGCGGGAAGCAATCATTAAAAAGTTTGGTTCACAGCAACGCTTTTATGCCTGCTCGGCAGAAGACATGGACGTAGATACCCTCATCGAATTTCTGAAAATGAAAGGGAAATTTATGCCTGCTGAAGATGGATTCACCGTAGATATCACTAAAGTATGCAAGCATTGATGAGCGGATGCTATCCGGCAATCCTGTTTTAGAGGATAAATAGCTGCAAATTTTTCTGTTTTTATTAGCCCGATTCACGAATTTCATCTATATTTGTCAATAGTGAATGATAAAACAAATGTTGAATTTACAGAAAAAACGGGTATGAAAAAACAATATGTCAGTCTGCTTGCAATTATACTTTCGGTAAGCGGCTTTTTGTTTTCTTGTCATGACAAGATGAACAAAAACACAGGTGCGTTACAGTTTGACAGCATTCAAGTGAATGAGACAGCACACCTCTTCAGCGATACAGCCAAACCGGCTTGCAATATTATTATTAATTTTGCTTATCCGGTCAAGTCATCAGATGATATGCTGAAAGACAGTTTGAATGCTTATTTCATTTCGGCCTGCTTCGGTGATAAATACATCGGCGAAAAGCCGGAAGAAGTTGTAAAGCAATACACTGAGAATTATATCAGCGAATACCGCCGCGACCTTGAGCCGATGTATACCGAGGATGAGAAAGACAAGGAAGACGAATCTTCCATCGGTGCTTGGTATTCTTATTATAAAGGTATAGAAAGCCACGTGCAACTGTATGATAAAGACCTGCTTGTATATCGTATCGACTATAACGAATATACCGGAGGCGCGCATGGCATTTACATGGCAACTTTCCTGAACATAGATCTCACCTTGATGCGTCCGCTCCGTCTCAATGATATTTTTGTCGGAGACTACAAAGACGCATTGACCGACCTGATCTGGAACCAGCTCATGGCGGACAACAAAGTGACGACTCACGAAGCATTGGAAGATATGGGATATGCTTCCACCGGGGACATCGCTCCGACAGAAAATTTCTATCTAAGCAAAGAAGGAGTCACCTTTTATTATAATGTATACGATATCACTCCTTATTCTATGGGCCCTGTAAAGGTAACAATCCCATTTTCTATGATGGAGCATTTACTAGGCAGTAACCCGATTCTGGGAGAACTGAAAAATTAAATTTCATAAAAAACTGAACACCAATGAATATCCTATTGTTATCACTCCCGTGTGACAGAATTAGGATATTCATCCACTTATATCATTCAAAACTTATAACTCAAAACTCAAACAGTGGAAATCATACTGAAATATTTTCCTGATCTGACGGAAGAACAGCGCAAACAGTTTGCTGCTCTATACGACCTCTACACTGACTGGAATTCAAAAATCAACGTAATCTCCCGCAAGGACATCGAGAATTTATATGAGCACCACGTGCTCCATTCGTTAGGCATTGCCAAAGTAATCCAATTCCGTCCCGGAACCAGCATTATGGACCTGGGTACAGGAGGAGGTTTCCCCGGCATTCCTTTAGCCATCTTATTTCCCGAAGTAACATTTCACCTCGTGGACAGTATCGGCAAAAAAGTACGTGTAGCAACCGAAGTGGCAAACGCTATCGGACTGAAAAATGTAACATTCCGCCATGCCCGCGCAGAAGAGGAAAAAAGAACGTTCGACTTTGTTGTCAGCCGTGCTGTAATGCCTTTGGCGGATTTGATTAAGATTATCAAAAAGAATATCTCTTCGAAACAACAGAATGCATTACCCAACGGACTGATTTGTCTCAAAGGTGGCGAATTGGAGCATGAAACGATGCCGTTCAAGCATAAAACGGTCATTCATAACTTGAGCGATAATTTCGAAGAAGAGTTCTTTCAAACTAAGAAAGTGGTATATGTTCCGATTTAAACAAGACTATATGTTCTGATAGATGATAAATCATAAAGAAACCATGAAAATAAAGAGATTTGAATTTAATATGTTTCCCGTAAACTGCTACGTATTATGGGATGATACTAAAGAAGCAGTCGTAATTGATCCCGGCTGTTTTTATGAAGAGGAAAAGCAGGCTCTAAAAAAGTTCATTCTTACCAATGAACTGAATGTGAAGCATCTGCTGAATACTCACTTGCACTTGGATCATATTTTCGGAAATCCGTTCATGCTGAAAGAATTCGGATTATCGGCAGAAGCAAATAAAGCGGATGAGTACTGGATTGACGAAGCTCCGAAACAAAGCAGAATGTTTGGTTTTCAGTTGCAGGAAGAACCTGTGCCACTGGGCAAATACCTGCACGACGGAGATATTATCACTTTCGGACATACCAAACTGGAAGCGATACACGTGCCCGGACATTCACCCGGTAGCTTGGTATACTATTGCAAGGAAGACAATTGCATGTTCTCCGGCGACGTCCTGTTTCAGGGCAGCATTGGCCGTGCCGATCTCACAGGAGGCAACTTTGATGAACTGATAGAGCACATTTGCAGCCGTCTGTTTGTTCTCCCCAACGAAACTGTCGTTTACCCCGGACACGGTGCTCCTACGACGATCGGAATGGAGAAAGCTGAAAACCCATTTTTTAGATAATAAAAAATAAGTATTAGGTATCAAGTATTAATTATTACCGAAGCTAACGGGCAATTCCCCCTACGATACTTAATTCCTGATACTTAATACTTGATACTTAATACTTGAAATTATTATGAAAACCGATTTGTTAGCTAGCCGTCACATCGGCATCAATGAACAAGACACAGCCATCATGCTCCGCAAAATTGGCGTGAACTCACTGGACGAACTGATTGATAAAACAATTCCCGCCAATATACGGCTGAAAGAGCCACTGTCATTGCCTAGTCCGCTGACGGAATACGAATTTGGAAAACACATCGCCGAACTGGCAAATAAAAATAAACTATATACTACGTATATCGGTTTGGGATGGTACAACACGATTACCCCGGCTGTTATCCAACGGAATGTATTCGAAAACCCGGTATGGTACACTTCTTACACTCCTTATCAGACAGAAGTGTCGCAAGGACGCCTAGAGGCTTTGATGAATTTCCAGACAGCCGTGTGTGACCTTACTGCTATGCCGCTCGCCAACTGTTCACTTTTGGACGAAGCAACTGCCGCTGCCGAAGCTGTAAGCATGATGTATGCCTTACGTTCCCGTGCGCAACAGAAAGCCAATGCAAACGTAGTTTTTGTAGACGAAAATATCTTTCCACAGACATTGACTGTTATGACTACACGCGCCGTGCCGCAAGGCATCGAACTGCGTGTTGGTAAATATAAAGATTTTGAACCTTCATCGGAAGTGTTTGCCTGCATTCTGCAATACCCGAACTCGAATGGAAACGCTGAGGACTATTCCGAATTTACAGAAAAAGCTCATGCCGCAGATTGCAAAGTAGCTGTCGCCGCAGATATTTTAAGTCTTGCCTTACTGACTCCTCCGGGAGAATGGGGAGCAGATATTGTATTCGGAACCACACAACGTTTGGGTACTCCAATGTTCTATGGTGGTCCGTCGGCTGCTTTCTTTGCTACCAGAGACGAATACAAACGGAATATGCCGGGACGAATCATCGGATGGTCTAAAGATAAATATGGCAAACTCTGCTATCGGATGGCTTTGCAGACACGTGAACAGCATATCAAGCGGGAAAAAGCAACTTCAAACATTTGTACCGCGCAGGCATTATTAGCTACTATGGCAGGCTTTTACGCTGTTTATCACGGTCAGGAGGGTATCACAACAATTGCGTCGCGCATCCACAGTATTACTGTATTTCTTGAAAAGCAGCTGAAGAAATGTGGATATACACAAGTCAACGCTCAATATTTTGACACTTTACGTTTTGAGTTGCCCGAACACGTTTCGGCACAACAAATCCGTACAATAGCGCTTAGTAAAGAAGTAAATCTGCGTTATTATGAGAATGGCAATGTAGGTTTCAGCATTGATGAAACAACAGATGTGGCAGCCGCCAATGTATTGCTATCTATCTTTGCCATCGCTGCCGGAAAAGATTATCAGAAAGTAGACGATATTCCGGAAAAAAACAATATCGACAAGGCTTTGAAACGTACAACTCCTTTCCTGACGCACGAAGTATTCAGCAAGTACCACACGGAAACAGAGATGATGCGTTATATCAAACGTTTGGATCGCAAAGATATTTCTCTTGCACAATCGATGATTTCTCTCGGTTCATGTACCATGAAGCTGAATGCAGCTGCGGAAATGTTGCCTTTAAGTCGTCCTGAATTTATGAGTATGCACCCACTGGTTCCGGAAGATCAGGCAGAAGGATATCGGGAATTAATCAAGAATTTAAGTGAAGATCTGAAAGTTATCACCGGATTTGCAGGAGTCAGCCTGCAACCAAATTCGGGGGCTGCGGGGGAATATGCAGGGCTTCGTGTGATTCGTGCTTATCTCGAAAGTATCGGTCAGGGACATCGGAACAAAGTCCTGATTCCGGCTTCAGCCCACGGAACAAATCCTGCGTCAGCTATACAGGCAGGATTTGTGACTGTCACCTGTGCATGCGACAAACAAGGAAACGTAGAAATGGATGACCTGCGTGCTAAGGCTGAAGAAAATAAGGATGAATTGGCAGCACTGATGATCACTTACCCTTCTACACATGGTATCTTCGAAACAGAAATAAAGGAAATTTGCGACATCATTCATGCCTGTGGCGCACAAGTATATATGGATGGAGCCAATATGAATGCCCAAGTGGGATTGACCAATCCGGGATTCATCGGTGCGGATGTCTGCCACTTGAATCTTCATAAAACATTCGCCTCCCCTCATGGTGGCGGAGGTCCGGGAGTCGGTCCTATCTGTGTGGCCGAACATCTGGTTCCTTTCCTTCCCGGACATGGAATCTTCGGTAATTCACAGAATCAAGTATCAGCTGCCCCATTTGGTAGTGCAGGTATTTTGCCTATCACGTACGGATATATCCGTATGATGGGTGCAGAAGGATTAACGCAGGCAACTAAGATTGCAATCTTAAATGCTAATTATCTGGCTATTTGTCTGAAAGATACGTATGGAGTTGTTTATCGGGGAGCCAATGGTTTCGTAGGACACGAGATGATTCTGGAGTGTCGGGAAATACATGAAGAAACAAGTATCTCGGAAAATGATATTGCCAAACGTTTGATGGATTATGGTTATCATGCTCCTACCCTCTCTTTCCCTGTTCACGGTACGTTGATGATTGAACCGACAGAAAGCGAGAGTTTGGCAGAACTGGACAATTTTGTAGATGTCATGCTGAATATCTGGAAGGAGATTCAGGAAGTGAAAAATGGCGAAGCAGATAAGGATGATAATGTATTGATTAATGCTCCGCATCCGGAATACGAAATTGTTAGTGATCGTTGGGAACATTCGTACACACGTGAGAAAGCGGCTTATCCGATAGAAAGTGTACGTGATAACAAATTCTGGGTCAATGTAGCTCGTGTAGACAACACGCTGGGAGACCGTAAGTTACTACCAACTCGTTATGGTACGTTTGAATAAAAGTGATTTATTGGAGAAATCAATTCATTAGAAAGGATAAAGAAGCATCTCTATAAGAAATAATCCCGGGACTCACACTCATTGAGCCCCGGGATCAATCAGCCAAGGGCTGAATAAACAGAAGCCCTGGAGATACATCAACTATCTCCAAGGCTCAAATTTCGTGATATGGAATGTAAATCCCAATAAATATATATATCTGAATTTTATTTCTACTTGACAATGGTTACTGTATCAGCTTTCACCTTTTTCTCTTTCATTGAAATCTTCGAATCAGCATATCCCAAAGCTACGCAACCATAGACTTTATGATTGGCAGGAACACCTAAAGAGGTAATATACTCACGAACTTCAGGATCATCACATGTTGTACCCAACTGGTTGATCCAGCAAGAGCCGATTCCTAAAGAATGAGCAGCCAGAAACATATTTTCTATTGCACAAGCACAATCCATCCCAGCCCACCATTGAGTAGGTTCATTAGATACAATCACCAAAGTCGGAGCATGATAATAACAACAATAAGTCTTGCTATGTCCACGCTCTTGTAAACGGGAATCATCGCTTTTTGCAAAAGCCCCTTTAATGTGCTCATTCAGTTCTGTCAATTTATCAACATTCTGAATAGCTGTAAAATGCCATGTTTCCAAATGCATTCCACTTGGTGCATAAGTTGCAGCTTCCAGAATAGCCTGCAAATCTTCTTCTGAAACTTGCTGACTAGTATAAGCCCGTACACTACGCCGTGCTTTAATGTTCTCTAAAACTTCATTCGTTTTCATGGATAACAAGTTTTTATATAAGTATGTCAAAGATTGCCGCATCAGTACCTTGTAGTTCTCTATCTTTTAACTAATCCAATCTTTGCGTTCAGTTTAAAATAATAGATTCCATTTTCTCTCTCCAAAAATCCGTACTTATCTTTCTCCAAAGCCCCTTTTTCCAAACGAGTATTTTGAAACAAAAAATCCTCCATCACTTGTTTTTCTGATTTATGATAACAGAGTACCTCTCCACTTCCGCCCACCAACAGAATCCCTTCCACAGCCGAATCCAATCCATTATAGATCTTTGCCGGACGCATTCCTAAAGCTAACGCCATCAAGAATTGCTTCATCTTGAACTCATAAAACTTGTGCTTGTTTATCAGTTCGTCTTTTATTTTCAATGGATTCATTTGTTTGACTATTTCCGTCAGATCGCTAATGCGGGAGATACCATCCAAATGCATAATACGGACCATTTCTGTCAATACACGTGGAAAATGCAAATCAATCATCAGAAGATTGCTACGGAATACCCGGTCGGCTACATCAGAATATTTGAGTACACCACCCAAACGCTCGATCATCATCATTCGCTCAGCAACTTCATTCGGAGATTCAGGCAAAGCATTGATTTTATTCACTGTGGGAGTGGCAAATTTGACTCCACTCTGTTCCAGTTTTAGATTTGCAGCACGTCCTCCGTCCAGTAACGGATTCATTACACCCAACCGTGAACGGACATTAAAACCTCTCAACGGGGCTTCCGGATGCCAAAATGCAATGGAGAAATCGGTACGATCTTCTGTTTTTGCTTCCAAATCGAAAATGGCAGCTTCGTCTAAAAACGCTTCTACTCCTTCCGGAGAGGTTACATCATTTTCCGAAGAAGTTTTCACAGCCTGCAATATCAGATCTGCTACAATACCAAAATCCTCACGAGGCATCGATTTTACCCCGCTCTCTCCCACTATACGGATCGTATCTTCTTCAATATAATATTGACGTGTCCCGTCATGTTCTTCGCGTTGAATCATTGCAACAGGCCAGAATCTTTCTCCCGCCTTTGCTTCTGCTGTGCCTAACACTACTTTCCCGTCTGCCAGGAGACGAAAGAAAGAATAGAGTTCGCACCATTCTTTTTTGGTTGCTTCAAATGCCATATGTCTTTATTTTACTAATGGTTCTTTTTATCCTAATTTTACTAAGAAATTTCTATCTTCACCATGAGTTGCTTACTGATTGATAACCTGCGGTAAGGTTGCAGACGACACAATAGGAGGAACTATATGAGTCACCTCTTCCAATGGAGGAAGCTTGCCTATTTGTGCAAACAGAGAGTTTCGAATCCATTCTCTGGGAGTAACTATGATAAATCGTCCTGTCCAACAACCATCAAAATAGGAAGGATTGCCCGGCTGTTTCTTTATAGGATAACAGATATTTTCTCCTTTACTCCGCATCTCCGGCGAACGCCCGGGATCATTTACCCACACATGTTTATCATCAATACCACGAAGCACCATCCAGTGCCCTCTCGGACCGGGACGCAAACCACGAACAGCTCCTGTATATCTCACATTGACAAGCACAGGTATACCACGATCAATATAATCTTTTAATACCCGGTAATCTTTCTGCTGAAAATGTTCGGCACTTATCATGTTTTCATAATAACGTGTCAAAGAATCAATTTCAAAAGAATAGTATCCTCCCTGCCCTATCGATGTACGACGACGGAAGGGAGCACGTTTTTTCAGAAAGTAGTTGCGTTGATATTCAATCAATTTCTTTTCTGCATCCTGAGCTGTACGTTGTGTATCGGTCGTCATACCCTTGAAGTAATCAAATACCATTAGCGAAGAAGCCAGAGAGCAATGCGAATAAGGACATCCCGTGATTTTCTGCGAATACCACGGAACAGGAATATTATTAGGAGCGAGCTTTTGAGTCTCCTGTGCTTGTACTTGCGTCTGAACGCTTATCAAAGCAAAGAAGCTTAAAAACAGATTGAAAATTATATGATATTTATTTCTCATGCAATATTTAAATATCTTACTTACAATACATTCTCATCATCAAGAATCCGCGCTGTCTCCACCTTTTCCAAACGGGCACGCAACTTAGGCATCATCGAACGACGAATACGTAACGTCATACTACAATCCATCTCATACGACTGATTGAGAATTTCAGGTTCCTCTTCTTTCACAATGCGCATTACGTCATTCATGAAGGGATATTCAAACATTACCGTCACGTCTTCATCTACCGTTTTTTCTATAATTGTAGCAGCAGCAATAGCTTCAGCAGCGGCAGCCTTATAAGCCACGATCAATCCGCTTGTCCCTAACTTGATTCCTCCAAAATAACGGACTACTATAATCAGGATATTCGTCAGTTCATTTGAGTTTATCTGTCCGAGAATGGGTTTTCCCGCTGTTCCGGAAGGTTCTCCATTGTCATTGGCACGGAAATCCTTTCGTGCAGCTCCCAACATATAGGCATAACATACGTGTCGTGCGTCATAATACTTCTTCTGATACGTTTCAAGATGTATTTTTATTTCATCGAGAGTACGCACAGGAAGGGCGATAGCAATAAACTTGCTTCGTTTTTCCGTATAAATACCTTCGGAAGGTTCAATGATGGTTTTATAAGTATCTTCAGCAGTCATACTGCAAAGATACGGCTTTAATAAGAAAAGTCAATCTATCGTTTGGAAATATTAATGTTCCATTTACCGATGAGATGTAGTTGGGAATATAAAATCTTTGTTGACAGATTTTCATCTACAAGATAGTGACGCTATCCTATAAAAATAGTGACGGTATACCACAAAGATACCGTCACTATCCCGGGCATATACCGTCACTATTTTTTTTATCTTAATCGGGTGTTACATTGATTGATATAGCTCACATCAACAACGTCTTTTTTGCATCATCCGATAGATGTTTCCTAATCCAATTTATGAATTACCAAGCCCGAACGAAGTTTCGGTTCAAACCAAGTAGTCTTCGGTGGCATAATATTACCTGTATCTGCAATATCCATCAATTGTTTCATAGATACGGGATAAAGAGCCAGAGCCACTTTCATTTCACCGCTATCCACACGCTTCTTGAGCTCTCCCAATCCACGGATACCACCAACAAAATCAATTCGTTTGTCCGAACGTAAATCCTTTATGCCCAAAACTTCATCCAGAATCAGGTTGGATGAGATGGTAACATCAAGCACACCAATAGGATCATTGTCATTGTATGTACCAGTTTTGGCTGTCAGACTGTACCATTTGCCCCCCAAATAGAGTGAGAAGTTATGTAATCCGGATGGTTTATAGATATCCGCACCTTTCTCTTCCACTATAAAGTTTTTATCAAGTGCAGCCAGGAATTGTTCGGGAGTCAAACCATTGAGATCTTTCACTACACGGTTATAATCGATGATGGTTAACTGGTTGGCTGGGAAACAAACAGCCATGAAGTAATTATATTCTTCATCACCACGATGATTCGGATTTTGCTTTGCTTTCTCTGCTCCCACCAGTGCAGCAGCGGCAGAACGGTGATGTCCGTCGGCAATATAAAGAGCCGGCATTTTAGCAAATTCGGCAGTAATGGTAGCAATATCCTCATCTTGATCGACAACCCAGAAAGTATGTCCAAAGCCATCACCCGGAGCGATGAAGTCATAAACAGGCTTGCTTGTCGTATACTTCTTGATAATAACATCCAGTTTCTCATTATCCGGATAAGCAAAGAAAACAGGTTCGATGTTAGCGTTGTTCACACGGACATGCTTCATACGGTCTTCTTCCTTGTCACGACGGGTAAGCTCATGTTTTTTGATAATCCCATTCATATAATCGGGAACGTATGCGCCAACTACCAATCCGTATTGTGTTTTCCCGTTCATCGTTTGGGCATAGATATAATAATTTTCCTTATTATCCTGCACCAACCAACCTTTGTCCTGGAACAGTTGGAAATTCTCGGCAGCTTTAGCATACACCTGTTCGTCGTGTTCATCCGTACCGACAGGGAAATCTATTTCCGGTTTAATAATATGATAAAGGGACTTTTCGTTACCTTCCGCTTCTGTGCGGGCTTCTTCTGAATTCAATACATCATAAGGACGTGAAGCGACCTGTTCTACTAGGTCTTGTGGAGGACGAATGCCCTTGAAAGGTTTAATTATTGCCATGATATTAGTATTTAATACGTAAAAAATTAAAGCCACAGACTTATTGAAAATCTGTGGCTCAAATATACTACTTATTTCTAAAAAAGACATTCTGTGACGGACTGTTTTTATTCAGATACAATCATAGTTGTTCTGGAGGAACGGTTATTGTTATTCTGAAAGGTCCGACTGGCTTCTTCAGAATTTTATTTGTTTACTCTGAATTTCTCGCAACCATCTTTCAGGAAGCCTACAATTTGTTGAGCGGCAGCAATACCGGCATTGATATTTGCTTCAGCAGTTTGGGCCCCCATCTTCTTTGGAGTTGAGAAATAACGTTCGGCAAACTTCTCTGCAAATTCTGCATTAGCAACAGGCATAATATCTGTGATATATTTGAAGTCTGCACGCTCTTCCATTAATTTAATCAGTTCCGCTTCATTGATAACTTCCTTACGGGCAGTGTTTACCAACATAGCACCTTTCGGCATATCTTTCAACAGAGCATAATTGATAGAGTTCTTTGTCTCAGCAGTTGCCGGAATATGAAGAGATACCACCTGGCAAGTCTTATACAGTTCTTCTGCCGAATCAAGTGCTTTCACACCATCTTTTTCGATTGCTTCTTTCGGGCAGAATGCGTCGTAAGCATACACTTCCATTCCGAAACCTTTGGCAACACGGGCTACATTACGACCTACGTTTCCATAAGCATGAATACCCAGTTTCTTGCCCATCAGTTCTGTACCGGAAGTTCCGTTATAGAAATTACGAACAGCATATACCATCATACCCAAAGCGAGTTCGGCAACAGCATTAGAGTTCTGTCCCGGAGTGTTCATGACACATACGTTGTGAGCAGTGGCAGCAGCCAGGTCAACGTTGTCATATCCTGCACCGGCACGTACTACGATTTTCAATTCTTTGGCAGCATCAAGCACCTCTGCATCAATAATATCGCTACGGATAATAATAGCATTAGCATCTTTCACTGCATCCAGCAATTGAGCCTTTTCTGTATATTTCTCAAGTAAAGCAAGCTCAAATCCGGCCGCTTCTATTTCTTTACGGATACCGTCTACTGCAACTTTTGCAAACGGTTTGTCAGTAGCTATAAGTACTTTCATAATCTAATTCTGTTTATAAAGACTCACCACAGATTACCCAGAGCCTCACAGAATTTAAAAAGTCTGCGTTCGTCTGTGTAATCTGTGGTGAAAATATTATTAATGAAGTTTTTCAAATTCCTGCATGCAGTCGATCAAAGCTTGTACGCTTTCTTTCGGCAAAGCATTGTAGCAAGATGCACGGAAACCACCTACAGAACGGTGTCCCTTGATACCTACCATACCTCTTTCAGTAGCAAACTTCATGAAGTCAGCTTCAAGGTCTTTGTATTCGGGAGCCATCACGAAACAGATGTTCATGCGTGAACGATCTTCTTCGGCAGCAGTACCCACGAACATCTTGTTACGGTCGATTTCAGCATACAACATATCCGCTTTTTCAATGGCACGACGTTCCATTTCTTTCACACCACCTTGTGCTTTGATCCAGCGAAGGTTCAACAATGCAGCATAGATAGGCACTACCGGAGGAGTATTGAACATAGAACCGTTATCAATGTGCGTCTGATAGTTCAGCATTGACGGAATGTAACGAGAAACCTTGCCTACAGCGTCATTCTTAACGATAACGAATGTAACACCTGCAGGAGCCAGATTCTTTTGCGCACCACCATAAATACAGATATATTTAGAAACGTCAACCGGACGTGAGAAAATATCAGAAGACATATCGGCAACCATCGGAACCGGAGAATCGAGGTCTTTCTTCAATTCTGTACCGTAAATTGTGTTGTTAGTAGTGATGTGGAAATAATCTGCATCTGTCGGGATTGTGTAATCTTTTGGGATATAAGTATATGTAGCTTCGGCAGAGGAAGCAACTTCTACAACTTCGCCAAACCCTTTAGCCTCTTTCATTGCTTTCTTAGCCCACACACCTGTGTTCAAGTAAGCAGCCTTTTTCTCCAAGAAGTTAAAAGGAACCATGCAGAACTCCAGACTAGCACCTCCACCCAGGAACAGTACCGAATAACCTTCGGGGATATTGAGTAATTCCTTGAATAATGCCACTGCTTCGTCAACCACAGGTTGGAAGTCTTTGGCGCGGTGGCTGATTTCCATCAAAGAGAGACCAGAGCCGTTGAAATCTAAAATAGCCTTCGCTGTATCCTCTATCACCTCACGCGGAAGAATGGAAGGTCCTGCATTGAAATTATGCTTTTTCATTTGAAGTTTGTTTTTGGTTTAACAATTTCGTTACTTTTGTCTTTTGACCTTGCGAATTTACGAATTTATTCCCACCGCACAAATCTTTCCTTATAAAAATACTGTTCTAAAGCAGATTTTCCTTTCTTTTTATTGGTTTATACAGGATATATACACCATATTGTTATCTATAGATGTCAAGTAAGGTATCTTACAGCAAAGATTTTTACTTCGCTTCTTCAATAATAGTCTTCATTCCTTTTATTTTCTCTCCTTGAATCAGATTCAGGAGTTGCTTCACCTTAGCCCGACGAACGGCAACAAAAGCATAATGCTCTTTGACATCAATCGCTCCGACATCTTCACGAGCCAGATTTCCTTTTTTATATAAGAATCCAGCAATATCAATCCGGCTAAGTTTTTCCTTCTTTCCTTTACCTATATATATAGTAGTCCAGACCGATTTCGGAGGACGGGGAGGGTTTTCAGGCAACACCACTGCTTCCATTTCTTCCGGGATATAAGGAGGAAGTTTCTCTTCGGCATGAAGAATCAGATAAGACGTTCCGGTAGCGTCCCAACGTGCTGTTCGTCCGTTGCGGTGTGTAAAGGCTTCTTCATTGACCGGCAAATGATAATGGATGATATGTCCAACTTCCGGAATATCCAGTCCACGGGCAGCCAGATCGGTAGAAATCAATACATGACAACTCCCATTACGGAATTTGTAGAGCGCACGTTCTCGGTCCGGCTGTTCCATACCGCCATGAAAACGTTCTGCGAGTAGTTTTTTATCTGCCAATAACTGATGCACACGGTCCACCGCATCCCGATGATTACAAAACACAATGCTCGAACTACTCCCCAATGTACAAAGCAGGTTATATAAAGTATCAATCTTATCTTTGGAGGGCGAAAGCACCTTCATCAATTTCAAGCGCGACTCTTGTTCTTCAGAAGCGTCCGAAAGGAAGTCCAACTTAACCGTGCGGTTCAGTCCCGTAAATTCGGGAATCTCTTCTGCATCGGTAGCTGAAAGCAACATACGTTTTTTTAATCCCGGAAGCTGGGTGATAATCTCTGCCATTTCATCGTGGAAACCAAACTCCAACGACTTGTCGAACTCGTCGATAATTAAAGTTTCAATGGTTTCAGGATTGAAATTTCCTTTCGACAAATGGTCGGTAATACGTCCCGGGGTACCGATGATGATAGCAGGATGATTGCCTAATATACTTTTCTTTTCTTCGGCGATGGGATGCCCGCCGTAACAACAGCAGGTTTTCCAGGAAGTCCCCATTGCTTTGAATACAGAGTCTATCTGTAAGGCAAGCTCACGCGAAGGAACAAGAATCAAGACCTGTACGCTGTCATCGTTCGGTTTTAGGGTAAGGAGTAAAGGTAACAAATAGGCCAATGTCTTGCCCGATCCTGTCGGTGACAACAGTATAACGTCTTTTCTGCCGGTAGCTTGTTCAAGTGATGCTTCCTGCATCGGATTCAGCTCTTCAATCTTCAAATTGCGGAGAGCCGACTGTATAATTTCATTTTTCTCTAACATGGGGGCAAAGATACAAAAAGGAAAGAGTACGAAGATAAAAATACAATCAAACTTTAGCCATGCCGGTCAATATATAATAACCTTTCAGGTTATTCTCTTTCATGTAAATAGTTACTTCTGCCCTACAAGCTGTCACTAAGGCATATCCCGTTAAATTTGAACTCATAGCTTTGACAAATGAATACTCTGTATCATTGTGGATGAAAGATATACGATGATATTCCATAACCTATTGTGGTTTAATAATTCTATTGTGTAGCCAAATATACGAATATAATAGATAAGTATGGATAAAAAAGGAGCACTATCTTTCAAACAGGCATAAAATAGATACAAGACATAGCGGAAAGACATTATGAGATCACACCAAAAAGAAGCGGGAAATCGAAGAAGCATTGCTGCTTTTCAGATTTCCCGCTCTGTCTTTATGTAACCTTTCCGGTCATTTTCCCAACCGGTTTGTTCTCTTCTGCAAATTATCCTCCGAAGTTGTCGAACATCAGATTCTGTGCCGGAACACCAAGATCGTCGAGCATCTTCTCAACGGCCTTCGACATCGGGCCAGGACCACACATGTAGTATTCAATATCTTCAGGAGCTTCGTGATTCTTCAGGTAAGTTTCGTAAATTACGTTGTGAACGAATCCCGGAGTGTACTTCACGCCTGCGGCATCAGCAGCAGGGTCCGGACGGTCAAGAGCCAAATGGAAGGTGAAGTTCGGGAAGTCTCTTTCAATTTGTAGGAAATCTTCCAGATAGAACACTTCGTTCAGCGCACGGGCACCATAGAAGTAAGACATCTTACGGTCAGTAGTATGCAATGTCTTGGTCAAGTGCATGATTTGCGCACGCAATGGAGCCATACCGGCACCACCACCAATCCACATCATTTCCTTCTTAGAATCGAAGATTGGGTGGAAGTCTCCGTAAGGGCCACTCATTATTACTTTGTCACCCGGTTTCAGGGTAAAGATATAAGAAGAAGCGATACCCGGCATTACATCCATAAATCCAGGACCTTGCTCTTTCGGTTTGAATGGCGGAGTAGCGATACGTACTGTCAACATGATACGGTCACCTTCGGCAGGATAGTTGGCCATAGAGTAAGCACGGATTGTTTCCTCGTCGTTCTTACATTTCAGACCCAGCAAACCGAATTTCTCCCATGCAGGAAGATATTCATCACCAATCAGACTCTTATCAATGTCCTTATCATAATCCATTGAGAATTTAGGAATCTTAATCTGTGCGTAAGAACCCGGGATGAAGTCCATGTGTTCGCCTTTAGGCAGAGCAACGATGAACTCTTTAATAAATGTAGCCACGTTCTTGTTGGAGATTACTTCGCACTCCCATTCTTTCACGCCCAAGATAGATTCGTCGATCTTGATAGCCATATCATTTTTCACTTTCACCTGACAGCCCAGACGCCAGTGGTCTTGTTGCTGTTTACGGCTGAAGTGAGGAACTTCAGAAGGCAGGATTTCTCCACCACCTTCGAGTACCTGGCATTTGCACTGTCCGCAAGAACCTTTACCACCACAAGCTGATGACAGGAATACTCCGTTTACAGACAGCGTATTAAGCAAAGTAGAACCGGAAGCCACTTCCAATTCCTTTTCGCCGTTGATTGTCAGTTTTACGTCTCCTGATGGTACCAGGAAATTCTTGGCAACCAACAAGATTACAACAAGCAACAGAATAACCACAAGGAATACCCCAATGCTCGCTAATATTAAATTCATATCCATTGTCTTATTCCTTTCTTTTAGATGTTCAAACCAGAGAAACACATAAATGCGATTGCCATCAGACCTACTGTGATAAATGTGATACCTAAGCCCTTCAACGGAGCAGGTACATCAGAGTAAGCCATTTTCTCGCGGATAGCAGCCAGACCTACGATAGCCAGCAACCAACCGATACCGGAACCCAACGCATAAGAAAGAGCATCCCATACATCACCGATGTATTTCGGGTCGCTCGGACCAAGGTTGATACGTTGTTGCATAAACAGAGAAGCACCCATGATAGCACAGTTAACAGCAATCAACGGCAGGAAGATACCCAACGAAGCGTACAATGAGGGGCTGAAACGTTCTACTACCATTTCCACCAACTGCACAATACCGGCAATAACGGCTATGAAAAGAATAAAACTCAAGAAGCTAAGGTCAACACCTTCAATGATAGCATTGGCAGCCAGCACCTTGGTTTGCAACAGATAGTTGACCGGAAGTGTCACCAGTAACACAAAAGTTACCGCGATACCCAGCCCTACAGCGGTCTTCACATTCTTCGAAACAGCCAGGTATGAACACATACCCAAGAAGAATGCGAATATCATGTTGTCCACAAAGATAGAGCGGACGAATAAACTTAATAAATGTTCCATAATTCAGAAATCAGAAATAATTAATTACTTTCTTCTTGCAATTCTTTGTGACGTGCACGTTGATACCAGATGATGCAAGCTACGATAATCAATGCCATCGGTGGCATTAACATCAAACCGTTGTTTACGTATCCAATATTCTGGATAGGTTCGTAATTCAGAATATTGAAACCCAGCAATGTTCCCGAACCAAACAGTTCACGGAAGAAAGCAACGATAATCAAAATCTTGGCATATCCCAAACCATTGCCCAAACCATCAAGGAAAGACTCCCAAGGACCGTTCTGCATGGCAAATGCTTCCAGACGTCCCATCAGGATACAGTTGGTGATAATCAAACCTACATATACAGATAGCTGAACACTTACATCATAAGCATACGCTTTCAAAACTTCACTTACAATAGTTACCAAAGCAGCTACCACTACCAGCTGAACGATGATACGGATGCGGTTAGGAATGGTCTTGCGCAACATTGAAATTACTACATTAGCAAATGCAGTAATTACCGTTACTGAAAGTCCCATTACAATAGCCGGCTCCAGCTTTGCAGTAACAGCAAGTGCAGAACAGATACCGAGCACCTGTACGGTTACCGGATTGTCTATTCCTAACGGAGCAGAGAATACTTCTTTATTTCTCTTTGAAAACAGTTGTCCCATATTCTTTTCTTCTCCTTATTATTTAGTTAAAAAACTCATGTAACTACCCAGACAAGCTTTTAGCATAGCGTCTACACCAACAGAAGTGATTGTACCGCCCGAAATACCGTCCACCTGATATTCAGGTTTCTCTACCTTGCCGTTCTTCACAACTCCCAAAGCGATAGAACCATTTTCCAAAGTCTTCTTACCTACAAACTCATTCTGAAAATGATCAGTTGCAATTTCAGCACCCAGACCCGGAGTTTCACTGGCGTGTGAGAAATAAGTACCGTAAACGGTATCTTTATCTTCGTTCAGCGCAACATATCCCCAGATAGCGCCCCAAAGACCGGCACCGTAAACAGGGACTACATATTTAGTCTGACCGTCCACTTCACATACAAACACGTGCAGACGTTGTTGTTCTTTTGCTTCTTTTTCGTAGTTGGTAGCAAATTCGCCCGTGTTTTCGGTCAGCGTACCGTCTACGTTCATCAGCATATCCCCTTTCACATATTTTTGATATTCAGCATCCGCATCTTTCACATTCTTAATGTTCAATGCAGCGAGGATTTGTTTCTTAGTGTCCAACTGCACATTCTTGTCTTGTGTAGATTTCAATGAAGAACTAACGAATGCCAGCAGGAATGCAACGATAATAACCATTACCGAAGCATAAATGATAGTATAACTATTACTATTCGTATTCATTTTCTTTCGGTATTTATTGGTTAGACTTGATAGTGCGTTTCTCGCGACGGCTGATATTGCTCTGTACTACACAGTAATCGATCAGCGGAGCGAAGATATTCATCAGCAGGATGGCAAGCATCATACCTTCCGGATAACCCGGATTCAGTACGCGGATAACGATAGCCATCACACCGATCAGGAATCCGAAGATATATTTACCTCTTTCTGTACGTGCGGAAGTCACAGGGTCAGTAGCCATAAATACGGCACCAAAGCAGAAACCACCAAGAACGAGGTGTTCATACCAAGGCATTTGAGCCATTGTGTTGTTTTCCATGCCGATTGAGTTGAATACCCATGCCATGAATGCACCACCGACGAATACGGAAATCATTGTCTTCCAGCTCGCAACACCTGTCCAAAGCAGGATAACGGCACCAATCAGGATGGCGATTACGCTGGTTTCACCGATAGAACCCGGAATCAAACCTGTAATCATATCCATGTTGAATGCAGGCACACTGCCTGATGTAGCAGCTTGTCCCAGCGGAGTGGCAACGGTGAGTCCGTCTACACTTTGTCCCAAACCGAAGATGCTGTCGCCAGACACCCAAACGGCATCACCGGACATCTTGGTCGGGTATGCGAAGAACAGGAATGCACGAGTAATCAACGCAACGTTGAATACGTTCATACCTGTACCACCGAATACTTCTTTTGCAAAGATTACAGAGAATGCAGTAGCTACGGCAAGAATCCACAACGGACAGTCTACCGGAACGATCATCGGGATCAGGATACCGGAAACGAGGAATCCTTCCTGGATTTCTTCTTTCTTCCATTGAGCTACGACGAACTCAATGCCAAGACCTACTACATAAGATACGATTATTTTAGGCAATACTGCCAGGAATCCGTAGATAAACATTTCGATGAAGCTGCCAGTAGCGCCTGTGTGAGTGAAATGCTGGTAACCTACGTTGTACATACCGAACAGCAAAGCCGGTACTAACGAAATAACCACAATCGACATGATGCGCTTGCTATCGATTGCGTCATGTATGTGCGTTCCCGTTTTCGCAGTCTTGCTGGGCACGAACAGGAATGTTTCGAAGCCGTCAAACACCGACTGGAATGCGTGGAATTTGCCGCCCTCCTCAAAGTTCGGCTTTATCTTATCGAGATAATTTCTTAACGCTTTCATTTATTTAATTGAAAATTGAAAGTTGAAGGTTGAAAATTGGCTGTGCTGGATTTATGCTGTATTCACAGAGAGCCGTTTCGCAAGATTTCAACTATCGCTTATTTTAATTTTTATTATTTAATCTCTTATTCGATTACGCCATTTCTGAACGGAGCATATCGAGTCCGGCACGAACGATGCGTTGCAGTTCCATCTTTGAAGAGCAGACGAATTCGCAAAGGGCGAAATCTTCGGGAGCAACTTCATAGATGCCGAGTGCTTCCATACGGTCGATATCACCGGCGATAATTGCTTTAATCAGATATTCGGGTAGAATGTCCATTGGGAATACTCTATCGTATTCACCCGACATAATCATGTGACGTTCGCCACCTTTGATACGGGCATCCAACGTATATTCCTTCTTACCCATCAACCAGCTGAAATAAGAATGGTTGGCACTGAACTGGTTGAAGCGTGGCATGATCCATCCAAGCATTTCATGAATGTCGTCACCTTCGGGGATAACAGTCAGTTGGCTATGGAATGCGCCCAAGAATCCGTTCGGGGATACTTGCTTTCCTGTCAGCACGTTACCGCTGATGTAGCGTAAGTCTTTGTCTTTTGTTACATTGCCTGCAAACACGTTAGTGAGCAATGCGCCTACCTGTAGTTTGCAGTATGCAGGTTTCAACACTTCGGAACCTGTCACAGCTACTGTACGGGTGAAATCTACATGGCCTGTATTGAAGAGGCGACCGATGAAGATTACGGCTTGCGGATCAATAGTCCATACCGTTTCGCCCTTGGATACGGGATCGAGGTGGTTGATCTGAACGCCTACATTACCGGCAGGGTTCGGCCCGTCGAATGCGGTGATTGTAACGTTTTTAGCTTGTGTCAGTGCGGCAGCGTTCTGTTTCACACTGATATTCAGGTAAGTTTTTGCCAGTTTGGCAAGAGCATCAAGTCCTGTCTGGAAGTTTACTTCCTCGCCTTTGAGGGCGAACTCAAAATCCGGAGCCAACGGATTGGTATCGAATGCGGAAACGAAGATTCCTTTCGGAGTTACCGTCGGGTCTGCAATGATGTCATAGGGACGCTGTTTGATAAACGCGAAAAGTCCGGCTTCCAACAAAGCGGATTTCACAGCTTCAGCATCCATCGAAGCAACATTCTTTTTCCCAAAATCCTCATAGTCCTGCTCTGCGGCAGCTTCCACTACGATGTTCAATACCTTACGACGAGCACCACGTTCTACACTCGTCACCACGCCGCTCACCGGCGAAACAAATTTCACTTCAGGATGATACTTGTCGATAAACAAGGGTCCACCAGCCATTACATATTCCTGTTCTTTCACGACTACCTTTGGCGTCACTCCAGGAAAGTCATCGGGTACGAGTGCGTAGAACCCCGGTTCTTTTACTGTTGCGTACGTCTCAGCAGCTTTACCTTTCAGGTTTATGTCAAGGCCTTTACGTAACTTTATTACATTTGCCATGCTAGATAAAATAATGGTTTCATAAATTTGCCGCAAAAGTAATAAATAAGATTGGGATTCGGGAGGAAAAAAGAAAGGAATTACGGATATATTTCCGTAATTCCTTTCGTGTTCGCACACACATCTTCTTTCTTTTATCCCGTAATCGTCTTTCTTTTGTTTCAAGACAAAAGAAAAAGAACTATTCAGCAAACATAGGATCCCAGGCTGGAAGACGGATTGGTTTCTGCTTCAATACATCTAAAACTTTTTTCGATGTGTATTTTGTTTCTACCACTAATCGAAACATATATTCGTTAAACCAGTCGTCCGTCATGATGAGATAACCCTGATAACCGGCAGCCGGTCCCCAGCTATTTTCAACCATCCATTTCGTCGGTTTTCCATTTTTATCAAGATCAACGGCCATAAGTGTCATGGCGTGGCTGGAGCCACTGGCAAAGGTTTGGATACGTTGTTTCTTATCCATATTAAAAGAAGTACCCATGAGAGATTCATAGTCGTAGTTTTTGACATCCAGCAGGCCACGGTCAGAGTTTAAGAATTTGCCTACATCACAGGAGAAATACATCATGGTGCTGTCTTTGAGAGAGGCGATAGCCATTTCCTTGATATCTTCGATGGGGAGATTGACATACGTCCAGTTTTTACCGTCATAGCGATGGCGATCATAGTCTATTTCATAACATTTGTAATATTCACGGCTAGGGTCGTTCATTAACATGACGTAGCTGTCAATTAGTTTTTCGTCGCCATACTTCTTCAGGAAAGAAAGTGGAGTATAAGTCTCAGTAGATACAGGTTTCCCCTGGGCATTGTATTCGGTCCAGGTGAATTCTGTGGGAGGTACACCAAGATTCAGAACCAACATACGGTAGATGGTACTCAACATTTCAGTCTTCGTTTTCTCAAGAGCGACGGGCTTAGCGCCTTTAGCAGCGAGATCACGGAGTTGGAGACCCTGTTCACGGAGTTTCAAGGCAATCAGACCTGCCATGCGGGAAGTATTTTCGCTGCTGTTGGTTTCGGGCATAATATCTTTGGGAACAAGTCCGTATTTACTTACGATGTCAGCTACGCCAGTGAATGTGCCACCGTCACTCAAGGGGTTACGGAAGAGCCACTCCACCATTTTATCATCCATTGGTTTGCTGCTGGTGTCGATGATGCCTTGTAGAAAGAGGTTGGCTTTCTCCAGTTGGTCGAAGAAGAAAGGATAAGTCTGTGAAAATTCAAAGGAGCCGAGGTTATGCTTGGAGATCGCTTTGGCACGCATCACGTTCAGACCTGTGAAAAGCCAGCATCGACCGGAAGATTTCTGGTCGGTGATACCTTTAGAAGACACTTTGATGGAAAAATGCGTATCCATGCCTTTCAGGTTGTCCTGGTTGAGAGCCAGTTTACGGATGTCATTGCTTCCGATAGCGTTTCGGATAGCCTTGTCAGCGGGAGTGTTTGTATAACTCTGTTTGATTTGTTGCATCATGGAGTCGCTGATGCCGCCTTTTAGTTCTTGCGCTTGTGTAGAATAAGAAAAAGCACAGAAAACAAAAAATGATAAAATCTGTTTATTCATTAGATATAAATAATTAATTAATAGCCCATGATGATATACTAATAAATATTGTTTGGTGTATGGGATTAAATCATGCAGTTTTATTTATCAGCATATCGAAAAACATCTTATTCTGCAAAAATACGATTCTTTTTTAGATTTATTATCTAAGAACATCAAAACTAATCGGAATAAAATAGTTTTCTTTGCAGTCAAATTCCTCAGAGAGAAATTATGAAGAAATATATAATAGGAATATTGATGATGCTTCCATCCATCAATATGATGTCAGCTGCGACTGATAATACGGCAGTAAAAAGCGATGAACTGCAAATGTCTACAACTTCTATCAGTGATACTACTCCTACAGATATGGAAGGCATCCCGTCAGACACCATTCCTGCCCTTTCAAAACGTGAGTTGCGTCGTCAGCGTGTAGCAAAGCGTAATTTACACTATAACATATTGGGTGGTCCCAGCTATACGCCGGATTTTGGTTTGCTGGTGGGCGGTAGCGCACTGATGACGTTTCGGATGAATCCGAGTGATACCACTCAGCGGCGTTCAGTAGTGCCAATGTCCATTGCATTGATTTTTAAGGGCGGCCTGAACCTGATGACGAAGCCACAACTCTTCTTTAAAGGCGACCGTTTCCGTATCTTCGGAACCTTCTCTTATAAAAATACAATCGAGAATTTTTATGGCATCGGGTATTCCACCAATAAAGATTATGAACGTGGAGAAGACACCAGCGAGTACCGTTATAGCGGTATTCAAGTCAATCCATGGTTCTTGTTCCGTTTGGGTGAAAGTAATGTCTTTGCTGGTCCCCAAGTCGATTTGAACTATGACAAGATTACTAAACCAGCTGCCGGGATGGTCAATGAGCCCTCATACATAGCAGCAGGAGGTACGGAACACGGATACAAAAATTTCAGTTCGGGACTCGGTTTCCTACTGACATATGACACACGTGATATTCCCGCCAATGCTTATAGCGGAACTTACCTTGACTTCCGGGGAATGATGTATAATAAAACATTCGGAAGTGACAATAATTTCTACCGTTTGGAAATAGATTATCGCCAATACAAAACAGTAGGTCGTCGTAAAGTCATAGCCTGGACAGTGCAGAGTAAAAACGCATTTGGGAACGTTCCACTAACGAAATATGTACTTAGCGGAACCCCTTTCGATCTTCGCGGTTACTACATGGGACAGTTTCGCGACAAGTCCTCACATGTAATGATGGCCGAATACCGTCAGATGATAAATACAGACAAAAGCACCTGGGTGAAGAAGATGTTGAGTCATGTGGGATATGTGGCATGGGGAGGATGCGGATTTATGGGTCCTACTCCGGGCAAGATAGAAGGCGTACTTCCGAATCTCGGATTAGGGTTACGCATTGAAGTCCAACCCCGTATGAATGTACGCCTTGATTTCGGCAGAGACATGGTGAACAAGCAGAATTTGTTCTATTTCAACATGACAGAAGCCTTTTGACGCCATTTACGCGACAAATTGTGCACAATTTACAAGAAAGATTGTAAAATAGATAATAAAAGACTGCACATAAATGAAATTAATCCTTATATTTGCGCAAGCTATAACACAGCAAGAGCAAATAATAGGATTTTTTTATGAAGCAATTTATATACTTTTTTTCGGGGCTATTACTTCTATTCGTCTCTACAACCCGTGTAGTTGCACAAGAAGTGTCTGACTATTCTCAACTAAGTAAAGAAGATTATAGTAGAATAGTTCTCCCTCCACTATCTGTTTTATTCGAAAACGCTAAAAACAGCCCCGTTTATGAGATGGCAGACGTAAAGGCGACGATAGAGCGCAAATTACTCAAAAAAGAAAAATGGTCATTTCTGGGTTTCTTCAGTTTACGGGGAAGTTATCAATACGGAATGTTCGGCAATGAGTCCACCTATACGGACGTAGCTGTTGCCCCTTACCTCACCTACTCCACCCAAGCACAAAACGGCTACACTGTAGGAGCTGGTTTAAGTATTCCACTAGATGATCTGTTCGACCTCAAAGGACGTGTCAGCCGGCAAAGGCTTACACTCCGAAGTGCAGAACTGGAACGAGAAGTGAAGTACGACGAAATCAAAAAGAATATTATTGAAATGTATGCAATGGCTACCTCGCAAATGAAAGTTCTTCAGATGAGAAGCGAGAGTTTGGTGCTTGCCAATGTGCAATATGAAATATCTGAAAAGAATTTCGCAAACGGAACGATAGAGTCTACAGAGTTGGCTGCCGACAAAGAAAGACAATCCTCCGCTCGTGAAGCATACGAGAAAAGCAAGTTTGAACTGACAAAAAGTTTAATGATACTTGAGGTTATTTCACGCACTCCTATCATACGAAAATAAAAAAAACAAGATATGAATTTCATCATTTCCATTATACGCACTCTCTTTCGCCACCGCTGGTTGATACTGGTTGGGACCTCTATCTTCACATTGCTCGTTTTCTACTACACACGCCACATGCGAGGTGGATATGATGTAAAAGCAACACTTTATACAGGAGTAGCCTCGGGATATAATTTGGAAAGCGACAAGCGTACAGACTGGGCAACAGTGCAAAACTCCATGGATAATCTGATAAGTATCATGCAAGCCGAGAGTACTCTTAAAAGAGTATTTTTGCGATTATTCGCTCGTGTACTTATCCAAGGAAATCCAGACCATGAGAATGACGGAATTACCCCATCCTGTTACAGTTACACCTATAACCATTTAAAAAACAGTCCGCATGGACCCGAAATATTAAAGTTGATCGATAAATCAAGTGAAGAGAAAACAGTAGCCAATTTTGAGTCATATATGCGCCCCAAAAAGGGTAACTATATCTATGAAATGTTCTACTACAATCACCCCTTCTACAGCTACAATGCTTTAAAAAACATCAGAGTGCAACGTCGGCTTACAAGTGATTTGTTGGACATCAGCTATACTTCCGGTGATCCTGGCATTGCCTACAACACAGTAAGTATCCTGATGGATGAATTCGTAGAAGAATACCGCCGCATCCGCTACGGAGAAACAGACAAAGTAATCAAATACTTTGAGGAAGAGTTGCAACGCATCGGAAAGAAGCTAAATTCAGAAGAAGATGACCTGACTAAATACAACGTACAAAAACGAATCATCAACTATCTTGACGAAACGAAAGAAATAGCAGCCATCAGTAAAGAATTCGAGCTGCGGGAACAGGATGCACTTTTTGCATATAACAGCACAAAATCGATGCTTGAGGAGCTGGAAAAGCACATGGACAACAATGCCAAGCAAATGCTCAAGAATATGGAATTCATGGATAAGCTAAGAGAAGCGTCCAATATCACCAGCAAAATTTCGGAAGTAGAAGCCATGAGTGATCCAAAGCAAAAAAATGAAGAATCCCTGACAGGTGACAAGAGGCGATTGGGCGAACTAAAACAAGAACTGAATGATTTAACGAATTCCTACGTAGGTCACAAATATACCAAAGAGGGTGCCAGCCGTATCAATATTATCGACCAATGGCTGGAACAGACCTTACTATATGAAAAAGCCAAAGCTGAACTGTTAGTCGTGCAGGACGCCCGCCGGGAATTAAACGACCGTTATGTGTTTTTCGCCCCTGTAGGTACCACCATCAAGCAAAAAGAACGCTCCATCAATTTCACGGAACGCAGTTACCTGACTGTGTTGCAGAGTTATAACGAAGCCTTGTTGAGAAAGAAAAATCTGGAAATGACTTCTGCCACATTAAAAGTACTCAATGAGCCTACCTATCCAATTGGATCTAATTCAACTAACCGCAAGCAGATTGTTATTGCTGCTTGTGTGGGTAGCTTTTTGATAATCATTGCTATCTTATTACTGATCGAACTCCTTGACAGGACATTGCGTGATGCAAACCGGACCAAACGCGTGACTGGATTTAAAGTGATAGGAGCCATTCCCAACCCGTCTTCCGCCCGTTATGGAGGATTGACAAAAACGTATGTTCAACTTTCAGTCAAAGAGTTGAGCAACTCCCTGCTCAGTTTCCTGACCAAACGAAAATCACCCGGGGTATTTATTATCAACCTGTTCAGCACCAGTGAAAACTCCGGTGAGGAAATCATCGGAAATCTGATCTGCGGATATATGCAAAGTCGTATGCTAAATACAAGGTTCATCATGTATGGAGAGGACTTTAACACCGAATCCACTCAATATTTGCTTGCAAAAAGCATCACAGACTTTTATACCTTGCAAGGAGAAGACATACTGATCGTTGCCTATCCGCCATTGTCGAAAAGCAATATACCAACCGCTCTGCTACACGACGCTAATGCCAACATTCTGGTAAGCCCGGCCGACCGCGGATGGAAAACGATTGACAAGCAGCTTTGTGAGCAACTTATAACACAGATGGGCCAAACGGATGTTCCGTTCCGTGTATGTCTGACTAATGCCAACCGCGATGCGACAGAAGATTTCACAGGTCAGCTCCCCCCCTACACCTTGTTGCGTAGAATCAGCTATCGTTTTAGCCAACTGTCGCTTACAGAAAGAAATAAATTCAATCTAAGAGGAAAAGCAAAAGAGACAGAGGAAGAAGAAGATGACGAATAATAGGATAGGAACTTTCCATGTCCTGCTAGCTCTACAATTCGCATTGATAGCAGCAGGTATGTTAGTAAGTATCAAGGTAGGACTATTCTCAATGGTAATCATCTTGCTATTTACCACTATCTCTTTGGTACAACTCAACAATGACGAACAAACAAACTGGAAACCGGGACAAAACATAATGACCTATATGTTTACAGTCTGGTTATGTTTCTATCTTCTGGAGATTCTAAACCCCAACAATGTGCAGGAGGCATGGAATATCAACCTGACACCTTATGCACTTATACCTTTAATATGTGCTTTTGTCGTCCCGCTCGTTATCCGTACCCAAAAAGACATTGAGCTCTTGCTGATTGTGTGGTCAGTGTTTGTTCTTATTTTTACAATAAAAGGTTACTGGCAGAAGAATTACGGATTTAACTCCAAAGAACTCTATTTCTTACATGTACTGGGCGGATGGCGTACACACATCATCTGGTCCGGCATCCGCTACTTCTCCTGTTTCTCTGATGCAGCCAATTATGGAGTACACGCAGCCATGTCAGCTGTCGTTTTTTCCATCTCCGCCTTTTTCGTAAAATCCAAATGGTTGCGTATTTATTTCATCCTCATTGCCGCCGGCGGACTTTACGGAATGGGAATATCAGGAACCCGAGCAGCCATGGGAGTTGTCATGGGAGGAGTGTTGATGATAACCATCATCGCCAAAAACTGGAAAGCATTACTGGCGGGAATCTTTGTATCAGTCTCTATATTTTGCTTTTTCTACTTTACGAACATAGGAAACGGCAATCAATATATCTATAAAATGCGCTCTTCTTTCCACCCGTCCGAAGATGCTTCATACCTTGTCCGTGTTGAAAACCGACAAAGGATGAAAGAACTGATGGAAAAAAAACCGTTAGGTTACGGCATCGGACTCTCCAAAGCCGGCAACTTCGATTCGAAGGAACGGATGCCCTACCCTCCCGACTCATGGCTAATCAGCGTATGGGTGGAAACGGGAATTGTCGGACTAATACTCTACCTCTCCATACATAGTATTCTTTTCGCCTGGTGCTCATGGATACTTATGTTTAAAGTACGCAATAAAAGCCTGCGGGGGCTAATAGCGGCATGGCTGTGTATGAATACCGGATTCTTTATCGCCACTTACGTCAACGATATCATGCAGTACCCAAACCAGCTACCTGTTTACATCGGTTTTGCACTCTGTTTTGCAGCTCCACATATTGACAAGCGTATGAGTGAAAAAAGTGAAGAAAAAGAGCAACATCTATTCAATAACGAAAGCAACAGAGACAAGGATGACAACTAATATTCCAGATATATCATTTATTACAATTTGTTATAATGGGTTCAAAGACACCTGCGAACTGATAGAATCGCTACACAAAAAATTGAAGTCTGTGAGCTATGAAATCATAGTCGTAGACAATGCTTCGCGCGAAGATGAAGCAACAAAAATACGCGAATTATACCCAACGGTTATCAGCATCCGCAGCAATGAAAACGGAGGTTTTTCCGGTGGCAACAATATCGGAATCCGCATTGCAAAGGGCAAATACATCTTCCTCATCAATAATGATACATATATCGAGTCCGACGAAGTCGCCTGTTTGGTAGAACGCCTGGAAAGCCGTCCGGAAATCGGAGGTGTATCGCCGAAAATACGTTTCGCCTTTCCACCACAACACATACAGTTTGCAGGATTTACTCCTCTGACAAAGATAACGTTGCGCAACAATATACTGGGTTTCGACTGTCCGGACGACGGCAGTTACGACACGCCCCATCCCACCCCCTATCTGCATGGGGCAGCTATGATAATTAAGCGTGAAGTGATTGAAAAGGTAGGAATGATGCCGGAAATTTTCTTCCTTTATTATGAAGAATTGGACTGGAGTACAAGCATGACTCGTGCCGGCTATGAACTATGGTATGAGCCCCGCTGCACTGTTTTTCATAAAGAAAGCCAGAGCACCGGACAACTAAGTAAACTGCGCACCTATTTCCTGACACGGAATCGCCTGCTCTATGCCCGGCGCAATATGAAAGGCATGGAACGATGGATGTCCGTACTCTATCAGAGCACCGTCGCTGCCGGGAAAAACAGTCTGTCATTTGCGTTCAAAGGCCGTTTCGACCTGTTTTGTGCTGTCTATTATGGAGTCTGCTCAGGCCTATTCATGTCCTCGTCAAACAAAAACAGTAAAAACGCATAAAACCCTAGATACTATGAACATCATTGACTGGATTCTCTACATTCCCCTCGCGTTATGCGTATGCTACCTATTGCTATACGCTATTGCCTCCAAATTTTACCGGGCTCCCCAATATCCTGAAGCCCGTATGCTTCGACGCATCGCCGTGCTCTTTCCTGCTTACAAGGAAGACCGTGTAATTCTCGCCTCTGTAGAGAGCTTTCTTAAGCAAGATTATCCGAAAGAGCTCTATGATATCGTAGTCATTTCCGATCAGATGCAACCGGAAACAAACGAAGCGCTGCAAGCCCTTCCCATCCGTCTGTTAACGGCAAATTACACGGAAAGTTCGAAAGCCAAAGCAATGACACTGGCAATGGATTCCATTGATACGGACGCATACAACATTGTAGTCATCATGGATGCCGACAATATGACAACGCCCGACTTTCTGTCCACAATCAACCGCGTTTTTGATAGTGGCATAAAATCTGCACAGGCCCACCGGACAGGAAAGAATCTAAACACAGACATTTCCGTTCTCGACAGTATCAGTGAAGAAATAAACAATGGTTTCTTCCGTAGCGGTCATAATGCCGTAGGGCTTTCTGCCGGACTATCAGGTTCGGGAATGGCTTTTGAAGCAAAATGGTTTCGCCAGCAGGTGAAATATCTCCGGACAGCAGGTGAAGACAAAGAATTGGAAGCCATGCTTTTACAACAACGCATCTATACAGTTTATCTGCCCGACTTGCTTGTTTTTGATGAGAAAACACAAAAGAAAGAAGCCATCAGCAACCAGCGCAAACGCTGGATAGCCGCACAATTTGGCGCTCTTCGTACTTCGTTGCCACATTTACCCAAAGCACTTTTACAAGGGAATATAGACTATTGCAATAAGATATTCCAATGGATGCTCCCTCCACGGCTGGTTCAATTGGCAGGAGTCTTTGGACTGACGTTCGTTTTTACCGTTACCGGCATTATATTAAGTTTGTACAATGGCGGCCACGAATGGATGATAGCAATAAAATGGTGGATATTGTCAACGGCACAAGTAGCGGCCATGACACTACCTATATCGGGCGATAAATTATTCACCAAGCAGGTAGGAAAAGCCATTCTAAAAGTTCCGATGCTTGCAGTCACTATGATAGGTAACTTATTCAAATTAAAAGGAGCCAATAAAAAATTCATCCATACAGAACATGGTGAACACCATAAATAAATATCAAATATAACAGGAATTAATAATTAAGAAAATCGCTATTGAAGTTCAACGAATCTTCCGCACCAACAAACATGGTATGGATTTCGTTGCTCTTGAAAGTATTCGGGAATTGCAAAAAAATGACCATGCAAACGAATATTTCATTTTCGTTACTCCAAGTGAAGACAGATGCTTGGAAGAATCGGAGAATGTACATATTATCGAACTAAAATGCCCCACTTACCCACTTTGGAATGTAAACGGATTCTTGATGTTTTACATTTACCTGAAGAGCAACTGGTAGCCGTATACAATTGGCCTCAATAAATACTACATGGTAAAAAAATATCTATCATGCTATCATTCATTTTAATAGTCATCTTACTATCAGTATAATACATATGATAGATAGCTTCTAAAAAATGTATCTATCATACTTTTATTACAAAAAACGGGCATCTATCACACCTATACTGCGTCCATTTTAGTATAGTATTAGGTGAGAATACCCATTTAAAGGCATAAGGATGCACACTTTATAGGATGATAATCTGTATTTGACAGCCTAATAATCTATTGAGAGCGTTAGTTTTTCTATAGTTCACATGTGCAGGCTGTACAGCACACACATGTAAACCGTACAGCCCACACATGCAGGATGTATAGCCCACATATGTGGGCTATAAACTTATCGCCATTACAGTTGGATTATTAAGCCACAATAATCGGATTTACATGGCTTCATTGCGACAAAAACAAGCTATCTTACACCTATATGGCCCTTATACTGCTATTTGTCAATGATAGACAACTTGTTTTTACTGGTAAAAGCATGATAGATACATTTTTTAGAAGCTATCTATCATATGTATTATACTGATAGTAAGATGACTATTAAAATGAATGATACTATGATAGATATTTTTTTTCACTTTGTAGTATTAGCTGAATGTTTTTCTGTGTTATTCAACCTCGTAGATTCTAGTGAATTACTCAACCATAATCCGAGCCAGTTACTCTTCCTGCAACAGTCTAATGACGTGGAAGAACTGAACAGAAGACGCCGGCAAAGAGAGAGCACACTCCTGAAATACGGGAAGCTTGGTGCGACTAAGAAGAATGGTTCACCCAAAAGGCCAATCAAGAAAAAGAAGATCAAAAAAAGATAGGTATTTTCATATCTTTTAGTACCTTTGTAGCATAGCTTAGCTGATTCAAAATCAAAGAAAAAAACATGAATGAAAGTGAAGACACAGACAATCCATCGGTAAAAGCACTCATCGTTTTTAGAGAAAACGGGGATATGGACAATCTGTTCGTACCCATCTTGTGCGATGCGATCAGGATGGCTGGTATTGACGTTCGATGTTCCACTAAAGATTTCTGGGAATCGGACACGATGTATGACATTATACATTTCCAATGGCCGGAAGAAGCAGTAGGCCGGACGTGCAACGATCCCGACATCATCCGGCTCCTGGAAGAACGAATTCGTTTTTTTCGTTCCGGAGGAGCGCGTTTCGTCTACACAAGGCATAACCTCCTCCCTCATAATGCAAATGAAATCATCAGACAGGCTTACGATATTATCGAATCGCAAAGTGACATGATCGTACACATGGGACGTTTCAGCCGGGACGAATTTCTCGCCAAGCATCCCGATAGCCACAATGCCATTATCCCACACCATATTTACCAGTATACGTACAAAGAAGATATCAGTGTAGAACGTGCGCGCCAGTATCTCAATCTGTCTCAAGAAGCATTCATTGTCACCGCCTTCGGTAAATTCCGCAACCGTGAAGAGATACGCATGGTGCTCGGAGCTTTCCGCACATGGGACGAGGAACGCAAGTTGCTATTGGCTCCACGCCTCTACCCTTTTTCGAGACGTTACAACTACGGCAAGAATTTTCTCAAACGATGGATTTCAAGAGCCGGCTACTATCTGCTCATGCCGCTGCTCAACCGGATATATAAACTACAAGGAGGAGCCAGCGACGAACTGATAGACGAGTGTGATTTACCTTATTATATGACAGCCTCGGACGTCATATTCATTCAGCGGAAAGATGTACTAAACTCTGCAAATATTCCTCTCGCTTTTCTCTTTCACAAAATAGCCATAGGGCCTAATGTTGGTAATATCGGTGAATTATTAAAAAGCACAGGCAACCCCACTTTCTCTCCGTACAATAAAACTGATATTGTACGGGCACTGAAAGAAGCCCGACAATTATCTGCTTTTGGAAAGGGAGAAACGAATTACACATACGCTTTGGAAAATATGCGTATAGACAAAGTGGGCAAGCAATATGCCAAACTCTACAAAGAGTTGCCAAACAAGTTGTGACACTACCATTAGCAGCTTATCAGATTACAGAAAATATGGAAAATAACAAGATAAAAGTCAGCGTTGTCATTCCCGTTTACAACACCGAAAAATACGTTCGGGAAGCAATAGAAAGTATCATACACCAAAGTCTGAAAGAACTGGAAATAATCATTATCAATGATGGGTCGACAGATGGAAGTCCTGAAATTTTAAAAGAAATAAGTAACACAGACCATCGCATACAAGTTTATACACAAACCAATCAGGGACAATCAACAGCACGCAACTTTGGCATTAGCCATGCTCGCGGCAAATACATTTATTTCATGGACAGCGACGATCTTCTGGAAGAAGATGCCCTGGAAGTCTGTTACCTAAAATGCGAAGAAATGCAACTTGATTTTGTATTTTTCGACGCACAAAGCTTTTATGAAAATAATATTAAAAATGTCCCCTCTTTGAATTATAGACGCACCGGCAAATTGGAGGAAAAAGTTTATAATGGCAGTGAAGCTCTCAAATTGCAATTACAAAACAAAGAATACACACCTTCACCCTGCTTGAACCTAATCCGTAAAGGATTTTTAGAAAAAATCTATTTGCAATTTTATCCCGGCATTGTGCATGAAGATCAATTATTCACCACCTTATTATACCTACAAGCCACAAGAACAGCCTGCATTAAGCGGACATTCTTTCAACGGCGTATGAGACAAAATTCAATTATGACTTGCCAATTCGCCTACCGAAACATTGAAGGATATCTTGTCGTAACACAGGAGATGCTCAAATTCAAAAAACAGACTGCAAAAAATGAAGACAAGGAAATTATTGACTTATATTTATCGCAGATGCTCAATGCTGTCATGTGGCAAGCACATTCACTCCGATTGCCGGAGCGAATCAAACTTGCGTGGTTGTGTGTACACAAGTATAAGAAATACGTATCAGCAAGAACAATAGGGGCACTACTTTTCAAATCCCTACTCGTTAATCATTAAAACAAGAACAAACAGCAATGACAAACAATATCAAAAAACAACTCTTTTCAGGAGTATTCTACACTGCGCTAGCCAAATACAGCGGCGTCCTCATCTCTCTTGTCGTGGCAGGAATACTGGCCCGCCTGCTATCGCCGGACGACTTCGGAATCGTAGCCGTCGCCACTGTCATCATCGCCTTCTTCAACCTTCTTACCGACATGGGAGTGTCTCCCGCCATCATACAGCACAAATCGCTCACCAAAGATGATTTGTCGGACATTTTTTCATTCACTATATGGACAGGCATCGGAATCAGCGTCTTATTTTTCGCTTCTTCGTGGTTCATTGCCGGTTATTACCAGAGCGATACCCTGCGAACTTTATGCCAACTGCTGTCCGTCAACCTCTTTTTTGCCTCTGCCACCATCGTACCGGGAGCACTATTTTACCGGAACAAAGAATTTAAATTCATAGCCATCCGCAGCTTCGTTATCCAAATTTCCGCAGGAGCCGCCGCCGTGACTGCCGCCCTTTGCGGAGCAGGATTGTACGCATTGATTATCAATCCTATTGCATCCAGCGTATTAATATTCGTTATATCTTTTCAGCGATACCCCCAACGGCTGCGTTTCACCCTCGGATTAACGGTGCTTCGGAAGATATTTTCCTATTCCGCCTATCAATTCCTGTTCAACGTCATCAACTATTTCAGCCGGAATCTGGATAAACTACTGATTGGCAAATACATGAGTATGTCCGATTTGGGATATTACGAAAAATCATACCGTCTGATGATGCTGCCTTTGCAAAATATCACACAGGTCATCACTCCGGTTATGCACCCCATCTTCAGTGATTTCCAGAATGATAAAGGAAAACTGTTAAGCTCTTACGAACGCATTGTCCGTTTTCTCGCCTTCATCGGCCTGCCGCTTAGCGTATTGCTTTTCTTCACGGCAGAAGAAGTGACAATCATTATTTTCGGTCATCAATGGATGCCGTCCGTACCCGTGTTCCGGATCCTGTCGCTCTCCGTAGGAATTCAGATCATACTCTCCTCGTCCGGTTCCATCTTTCAGGCGGCAGGCGATACACGGAGCTTATTTGTATGCGGAGTGTTTTCGTCTGTGCTCAACGTGACAGGCATACTGCTCGGAATCTTCTATTTCGGAACGCTGACAGCAGTGGCTAGTTGCATTGTGGTGACGTTCACCATCAACTTTATACAGTGTTACTGGCAAATGTACCGGATAACCTTCCGTCGAAGTGCGTGGCCATTCATTCGTCAGCTTATTTCTCCGTTCATCATTAGCATTTTGATAGCATTAGCCCTCATTCCCATGCAGTATGCACTGGAAGGGATGAATATTTTTGTGACAATTATAGCCAAAAGTATCGTTAGTTTTATTATCTTTGGCATTTATATACAAATGACGCATGAGTATGACATTATCGGCAAAGTGCGGTCGTTAAGAATAAAAAATCTATAGCTATGAATATACGAAACATGATCATAACGCTACGTTATAAAATAAGATATGGCAGCACTGTGGAATGGTACAATTTCTGGTACATCGTCTTGCGGAAAAAGGGAAAAATCATGCCGCAAGTAGCTTCCATTGACGAAACGATATGCAAAATTATCGACGACCGTTGTTCTGTCAGCCGATTTGGCGATGGCGAAGTGTTGCTCACCAGTCCGGAAAAGGAAATCCGCTTCCAGAAAGGCGATCCGCTACTAGCCAAGAGACTGACCGAAGTGCTACAAAGCCACGAGGAAGGACATATTGTCTGTATCTCCGACGCATTTCGCGATTTGTATCGCTACAATCGCAAAAGCCGCCGCTTTTGGAGAACTCATTTTTATCTGTACGGTTCGTGCTGGGACCGTCTGCTGGTAGCGGGACGAAAATATTATAATACATTCGTCACGCGTCCTTATATGGATTTTGCCCGCAAAGAAGATTCCGCCCGATGGTTTCGCGACATGAAAGGTATTTGGGAGAACCGGGACATCGTCTTCATCGAAGGAGAGAAAAGCCGGCTCGGAGTGGGCAATGATCTTTTCGACAATGCCCGGAGCATCCGACGTATTCTTTGCCCGCCCAAAGACGCATTCGAACGCATGGAAGACATCAAGCGTGAGGCCTGCAAAGTGGAAAAAGGAGCATTGTTTCTCATCGCCCTCGGTCCCACGGCCACTGTATTGGCATACGATTTGTTTAAAGCTGGTTATCAGGCCATTGATGTCGGTCATGTAGACGTTGAGTATGAATGGTGGCGGATGGGAGCCCATAAAAAAGTGAAACTGGAACGAAAATATGTAAACGAAACCGCTATAGGCAGCGAAGTGGCTGATGCCGGAGAAGAATACCGGAAACAAATCATCGCCCAAATCGTTTGAAAAAGAAAAAACAGTTTGAGAAAAAGAAAACAGAATAAACAATCATTGAATACAGAAAAAAAACGAATGAAAGCCCTTTTCCTTATATTTCACGGCTTCAATGAGGCCAACGGAATCAGTAAGAAAATACGTTATCAGGTAAAAGCTCTCAAAGAATGTGGAGTGGATGTTCGCTTGTGTCACTACGATGTTACCCCTTATGGTGAACGGCGTTGGATGGTGAATGACGAAGTGATTGCCGATTTTGGCACAGGCTTTGCTGCAAAGGTATGGAGACGTGTCTATTACTCGCCTATCATTGACTATGCACGCCGTGAAGGAATCGACTTTGTATACATGCGCTCTTTTCACAACGCCAGTCCTTTCACCCTTCGACTGGTGAAGTTATTGAAACGTACAGGCGCAAAAGTAGTGATGGAAATACCCACATATCCTTACGATCAGGAGTATATCACCCGTTCTTCAAAATTTCACCTTGCCATCGACCGTTGTTTCCGCAAGAAACTTGCAAAAAGTCTGGATAATATCATCACCTTCTCCAATGCGAAAAATATCTTTGGCGGACACACCATACGTATCTCAAATGGTATTGATTTTGAAGAGATTCCAATGAGGAAACATCAAAATGACACCACAAAAGAGCTACACCTGATCGGAGTGGCGGAAGTGCACTACTGGCACGGGTTCGACCGTCTCGTACGAGGATTGGCGGACTATTACCGTAACAATCCGGAATATAAAGTCTACTTTCATATTGTAGGTCCACTATCCGGCGAACGGGAACGGGCAGAGATTCTACCTGTCATCCGTGATAATCATCTGGAACCTTATGTTCTTCTGCACGGTCCTTTACATGGCGACGAACTGGATGCCATGTTCGAAAAAGCCGACTTCGCCATCGGTAGTCTGGGACGACATCGTAGCGGAATTACATCCATCAAAACACTTAAGAATCGAGAATATGCCGCACGAGGGTTTGCCTTCACTTACTCGGAAACAGATGAGGACTTCGATTTTACTCCCTATGTATGGAAAGTACAGCCCGATGAATCTCCGATTGATATTCAAGAATTGATTAACTTCCGTAACACCTTAAAAATGACACCTGCAGAGATACGCGAATCAGTCCGCCCTCTGTCATGGAAAACTCAAATGCAGAAAGTCATTGACAAGGCAGGAGCCTCCATCTAAATTTTGTATAGGCGTCCCGATTACGAAATATATACCATTGCAAAAAAACAAACTAAAAAACGCTCAATCATGAAAATTGCATATTACTTACCTTCACTTTATGCACCCGGTGGCTTAGAACGAATCGTCACATTCAAAGCAAACTATCTGGCCGAACATTGCGAAGGTTATGAAGTGTATATCATCACGTCGGAACAACGGGACAGACAAATTCATTTTGCTCTTTCGCCCAAAGTGAAGCATATAGACCTCGGCATATCATTTGATTGGCCGTTCAACCAATCGCCGATCAGCAAATTACTGAAGTACCCCTTCCGTTTTTATAAATTCCGCAAACGTTTCACACGTCTGCTGATGGATATACGGCCGGACATCACACTCTCAACCATACGACGGGAAATGAAGTTTATCCACTCCATCGCCGACGGGAGCAAAAAGGTCGGCGAATTCCATGTAACGCGCCACTCCTACGGTACAAGTAAAGGAGGGTACTTCGGGGGTATTCTACAAAAGAAATGGGAAAAAGAGTTGCTGAAAAATTTAAAGCAATTGGATAAGTTTGTCGTCCTCACGCATGAAGAGACTGCTTTTTGGCCCGAACTAAATAATATCTGTGTAATCCCCAACCCTATCATTACACAAACAGAGCGTTTCTCAACATGCAGCGCACATCAAGTCATTGCTGCAGGAAGATACGTTCCACAAAAAGGATTCGATTTATTGATAGAAGCTTGGAGCATCATCTCTAAAAAATATCCGACATGGACATTGCGCATTTATGGAGATGGAGTGTTAAGAGACTCTTTCCAACAAAGAATTGACGAACTGGCGATGACGGATTCATGCATACTGGAACACACTGTGTCTAATATCGTAGATAAATATTGCGAAAGTTCGATTTTTGTTCTTTCATCCCGCTTTGAGGGATTCGGAATGGTTATTACCGAAGCAATGGCATGTGGCGTACCACCTGTTTCTTTCGACTGTCCTTGCGGACCGAAAGACATTATCGATGACGGAAAAGACGGTCTGCTGGTTGAAAATGAAAACATAGAAAAATTGGCGGAGAAAATCGCCTATCTGATAGAGAATGAGAACATTCGAATGGATATGGGGCGGCAGGCTCGTATAAACGCCCAACGCTTTCAAATGGAAAATATTGTAAAACAGTGGAAACGATTGTTTGAGGAACTGTCCGCCAACAGTCAACAGTCGCAAAAATCATAAATCAAAAGCCCATGAAATGGTATTCTAAGTATTTACAGGTATATGAGAAACCTTTTGCGGAAGCTCCGCAAACCGTTATTGAGGAAGTACGCCGCAATCTGGCCGGATTGCAGAGTAACGAACCGCTTGTCACTGTATCACTCATCGGCTACAATGAGGAGAAACATCTGCTTGCCTGCCTTTGGTCATTGAGCGAGATGAAATGCAAATATCCCGTAGAAATCATTGGGGTAGACAACGAATCAAAAGACCGCACAGCAGAGATTTACGAAGCCTGCGGAGTGACTTATTTTACAGAAACACAACATAGTTGCGGCTTCGCACGCCTCTGCGGACTGAATCAGGCTCGTGGAAAATATCATATCAACATTGATTCTGACACGATGTACCCGCCAAAGTATGTGGAAACAATAGTAGACGCACTCAAAAAGCCGGGTATAGTGGCGGCCAGTTCGCTTTGGAGTTATATTCCTGACAAAGATCATTCGTGGCTGGGACTGAAAATTTATGAGTCTACACGCGATTTGCATTTATGGTTACAGTCTTTCAAACGTCCCGAATTGAGCGTGCGCGGACTGGTATTTGCTTACCGGACGGAGTATGCACGGAAAACAGGAATCCGCACGGATATTATCCGTGGTGAAGACGGGTATCTGGCTCTGCAACTCAAACAATTCGGGAAAATCGCATTTGTACGGAAAAGACGTGCGCGTGCCGTAACCGGATATGGCACGGTGGGAGCTGATGGAAGTTTGTTTAATAGTTTTAAGGTACGTGTCATCAGCAGGATGAAAGAAATAGGAGGACTTTTCACAAAGAAAAAGGAATATAAGGATGAGGAGAGTAATCTCGTAAAAAAGAAATAAAAATATGCGAATCACAAGAACCATTAATAGTATTATAGTTTTATTCTTGTACATCACAACCATCAGTTGTATAAAGAATAAAAACCTTTATGATGATAGTCTTGCGGAAAAAAAAGTGATTAGTAACCCGGAATTTCTTTATCCATATATAAATGAACCAATCAGCCATACAGCAGAAATCACGATTCATATAAAAGAGGGAGTACGACAGCCCACTCTGTCGGATGCTGTAATCCCACCACTAAAATATAATAAATCATGGTTATTTATGCTCACCCAGGATGACTGTAGGCATGCAGCCTTTTGCTACACTTGGGCAGCTATTAATGGAAAACCATTGTCAAAAAAATCATTCTACGATCTACCGCATCTACAAACAAACGACCTACCCTCCGATTGCTATTATCTTGGAAAAACTCTGGGAAGTACAGATGGAGCAGAAAATGAAGTACGGTTCTCATTCGCAACAACTCTTGCGCCTGAAGAAAAATGGATGGACAATGTCACAACCATAAATAAAAAAGACAATGGCTTTCATGAACAAAACGGACTAGTATGGGGAAACGTCAAAGAAATGCTAAACTTTGGTATAGGCATTGCCTTCCACGACGTAATGGCAACGGATATAAATAATCCAAACGATATCCTGGCACATTATGAAATAGCACAGAATATCATTCTTAATCGCCTGGGACGAGGATGTAAAATGCTAGCAGAGCCAAACGGAAATAAAAATTATGTGGAAGCAGCTCACAACTACCCTGTTATCAAAACGTTTACACTGCAAACTGGAGGCGAAAGAATACACCCGTTTGAGGAAATGTTAAATTTAGAAAATAAGTTAATTGAGAGAATATTTTTCAATAACCATGATGAGATAAAAGAAAAAATTGTAAACGAATTGTCGTACCCTTGCGAGCAGCGTGAGATAATATATGCCGGTGTACATGGAACAGATACCAGTTGGGCGGAATTTCTGTTATGGCTCAACGATACCTACGGACAAGATGGGGATGATTCTATGTGGATGCCCAATCAAGAGGAATATTATGAATATAATTACTATCAGGTACATGGTACAACGGAAGTGAACTATGAGAATGAGCACACTATCAAACTGACAGTTCATTTACCCGGGCAAGAGTATTTCTATTATCCCTCTGTAACAGTCAATCTATCCGGTATCAAGAAAGAAGATATCAAACAAATATCATCCAATGATGAAGTTACTGGTTTATCCTTTGCAAACTATGAAAACGGTATCATGTTAAATATAGACTGCCGGAAATACCTGGCAGAACACGCCGAGAATTTCGTGAAACGGTATGAAACGAATCCGACAAGTGTTTCTGCCAAAGCGGATGCACTCTATTTTGTAAATATGCTAAAAGACTCGGATAAAAAGACGGAGTTGAAGAAACGAGTTGAATAAATTCAAATACGAGGCTAAAAAGAGATGAATGTAAATTATACAAGAAAAATAAGCATATACAGCTATGAACGAAACCATTACCCTCTGCCTTGAAATTATTTTCTGGCTTGCCCTATTCATTGTGTTCTACACCTATCTGGGCTACGGAATTGTGCTCTACGTTCTCGTCAAGTTGAAAGAACTTTTCGTGAAACCTGTGAAGCGTTCGTTGCCGGCATCGGACGCGGGTTTGCCGGAAGTTACCCTCTTCATTACGGCATTCAATGAAGAAGATGTTGTAGACGAGAAGATGAAAAACAGTCTTGAACTGGACTACCCTGCGGACAAACTGCATATCGTATGGGTGACAGACGGAAGCGACGACGGTACGAACGAACGACTGCAAACCCGTTGGCAGGAGAAAGCGACCGTATATTTCCAACCGCTCCGGCAAGGTAAGACGGCTGCAATGACACGTGGAATGACGTTGGTGGACACTCCGCTCGTTGTTTTTACGGATGCCAACACGATGGTGAACCGGGAGGCCATACGAGAAATCGTGCTTGCTTTCCAAGACCCGAAAGTGGGCTGCGTAGCTGGCGAAAAAAGGATCGCCGTACAGACCAAAGACGGAGCTGCTGCCGGTGGTGAAGGTATTTACTGGAAATACGAATCAACACTGAAAGCACTTGACGCCCGCCTCTACTCTGCCGTAGGAGCAGCAGGCGAACTGTTTGCCGTGCGTCGTGAACTATTCGAAGCAATGGAACCGGACACGTTACTCGATGATTTTATTCTTTCGCTCCGGATCACCATGAAAGGTTACACCATTGCTTATTGCACCAATGCTTACGCCATCGAAAGCGGTTCGGCAGATATGCGCGAAGAAGAAAAGCGGAAAGTGCGCATCGCTGCCGGAGGATTGCAGTCTATCTGGCGACTTCGTCCGTTGCTGAATCCTTTCCGCTACGGGATACTTAGCTTTCAATATACGTCTCACCGGGTATTGCGATGGTCTATTACTCCGTTCCTGTTGTTCGCTCTCTTCCCGCTGAATATTGCGATTCTGCTATTAGGCGGTTCCGCGATATTCTACGGAGTGCTGCTTGCCATGCAGGTTCTTTTTTACGGATTGGGATATTGGGGATATTATCTATCCACCAAACAGATAAAAAACAAGTTGCTTTTTATCCCCTACTATTTCCTATTTATGAATATCAATGTGCTGAAAGGCATCCGTTATCTGAAAAAGAAAAAAGGAAGCGGAGCCTGGGAAAAGGCGAAGCGCGCTGAAAAGTAAGAACAAATGCCAAAATCTTTTGTTATCCTTATATAAGATATAAGTCTCTATTATCTAATAAAAAAACAGACATGGACAGGATATTGCATGATGCGAATAACGCACAAAGAATATTGAAAATGACAGCAGACACGATGCTATTGGTTGACCGGCACGGCGTCTGCGTAGACATTGAGCCACATTGTGATCTATGGTTTCTTCAAGAGGATATACTTTTAGGAAAAAATATATTTGAGCTTTTACCAGAATATACGAGGGAGAGAGTGATGCCCATCTTTCAAATTGTACTTGAAGAACAGCGAAATATCAGCAAGAACTTCAAATTGGTGCTGAAAGACGAAACTTTTTACTTCAAATGCCTCATGTTCCCTTATGACGGTATGGTGCTTTGCCAATATCGCGACATCACGCAAAGAAGCAACGTAAAAAGACGGCTGGAACAGGCGAATCTCACCCTACGGGCCATCCAGAAGGTAGCCCAGATAGGACAATGGACGTACAATACGAACCAAAATGTTTTTCAGTATCTTGGATATACAGGTGTCTTGTGCGAAGAAAGTGTGCAGAACCTTGCCATTGAGAAATATGTGGAACTGATTGTAGAGGAAGACCGTCAGAGTTTTATGGAATGGTGTCAAATAAACGAGAAAGAACTCAACATGAAGAGCATCAGCTACCGTGTCCGCCTGAACGGAGAAATTTTCTATATGCGTATCCAGACGTATCTGCGTGAACAGTGCTCCGATGGTAGTTTCAACATCGAAGGCTATATCCAGAACATCACGGACATACAGCATCGCAGAAATGACATCAACACACTGACTCATGCCATCAACAACGCGAAAGAGAGTATCTTTGCCGCCAGACCCGATGGTACGATCATCTTCGCCAACCGTCGTTTCCTGCACAATCATGGTATTTCAGAAAACGAAGACATCAGTCAATTAAAGATTTACAATGTCGCTGCAGATATGCCTACGCAAGAGGCTTGGAACGAACGTTGTAAAGATGTCATACACGGTGGCAGCAGCAACTTTGTGGCTCATCATCCATCGAAAATCAATAAAGGTATATTGGCTTATGAAGGTACGATGTACAACGTGACCAATGATTCCGGAGAAGAAAGTTACTGGTCGTTTGCCCATGATATTTCCGAGAGGATTCGATACGAAGCCCAAATCAAACGGCTCAACCAAATCATGGATACGACCATCAATAATCTCCCTGCCGGGATTGTAGTGAAGGAAATCAACAACGACTTCCGATACATTTACCGGAATCGGGAGGCCTACAACCGCGATCTTTACAAGAACGACCCTGTCGGCAAGAACGACTTCGATTTCTACCCGCCTATCGTAGCCGAAAAGAAGAGACAAGAGGATATTCAGGTGGCTACCACCGGAAAAGGTCTGCACTGGACTGCTGAAGGAAAGGACAGAAACGGAAACATGATTATCCTCGACAAACGGAAAATCCGGGTGGACGGCGACGAATTGTCTTCGCCTATCATCGTCAGCATCGAATGGGACATCACGGAACTGGAAATAATAAAACGGGAAATTCAGTCGTCGAAAGAGAAAGCGGAAATGTCTGATAGTCTGAAATCGGCCTTCCTCGCAAATATGAGTCATGAAATACGTACGCCGCTGAATGCTATTGTAGGTTTCTCGCATCTCATTGCCGAAAGTGACGATGCGGAGGAACGGAAGACATACTATAACATCGTAAACGCGAACAACGAACGTCTCTTGCAACTTATCAACGAGATTCTCGACCTCTCAAAGATTGAATCGGGAACCATCGAATTTTCCTTCGGACCGGCTAGTCTCCATAATCTCTGCCGGGAAGTGCACGATGCTCATATATTCCGTACTCCGCAGGGAGTAAGCCTTGTCTATGAATCTTCGGACGAGAGTCTGGTGATTGAAACGGACAAGAACCGGGTGTTCCAGGTGATTTCAAATCTGATTGGGAATGCTGTCAAGTTTACGAAGGAAGGAAGCATCAGTTATGGTTACAAACTGGCGGACAATCAGATTGTATTCCACGTAACGGATACTGGAACAGGGATTGAACCGGAGAAAGTGGGACGTGTGTTCGAGCGTTTTGCAAAGCTGAATAATCATGCGCAGGGCACAGGGTTGGGATTATCTATCTGTAAGTCTATTATCGAACGGCTCGGTGGAAAGATTTCTGTCAACTCCGAATTTGGCAAGGGGACGACGTTTACATTTACTTTACCGTATACGATCGCAAATCCGGCAAATGCAGATTCTTCAAAGAAAGAAAATGGTGAAGGGAACAGTAAAGAGATTAAATCTGCCGGCAAAGCTACTGATTTGAGTGTTGACAGTTCTGCAAATACTCGACACGCCTGTATTTTGGTTGCCGAAGATACGGACAGTAACTTCGACTTATTGGAGGCCATTCTAGGTAAAGATCATCGGCTTATACGTGCGCATGACGGAATGGAAGCTGTCACGATATTCGATGAGGTGAAGCCCGATTTGATCCTGATGGATATCAAAATGCCGAATCTGGACGGACTGGAAGCTACGAAAATCATCCGTGAACTGTCTGCCACCGTTCCTATCATTGCTCAAAGTGCCTTTGCCTATGAACAGGACCGGAAAGCGGCTGAGGAAGCGGGATGCAATGATTTTATAGCTAAACCGATAGCGGATGATAAGCTAAAGGTAATGATTCGCAAATGGTTGTCTTCTTCTTCGCAAAAAGCTTAGTCCTTCGAAGAAGGATAGCAAACGTATATTATAGTGATATAATCAGCAAATAATTTAGATTAGATGAAAGCCTTTTACAGACTGTTTTATTACATATCCATCGTGCTGACCAGTATTTTGGCAGGAGTTACCATTGCGGGTGCTTTCGTAGGCAATGCCGCACCGGATAGTTTCAAATTTATGCCTTTCATCGGTTTGATACTGCCGATACTTTTATTGGCTAATCTTGCTTCTGCCATCTACTGGACGATTCGTTGGCGGTGCTGGATTTTCATCCCTCTGATTGCTATATTCAGCAATTGGGGGTATATGAGTTGTGTATTACAATCGCCTTTTTTCAGTCCGGCTTCGGCACCGATGATTAAAATGAATGCATATACTCCGGGAGTGTTGACGGTTGTTACTTACAACGTCAATGCCTTCAACCACGAGCATACCGGCTACTCATGCAAGGAAATTGCTTCTTACATGAGAAGTCAGCAAGCGGACATTCTCTGTTTTCAGGAATTTGGCATTAACGATGAGTTTGGAGTAGACAGCGTATGTGCAGCTCTCTCTGATTGGCCGTATCATTATATTCCTTCTTCGCCCGAAGGGGAGAATCTGTTGCAACTGGCTGTTTTCAGCCGATATCCTGTCAAGGAGGAGCATTTTATCATCTATCCTGATTCGAAAAATTGCAGTCTTGCATGTGATATTGAAATCAATGGTCACACCATCCGCCTGTTCAATAATCATCTCCAAACAACGGAGGTAAGTCAGAACAAGCGCAAACTGGAAAAGGGACTTCGTACGGATGATTCTCAAAGGGTGGAACGTGCTGCTTTGGGATTGATTGACGGATTACATGAGAATTTCCGGAAACGTGCCGTACAAGCTAATACTCTAAAGCAACTGATAGCTGCCTCCCCCTATCCTACTATCATCTGCGGTGACTTTAACTCTCTGCCGTCTTCATATGTTTATCATACTGTAAAAGGTGATAAGTTGCAGGATGGCTTTCAGACGGGTGGACATGGATATATGTATACTTTCAAGTACTTCAAGCATCTGTTGAGAATCGACTATATCCTCCATTCACCGGAGCTGAATAGTACGGATTACTTCTCGCCGGATCTTAATTATAGCGATCATAATCCGGTGGTGATGAGGGTGAAGTTGTAAAATTCCTTATTATGGTCCTTACAACCATTATTTAACCTAAACAAGGGATTATTTCTATTTTTATTTATCTCTCTATATTCATAATGGCCAATTTATAAATCCCAACTATATACAATTCCATTTTTATACCCACAAAAAAGCCGGACAACTCAAAGTCATCCGGCTTTCTTATATTATAAGATTAACTTTCGATTAATTAAAGATGTAGCGTACACTAAATTGTACTGAATAAGTAGACTTAAAGCTTTGGAAATCACGATAAGTACTCGTCAGCTTCTCACCAGCATTCTTATTCATTGTAAATTCTCCATCTTTATATTGCAGTAAGCTAGAACTAATTACTTGCTTATAAAGTCCCCAACTGTTATTTAACAAGTTAGGAAGATTTTTGATATCAACTCCTACTTGCAGCAAGTTGCGTTTGCCCCCAACATTCAAATAGAAATCCTGATTCAATTTAAAATCAACCTGATGATGCCAAGGCATAACAGCTCCACCTCTTTCTGCATATTTACCTTTGCGATTCTTCAGATACTTATCTTGGTTAATATAATTCCAAAAATCATCTCTTTGTTGTGTAGCAGGATAAGAAGCAGCATCACTAAACTTCCAGTTATCCAATTCTTCACGCGTTGCAGGAATATACAATAAGCTATTTGCACCCGCATCACCAACAACATTACCAGAGAAAGTATATGAGTAGCGGCTATATCCCCACGAACCAGAATACCCCATCTGCATTCCTTCATACAATAAAGAAACACTAGTAGCAAAATGCTTACCATATTCTTTTTTATAACCAATTGTAGCCAATATACGGTCAGGAGCTACATAAGTACCATAACCCAATTCGTGTTCATTAATACCATTTACTGAATAAGTATTAGTCTTATAGGCTGAAGTTACTTGGTCACCAATTCCATCACTATATGAACGAGACTTTGAATGTGTATAAGCAAATGATAAATCTAAACCAAAATCAAAGTTCTTACGTAATTGAGCTGAAATTGAATAGTAATAAGCACCTTTTTTCCAGTTCTCTAAAAGATAAACATTCTGACCTTTGTTATATATCTTATAAGTATCACGAACATCATTTGGAGAAAGAGTCAATTTTGCATCTTGTAGCTCATAACCACGATTAGTTATCACAACGGGATTATAATCACGGCTATAAATACCCTCTAATGTAAAATTAATATCACCTGGCAATCTCATATCAAGGGCTAATGAAGTCTTCCAAGTAGAAGGCATCTTCAAATCTTTATCAATAATGGTAGGGTCTTTAGGAAGCTCTACTTTTGAATGTGTCTGACCGCCATAAAGGTCTTTCAATATCTCATCACGATTTGCATGGAAGCCTGGTTTGTATTGAGCAGTAGCAGCATCTGTATAATAATAAGTAGTTTGTCCCACGCCTGAATTTCCCACAGCAGAAATCAACCATACGAAAGGCATACGTCCTACAAACAGACCTGTACCACCACGAAGTACATACTTACGATCTCCGGTTATATCCCAGTTAAAGCCAACACGCGGAGAAACAGATACTTTTGCACCCGGAAGTTGATCTGTAGAATAATGCTGACCACCAAAATCTAATTTGGCAAACTCTTCATTATTATTATTCTTTAAAGAAGGATAAGTCGGCAATTCAAAACGAAGTCCACCTGTTACCTTAAAATTTTCTGAAACAGAAATCTCATCCTGCAAATACAAAGAATATTGTTGAAATTTCAATTCTGCAAGGAATTGAGACATATCAGGTGAATTTGAGTGAGTTATAGCAAAAGCCTGCGGAGTTCTATCATTTACAAAATCATCCCAAGTTGAATAGACATAGTAGCCAGCACCTCCTAGCATATAACCATTAATAGCTTTCGTATGTTCATATTGGAAACCAGCCATAAACTTATTAATACCCACATTCCAGTTGAACTCATCTGTAATAGTAAACACTTTTGTCTGACGTAGATTACCTGCTGTGAAAAGGTCAGCACCAAAATTAGCATATACGGCACCGTCTTGCAAAATATCAACTGTTGGGAAAAGAGGACCATCAAATGAACGAGGCTCATCTTGATAAGAATATGCAAAACGTAACATATTATTCATTGCTCCTTGAGCCATACGCGAGTTCCATTCACCTGCAACAGAAGTAAAGTCACGCACTTGATAGTAGTTGGAATTCGAGAAACTCAAGGCATATTTAGAAGTACGTCCCTGTCCTTTGGCAATGTCACCAACAGGCTTACCATCTATAACTTCATTAGATTTACCTCCTGGATAAAGATCTGATGAATACAATGGATTGGTTGAACTAGTAGGGAAGTTAGAATCTTTAGTATGCGTTCTGGTAAAGCGGAAACTAACCTTATTATCTTGATTGGCATTCCAATCAACACGTGCCATAATACGATAAGCAGGAGTATCCGTTGAATAGCCATTATACTTCCCTGGATTAAAGTCATACTTATTTATTAAGAAATTGCTTATAGCATCCATGTCACTTTGAAGAGGACGATGTACATTTCCACTGCTATAGCTCTGTCCTAGGGCAGTACGTGGGAGATAACTTGATCCCGCAGTTACATTATCCTCATATTCTCCATTCACAAAAAAGAACAACTTATCTTTTATAATCGGACCACCAAAGCTTGCACCATAAGTATAATATTGAGCTTTAGAACGTAAAAGTTCATAATCATCAACCTTGCTTCCTTTTAAATTCTCATTATTAAAATACATATAGGCAGTTCCACGGAATTGATTATCTCCCGAACGAGTTACCGCATTAATTGCACCTCCTGTAAAACCACTCTGACGCACATCAAATGGAGTTACAGCAACTGTAACTTGTTCCAAAGCATCCAAAGAAATGGGAGATCCGTTAGCCGGAAGATTACCTCCCAACCCGAATGTATTATTAAAAGCAGCACCATCAACTGTTACAAATGACTGACGATAGTTACCACCACCTACTGCAAAACCGTTACCAACATCAGCACCTTGCGGAGAAAGACGCATAATATCACTAATGCTACGAGAAATAGTTGGAGTATTACTAATCATATCACGATTAGCATTCATAATAGCACCAGCTCTATCAGACTTCATGTTACTCTCTTTAGAAGCAGTCACCACTACTTCGTCCAATAGTTCAGAACTCTCTTTCAAAGAAACATTTAAAACATAATTCTCTCCCAGTAAAAGATTAATTCCCTTGTAAATTGCTGTCTGATAACCAACATAAGAAATTTCTACTTTGTAAGGACCACCGGTACGCATACCTTGCAGATTAAATTGACCGCTAACGTTAGTCACTGTACCATAACGAGTACCTGATGGTTCGTGAACCGCAACGATTGTTGCTCCAATGATTGGTTCATCTTGTGCGGTCACTTTACCACTCATAGTGGCTGTAGTAACCTGCGCGCTCATCGTGACGGTAATAAACAACATTACTAGCACTAAAAAAGATCGCATTCTCTTTAACATAAATGTAGTTGATTAGTTAATATAAATTGTTTGCTTTTAAAAACTGTGCACAAATATAATTAATAATATTTAGAACTACATTACGATTATACTACAATTTTTTAAGAGAGATAAACGTTTCGCCCTGTTATAAAATGATAAAGGCTCCACAATATTTGCGGAGCCTTTTATTTTGAAACAGAAAGCATTAGAAATGCTTCGATCTATTACTTTACGCTAGTCAGTCATTAACTTTCTATAACGAACTCGTTTTGGTTCTTCATTTCCCAAACGTTTCATCTTGTTTTCTTCGTATTCTGAATAAGAACCTTCGAAGTAGAATACATTGGAGTCTCCTTCAAAAGCAAGGATGTGTGTACAGATACGGTCGAGGAACCAACGGTCGTGCGAGATAACTACTGCACAGCCGGCGAAATCTTCCAGACCTTCTTCCAAAGCACGCAGTGTGTTTACGTCGATATCATTGGTAGGCTCATCGAGCAACAGCACATTACCTTCTTCTTTCAAAGCCATCGCCAAGTGTAAGCGGTTTCTTTCACCACCGGACAATACGCCGCAGAGCTTTTCCTGATCGCCTCCGGAGAAATTGAAACGGGAAAGGTATGCACGCGCATTCACATCACGTCCACCCATACGGATCAACTCATTACCACCGGAAATTACCTGATATACGCTCTTATTCGGATCAATATCCCTGTGCTGCTGGTCTACATATGCCACCTTTACAGTCTCTCCTACTTCAAATTCTCCTTTATCCACTGTTTCCAATCCCATAATCAGGCGGAACAATGTTGTCTTTCCCGCACCATTAGGACCAATCACACCGACAATACCATTAGGAGGAAGCATAAAGTTCAAATCATCAAACAACAATTTATCACCGTATGCTTTAGCCACATGTTTGGCTTCAATGACCTTATTACCCAGACGGGGACCATTCGGAATAAAGATTTCAAGTTTCTCTTCTTTCTCCTTCACGTCCTCATTCAGCAATTTGTCATAAGAGTTAAGACGTGCCTTACCTTTCGCCTGACGGGCTTTCGGGGCCATGCGTACCCATTCCAACTCACGTTCCAGTGTTTTACGACGCTTGCTGGCGGTCTTTTCTTCCATTTCCATACGTTTGGTCTTCTGTTCCAGCCAGGAAGAGTAGTTACCTTTCCAAGGAATACCTTCACCACGATCCAGTTCAAGAATCCATCCGGCAACATGATCGAGGAAGTAACGGTCGTGCGTCACAGCAATAACCGTACCTTCATATTGTTGTAAATGTTGTTCCAACCAATCGATAGACTCTGCATCCAAGTGGTTGGTAGGTTCGTCCAGCAAAAGTACATCCGGTTTCTGTAACAGCAAACGGCAAAGAGCTACCCGGCGTCGTTCACCTCCGGAGAGATTTTCTACCGGCTGATCTTCAGGCGGACAACGGAGAGCATCCATCGCACGCTCCAACTTGCTATCCAGATTCCATGCATCAGTTGCATCAATGATATCTTGCAATTCACCTTGGCGGGCAAAGAGAGCATCCATCTTATCCTGATCCTCATAATACTCCGGCAAACCGAATTTCTGATTGATTTCTTCGTATTCTGTCAGTGCGTCAACAATGGGTTGCACACCTTCCATCACTACTTCTTTTACTGTCTTTGTGTTGTCTAAATAAGGTTCCTGTGCCAAATACCCCACGGAATATCCCGGAGAAAACACGACTTCTCCCTGAAAGGATTTCTCCAAACCGGCGATGATCTTCAGCAACGTTGATTTACCGGAACCGTTCAAACCGATAATACCGATTTTCGCTCCATAGAAAAACGACAGGTAAATGTCTTTCAGCACATTCTTATTAGGAGTGAAAGCTTTGCTTACTCCCACCATCGAGAAGATAATTTTTTTATCGTCAGCAGCCATATGTATGATTATATATTGTTGATAATGGCACAAAGATAAGAAAAATGTTTGAATTCTTTTGGAGTTATAAAAAAATGTTCTACCTTTGCACCCGCATTCGAAAGAAAGCACTGAAGGATTGATTCGCTAGCTCAGCAGGTAGAGCACAACACTTTTAATGTTGGGGTCCTGGGTTCGAGCCCCAGGCGGATCACAAAAAACAAAATTAATCCCTTGATAATCAATCGTTATCAAGGGATTTTTCTTTTAATTTTCTTCACATATACTTATTCAACAAACATAGAGCGACACGGCAGTTCGATTATAAAAGTGGTACCTATCCCCAGTTGGGAATCGACTAATATCCGCCCGTTCATCTTCTCAACAATCAGTTTGCAGATAGATAAACCCAAACCGGCCCCTTGAGCAAAGGAGTCCAACTTCTCAAACCTTTCGAATATCTTTTTAAGCATATTCTGCGGGATACCCCGACCAGTATCTTTAACTCCGATTCTGACAAACTGATGGTCTACCTCATAGAAGACTTCCACGTGTCCGGTGGTAGTGTTCTTTAAGGCATTCGAAAGGAAATTACTCAATATTTGTTTGGTACGCAATCTATCCAATTCTGCCAGAGAATCATGTGACGGATAGTGGGTCAAAAGCTCAACGCCGGACGGTACTTGATGAACATACTCCGCTACACTCTCGTCAAGAAGCTCGGTAAGATTGACCCAATCCGGATGTAATTCCAAATAACCGGATTCTATCTTAGAAAGATCAATCACATTATTTATCAGATTCAATAACAGTTTGTTGTTATGACCGATCAGAGAATTATAAAGTTCCTTTTCCGCCGCACTTTCCGTAGTAGCCAACAGACTTGAAAAACCGATAATGGCATTTAAAGGGGTACGGATTTCGTGACTCATATTAGCCAGGAATGCAGACTTTAACCGATCGGACGCTTCAGCTTTATCACGTGCCTTGACAAGCATTTCTTCTGTCCTTTTCAGTTCTGTGATATCATAATTGATGCTGATTATTTCGATAATCTGGTCTTGCGGGGCATATTTCTTTACTAACAGATTGACATACGTCCATGTGCATGTGCCATCCTCTCTAAGGATACGCATCTCTTTGCCAAGTTTGGTAGTAAGTCCCTTTCGTGCGTCATCCAAAAAACGAATCAATAAGGCACGGTCATCGGGATGGAAATGCCGGTATGTACCAAAGATGTCGCACAATGGAGTTTCATCCGCTTCACCCACATTGCTGTACCAGCTTTTTTGAGCATAGCCGTGTCCACTCAAAACATTGAAGTGAGCATAACCGACCTTGGCATAATCACCGACCAGTTCAAAGAACTCCTCAAACTCCTGAATTTTATTATAGGCTACAGCTGTCTCTGTCTTATCCACATTAATCAACAGATAGTTTATCGGCTGGTGTTCGCTATCATATAATGTAGTCACTTTAGTCACCAAATCAATCGTACCTCCTTTTTTCTTATTCCGATAATACGATCCGACTTTCGAAAAATCATAACGGAAAGTAAAGTCGGCATCTTCATTCTTCTTCAGCCGCTCTTTCATCTCTTTCGGAAAAATGGGATTCTCGAAAATATTGATACCCAAGATGTCTTCTTTCTTCTCTACATGAAATATCTCCAATTCTTTATCGTTCAAATCCACCAATGCCCCATCCATATTATATAGTTCGATACCAATAGGCAAATGCTTGAAAATGTTATATAAGAGACGTTCACTATGCTGCAAGGCCTGATAAGCAGATGCCATATTGGGAGCATCCTGTACTTCGGCTATACCATAAACAATTTCATTTCCGTCTTCGTCCGTTTCTCGAGAGCAAATCTTACTGCGTATCCAGACAGCTCCTTTCACCGTATCCAGCAAATATACCACTTCCGGTCTTTGATGCACACTGAAAGAATGAACAGTCGTAGGATGCTGCTCCTCTTTCAGAATACGTTTATTGAAGTCTTCAAAACTGATAACTCCGGTCTGATCCAGACCTAATAACTCAATTATAAAGTCAGAACATTCATAACTTGCAGTTGATAAATTGGCTTTCCACCATCCCATGTTAGCGTTAGCCATCAACTGCGAGAAAAAGGTAAAATCTTGTAGTCTATTCATAACGCTATTTATCATTTTATTATTTTTTCGGGCGCAAAAATACAGATTACCCACAAACTGCATTTACAGAAAGATACTTTTTAGCATATTATAAGAAGATTATTCGTCATTAAACTAAAAAATTTCCGGTTGAAACAATCTCTTTTTGAGAAAGTTTCAACCGGAAATTCTGTGGTTATCGCGTTTCTGTTTTACTTTTTCAAAGACTGATAAACAGCTTTCGCCATCACTTTGGCGCCTTCTTCATTCGGGTGAATCTTATCCGGAAACAGTTCGGACTTTCCGTCCATTGCCGTATGAAGATCGATGACAGACAAGTTATTTTTCTTGGCAACCTTCTTTATCATCGGAATGATTTCTTTAGAAATAATGTCGTCATTGATATTATCTCCGGTCTGATAAGCTTTAGAAGGATAGCAGAGATAAATCTTTGGTTGGGCAGGCAACGCTTTGAAAGCATCTACCATCGTTTGCAGATCTTTCGTGAAGTCTGACTTATACTTCCAATTGAATGATTTACTGTCATTCGTACCCAATTTAATAACAACGATATTGGGATTGAAAGCCAACGCATCCTGATATGCCTTTTCATTCATATAAGGATGATCGCCCTTGTTCAGCAGAGTACGGGCACTGACTCCGAAATTCTTTACCCAATAAGCCTCTCCCAGCATACGGCTCAACACAGCCGGATAACTGTCACGTTCACGATTCTTGATGCGTGCTCCATACGTAATACTATTTCCAATGCAAGCCACACGGATAGCATCTTTATGAGGCACTTTGAAACTACGGAGCCAAGACGTCAGTTCGTCCAACATTTCATTCTTATAGAGGAAACCCTCGCGAATTCCCCATCCATGTCCGCCGGAAGGGTAAATATGAAGTACTGAAGGAACATTGTTCTTGTTCAGCGCCAAATAATAATTAACTCCATTAGCAGGCGGAACAACTTTATCATCATCACTATATACGATAAAAGCACGTGGTGTATCTTTCGTCACTTGCTTTTCATTTGAATATTCAAGTTCCAAATCAGCAGAAGCATCTTTTCCCAAAAGGTTGTCGTGAGAGCCCCTATGGGTATATGATTTATCCATCGTAATCACAGGATAGAAAAGAATCTGAAAGTTCGGACGAAGTTCGGGCTTGGCATGAGTGGCAATGGTAGAAGCCAGATGTCCACCGGCAGAAGAGCCCATGATACCAATGTCATTCGGGTTCAAATTCCAGACATCGGCACTGTCACGCACAACTTTCATTGCTGCTTCAGCATCCGAAATGGGTAATGTACGATCACCATTCGGCATCCGGTATTTTAGCACAATCAGTGCAATACCTTGCTTATTAAAGTAGGGTGCCCAATCACAGCCTTCGTGTTCGAAGGCCAAATGTGAATATCCACCCCCCGGACATGCGACCACAGCACGCCCCGTTGCCAGTTCCGGCGCAGGAAGGAATACGCGAAGCGAAGGTTGTTCAATATCAAAAGGTTTCGGAGCATTTTGCGCTACCACTCGTGAACCTGCTAAAAAGAGAAGTAACAGGAGAAAAATAGTAGAAAATTTCTGTTTCATAGTATCTATATACTTTGATTAATGAATAATTAGATGTGCGAAGATAGTAATTTTGCGTATCTTTGCACCCCATTTTGATTAGAAAAATTATATGCAAGGAATAAAGAATCTGACACAAGGCCCTATCAACCGTCAACTGTTTAATCTGGCAATGCCGATCATGGCAACGTCGTTTATTCAAATGGCATATAGTCTCACAGATATGGCGTGGGTAGGACGACTGGGAAGTGAAGCCGTAGCTGCCATCGGTTCTGTCGGAATCCTGACCTGGATGTCCGGTTCTATCTCCTTATTAAATAAGGTGGGATCTGAAGTGAGCGTCGGACAATCCATCGGTGCACAAAGCCAGGAAGATGCCCGCAGTTTCGCGTCCCATAACATCACGATTGCTTTGATTATTTCCATCTGTTGGGGCACACTCCTTTTTATATTTGCAGAACCCATCATACGGATCTACGAACTTGAGGAACATATTACGGCCAGTGCCATCCAATATCTGCGGATTGTATCGACCGGATTACCTTTCGTTTTCCTTTCCGCCGCCTTCACCGGAATTTATAATGCGGCAGGACGCAGCAAAGTCCCGTTCTTTATCAGTGGCACAGGATTGATACTGAATATCATTCTGGACCCACTCTTCATTTTCGGTTTCGGACTGGGAACCAACGGTGCGGCATACGCTACCTGGATTGCAGAAGCAAGTGTTTTCCTGATTTTCGTCTATCAGTTGCGTTGCCGGGATGCTCTGCTTGGCGGTTTCCCTTTCTTCACGCGGCTAAAGAAAAAATATACGCGGAGAATCTTTAAACTGGGATTACCCGTGGCTACTTTGAATACACTGTTTGCTTTCGTCAATATGTTCCTTTGCCGCACTGCCTCGGAACAGGGCGGGCACATCGGTCTTATGACTTTCACCACCGGAGGACAAATCGAAGCAATCACCTGGAACACTTCGCAGGGATTCTCCACCGCACTAAGTGCCTTCATCGCCCAAAACTACGCCGCCGGACGAATTGAACGGGTACTTAAAGCTTGGTATACGACTCTATGGATGACGGGAATCTTCGGAACATTCTGTACATTGCTATTCGTGTTCTTCGGGAATGAAGTTTTTGCCATATTCGTCCCCGAACAGGCGGCCTACGAAGCCGGAGGTGTGTTCCTCCGTATCGACGGATATTCCCAGCTCTTCATGATGCTCGAAATCACCATGCAGGGAGTATTCTACGGCATCGGGCGCACCATCCCTCCTGCCATCATCAGCATCAGTTGCAACTATATGCGTATTCCGCTTGCCATCCTGTTTGTACGGATGGGCATGGGAGTGGAAGGAATCTGGTGGGCAGTCTGCGTCACCACGGTTGCCAAAGGGTTAATTCTTTTGAGTTGGTTCATTATTATCAAAAAGAAGCGCTTAAGTATCCCTTCAACGACAAAAGGATAGTTATCATTTCCCTTTATTAACAAACAAAGGGGTTCGTCCGAGTTATTTTAACTTAAAATGTACACGCTTGCCAAATAATATGTATCTTTGCATTGTTATTTATAATGCGAAGCAATTCGTATACAAAACATTTTTTATAAACCAATTAAAAAACATCAACATTATGAACAAGATGAAATTTATGGTTCTCTTCATGAGTATTGCCATGATATTTGGTAGCTGTGGAAGTATGAACAACACTGGTAAAGGTGCTGCTATCGGTGGTGGTTCGGGCGCTGCACTAGGTGCAATCCTGGGAGGTGTTATCGGTAAAGGTAAAGGCGCTGCTATCGGTGCTGCTATTGGTACGGCAGTAGGTGCAGGCACAGGTGCTCTTATCGGTAAGAAGATGGACAAAGCTGCAGCAGAAGCAAAACAAATTGAAGGCGCACAAGTAGAACAGATAACAGACAACAACGGATTGCAAGCCGTGAAAGTAACATTCGACTCGGGTATTCTTTTCACTACCGGCAACGCAAATCTAAGTGCTGCTGCTAAATCTGCTTTAAGCAAGTTTGCCAACAATGTGCTCAACCAGAACCGGGATATGGACGTGTCTATCTACGGATATACCGACAACCAGGGCTGGAAGAACAGCACTGCTGCACAAAGCCAGCAAAAGAATCTGAACTTATCACAAGAACGTGCACAGAGTGTGTCCAGTTACTTGTTGAGTTGCGGTGTTTCCACCAATCAGATCAAGGGTGTACAGGGAATGGGTGAAAGCGATCCCGTTGCAAGCAATGACACTGCTGCCGGTCGCGAACAAAACCGTCGTGTAGAAGTATACATGTACGCAAGTGAGCAAATGATTAGAGATGCACAAGCAGCCACTCATTAAAAAATTACTGCGCTATACGCGCAACCTGCTGATTTTCTTCTTTGCATCAACGCTACTGGCAGTGATTATTTATCGTTTCATGCCGGTTTATGTAACTCCGTTGATGGTTATCCGAAGCGTTCAGCAAGTTTTTTCAGGAGATAAACCCACGTGGAAGCACACGTGGGTTTCTTTTGATAAGATATCTCCCAACCTGCCGATGGCGGTCATAGCCTCCGAAGACAACCGTTTTGCCGAACACAACGGATTCGACCTCGTAGAAATCAAGAAAGCGATGAAAGAGAACGAAACACGCAAACGGAAACGGGGAGCAAGCACCATCAGTCAGCAGACAGCCAAGAATGTGTTCTTATGGCCGCAATCTTCGTGGATACGCAAAGGACTCGAAGTCTACTTTACGTTTCTCATCGAACTATTCTGGTCGAAAGAGCGAATCATGGAAGTCTATCTCAACTCTATAGAAATGGGAAATGGCATCTACGGCGCACAAGCAACCGCAAAAAACAAATTCGGAACAACAGCCGCCAAGCTGACCCGGGGACAATGCGCACTCATCGCTGCCACCCTACCCAACCCGATACGATTTAACTCGGCAAAACCTTCGTCATACATACTAAAACGACAAAGTCAGATATTACGGCTGATGAATCTGGTTCCTAAATTTCCACCGGAAAAGAAGGCCGTTGAAAAGAAAAAAAGCAAAAAGAAGAAAAGCAAATAACAAGGAGGAATTTACGATCGTAAATAAAGCCAGCGATAAAAAAGAAAGGAGCAATGAGATAGATTCTCATTGCTCCTTCTGCTAATAAGCTTGTTTGTATGCGTTATCCTTATTTATACAAAATCTTTCAATTCCTGTTGTAAACGTTGGCGTGTGAAGAATATGCGGCTCTTCACGGTGCCTAATGGTAATCCTAATTTCTCTGCGATTTCCCGGTATTTAAAACCTGATACGTGCATAGAGAAAGGAATCTTATACTCCCGGGGGAGTGCGTTGACGATGCGGTGCATTTCTTTCAGGTCGTAAGCACCTTCCGTACTTTCAAATCCTGAATCTTGTGGCAGATTTAAGTGATAATAATTATCGGTTTGATCAACAAAAGTTTGATCGCGTACTACTTTGCGGTAGTTATTAATAAAGATGTTACGCATGATAGTGTACATCCATCCTTTGAAATTTGTGTCCGGTACATATTTTTCCTCATTATCTAATGCTTTTAAAGATGTTTCCTGCAATAAATCATTTGCTTCTTCACGGTTGGCCGTTAATTTATAAGCAAAACGAAGCAACTCTTCCTGTACTCCAATTAAATCTTTTCTAAAACTTAAACTTTTCATACTTTAATGGTTTTATGGTTAATATTCGTTTTTTCTCGTCATTTGCAAGTTTAAAGGTATTTTGTGTATCCAGTAGGGGAAAATTCGTCATTTCTTGGGGGTCAATTCTATCAAATGACAGTATTCAGGTGCTTTCTGATAGTTTTTAGGTGGTATTAGCGAAATTTATCCCCTACTGCTTGGTTAAAAGAACCAAATAGATTACTTTTGATTTTATATTATTAAATAAAACAAAAAACTATGACCATACTTATTATTGTAGGGATTATTGTATTGCTAGGAATCATCTTTGCTTCCATGTACAACTCATTAGTGAAATTGAGAAACAATCGTGAAAACGCGTTCGCCGACATCGATGTTCAGTTGAAGCAACGTCATGATCTCATTCCCCAACTGGTAGACACCGTGAAAGGATATGCCGCACACGAAAAGGAAACGCTCGACCGAGTGATTCAGGCACGTAACGGTGCAGTCAGCGCAAAAACAATCGACGATAAGATAGCTGCCGAAAACCAGTTAAGCTCTGCTCTTGCAGGATTGAAAATCACTCTCGAGGCTTATCCCGATTTGAAGGCTAATCAGAATTTCTTGCAATTACAGGAAGAAATTGCCGACGTAGAGAATAAACTGGCTGCTGTGCGCCGCTACTTCAACTCGGCAACCAAAGAATATAATAACGCTGTGCAGACATTCCCGTCGAATATAGTAGCAGGAATGACCGGATTCCAAAGAGAGATCATGTTCGACCTGGGGAAGAACGAACGTGCGAATCTGGATCAGGCACCTAAAATTAGTTTCTAAACTCTTTATTCACACCGTCCACTCAATTACAAAAGTTGAACACGCATGCAATACGTCGGAATCCAAACACAGCAGAGCCGGAATAATCTGCGCTCTGCATTTCTATTATTCCTGTTTCCCTGTCTTGTGGCAGCACTCCTCTATCTATCCTGCTACCTGTTGGTTCTTTTTGGATACGGAAAGAGTATGGAAATAGAAATAATGCCAATGGTCAATCATTTCTTCCTCTCTTCATTGCCATACACCATGGGGATCGTAATCATCTGGTTTCTGATTGCCTACTGGGCCAACACAAACATTATCAATTCTGCCACCGGCTCCAAGCCGCTGGATCGTATAAAGAATAAGCGCGTTTACAACCTGGTGGAAAACCTATGTATGTCTCAAGGCATGAAGATGCCGAAAATCAATATCATCTATGACAGTTCTCTGAATGCATTTGCAAGCGGCATCAACGAGCGCACATACACTGTTACCCTCTCGGAAGGTATCATCAAAAAACTGAATGATGAAGAACTGGAAGCAGTGATTGCGCATGAGCTAAGCCATATCCGCAACCGTGACGTGCGTTTGCTGATTATATCCATCGTCTTTGTCGGTATCTTCTCCATGCTGACAGAAATCACCTTGTATACCATTACTCACATACGTGTACGCAGCAACAGCAAAGGTAGTGGCGGCATTTTTCTTTTCATTCTAGTCGCTTTAGTGATAGCTGCCATCGGTTATCTTTTCTCAAGCCTGATGCGTTTTGCCATTTCACGCAAACGCGAATATATGGCAGACGCAGGGTCGGCAGAAATGACGAAGAATCCGCTGGCACTGGCCAGCGCTCTCCGCAAAATATCGGCAGATCCTGCCATCGAGGCAGTAGAGAGGAAAGACGTGGCGCAATTATTTATACAGAATCCTAAAAAGAAATCGAAAAGTATATTCAGCGGAATCAACGGATTGTTTGCCACTCATCCTCCCATTGAAAAACGAATTGAAATACTGGAACAGTTCTAAAAGCCTGTTCTAACTTTCTTCCTAAGAGTTTCTATTCAAAAGTTGATTATGCCCTTAATTGGTCTAAACTTATAAATAACAGGGATTTCTGTTTAATTTTCATTAAAGGAAACAGAACTATCCCTGTCTTTTTCTTATATTTGGTTGTTATACATATATACATCAACCTAAATACAACTGATATGAGAACGAAGAAACAAATCTTTATGCTGTTACTAGCCTTGCTAGTGGGCATCCCTACCCTTTCGGCTCAAAGTAAAAAAGAAAAGAAAGAACAGAAGAAAGAAGCCGTAAAGAAGCTGATTGAATCTGAAAACTACAAGATAGATGTCAACACCGCCATGCCGATGCGCGGACGCTCCGTCCCTTTGACATCTTCCTACTCACTGGAAATCAGAAACGATTCGGTCATTTCTTATCTGCCTTATTATGGACGGGCTTACAGCATCCCCTATGGCGGAGGCGACGGGCTTAATTTTAAAGCTGTGCTCAAAGAATACAGTATGGAAATGGATAAGAAAGGAAATGCGGTCATCAAGTTTATCGCACGCAATCCCGAAGACAGGTATGAATACAGAGTCAAAGTCTTCCCCAATGGTTCGGCAAGCATCGATGTCAATATGCAAAACCGTCAGTCCATTAGTTTTCAGGGGGAACTGTATATAAAGGAAGAGAAGTAAGAAACAAAAAACAAGTAAGAAGAACGGGCTAAATAATTTTATGATATAAACTATTAAGATAATATACTTATTAGCTATCCGATAGAAACAAGATGAACACATTCACTCGGGCAGTATCGTTTTTTTATTCTTCCGGCTCTTCACCACCTTTTAATATAGGTAGGCAGATGTGATATTTTACAGCTAAGATGCGAGTCAGAAACACGGCTGATCCGCCAACCAACTGGCAGACGTAGGACTCCATACCTGCGAGATCGCAAATCCAATATGCAATACCGCCTACGACGCAAGCCATTGCGTAAATCTCTTTTCGGAAGATGAGAGGTATTTCATTGATAAACACGTCACGAATCACTCCACCGGCCGCTCCCGTAATGCTACCCATGATAATCGCCACCCAAAAAGGATAACCCAAAGCAATACTCTTGCCTACACCTACCACGGTAAACAGTGCCAGACCGATGGTATCGAAAATGAAGAAAGTATTATTGAGCCGGATGAGCCAGCGTCCGAAACAGATGACCCATAACAAAGCCAGTCCTGTACAAATCAGATAGATAGGGTCAGTCATCCATCCCGGTGTCACGTCGAGCAGTACATCACGGATAGTACCACCGCCGATAGCCGTAGCAAGTCCTACCACATAAGCGCCGAACCAGTCGAAACGTTTCGCCGAAGCTAGCCGGATACCACTAATAGCAAAGGCAAATGTGCCTATAAAATCAAGAATTTGAACGAATGTGGGCATATATTTGTTATTTTGTATGCAAAGTAACGAATAAATTCCGTAAGAAAATGTACTTTTGCTTCACGAATTAAACCGAATAAGGTAGAAACAATATGAAAATAACAATTGTTGCGGGGGCACGCCCCAATTTTATGAAGATAGCTCCCATTACACGCGCTATTGAAGCCGCACGGGCGCTGGGTAAAAGTATCTCTTACCGACTGGTTTATACAGGGAGGAAAGATGATACAAGTCTGGATGCTTCTCTCTTTTCGGATCTCGATATGAAAGCTCCCGATGTTTATCTGGGAGTGGAAAGCAGTAATCCAACGACTTTGACAGCCGGAATCATGGTAGCCTTCGAACAGGAACTGACGGAGAATCCGGCACACGTAGTCCTTGTGGTAGACGACCTGACCGCAACCATGAGTTGTGCCATCGTTGCCAAGAAACAAGGTATCAAGGTAGCGCATCTCGTAGCCGGAACCCGCTCTTTCGATATGAAAATGCCGAAAGAAGTCAACCGTATGATTACAGACGGACTATCCGACTATCTGTTCACAGCCGGCATGGTTGCCAACCGCAACCTGAACCAAACGGGAACGGAAAGCGAAAACGTATATTATGTAGGCAACATTCTGATTGATGCCATCCGCTACAACCGGAACCGCTTGCTCAAACCGATATGGTTCTCCGTCCTGGGACTGCAAGAAGGAAATTATCTCCTATTTACTCTCAACCGCCGTGTATTACTTGGCAATAAGGAGAATCTACGTCAGCTGATGAAAACAATCATCGACAAGTCTGCCGGTATGCCTATCGTCGCACCGCTGCACACCTACGTGCGCAACGCCATCAAAGACTTGGACATCGAAGCCCCGAATCTCCATATTATGCCGCCACAGAACTACCTGTTCTTCGGTTATCTGATAAACAAGGCGAAAGGAATCATAACAGATTCGGGAAACGTAGCCGAAGAAGCGACATTCCTGGGTATTCCTTGTATCACGCTCAACACGTATGCCGAACATCCGGAAACGTGGCGCACGGGAACCAACGAACTTGTCGGAGAAGATCCTGCCCTACTTGCCAAAACAATGGATACGTTGATGCACGGTGAGTGGAAACGCGGCGAACTTCCCGAACGTTGGGACGGACGTACCGCAGAGCGTATTGTACAGATACTTACGAGCAAATAACATTTACCCGGCATGTTCCATTCCGTTTCCCGGCATGGGACTGTTAGTTTCACGCCTTGAAACTAATAGTTTCACACCGGGAAACAAAGTGTTTCACACCGAGAAACCAACAGTTTCATGCCGGGAAACAAAAAGTTTCAAGGGTCGAAACAAAAAGTGTCCTACAACGGGATCAAAGGTTTCAAATGTCGGAACCGGGAGAACGAAGTGCCGAAACTGCCTTATCAAAAGGATTAACAGAGGGATGTTCCTTGGATTATCGGACGATATATGCTTGTAAATAACCAAAAACGATGGGTAAAAAAAGTTATATATTCTGTTATCCTTAGAGTTATTTGTTAACTTTGCAGCCCTACTACGAACGTTATGATACAACGATATAACAAAATACTTATACTGTTCTTACTCGTATTGGTAGCTTCCAATGCTTTTGCGCAGCAAATTAAAGGGGTAGTCACTGATTCAGTTACCCACGAGCCATTGATGTATATTTCTGTTTACTACCAGGAAAAGAGAGATATGGGTACCATCACCAATATTGACGGAGAATACAGTCTTGAAGCCCGCAGAAACGGAGGAACACTGGTGTTCTCCGCTGTAGGTTATATCAGTAAAACGGTTCGGGTTGGTTCCAACAATCAGACAGTGAACGTTAAGTTAGCTCCGGACAATGTGCTTCTGAACGAGGTTGTCGTGAAACCTCAAAAGGAGAAATATTCCCGCAAAAACAATCCGGCAGTGGAATTCATGAAGAAGGTAATCGAACACAAAAAGGCACAAGTCCTCGAAGTGAACGAGTACTATCAGTACGACAAGTACGAGAAGATGAAAATGTCTATCAACGACCTCACACCGGAAAAGCTCGAAAAAGGTATCTACAAGAAATATTCATTTTTAAGAGATCAGGTGGAAGTGTCGGAAACAACCAATAAGTTGATTCTCCCTATTTCCGTACAGGAAACGTCGTCGCAAACCATCTACCGCAAAAATCCCGAAAACAAGAAAACGATTATCAAGGGCAAGAACTCCAATGGTATAGAAGAATTCTTCTCTACAGGAGATATGCTCGGCACCGTACTGAAAGACGTATTTGCCGACATCAATATCTACGATGATGATATCCGGTTGCTCCAGCAGCGTTTCGTTAGTCCGATCGGTAACAATGCCATCTCATTTTATAAATATTATCTGATGGATACATTGATGGTAGACAAACGCGAATGTGTCCACCTCACTTTTGTTCCGCAAAACTCGCAAGACTTCGGATTCACCGGACATCTGTATGTATTGAACGATTCTACTTATGCCGTTCAAAAATGTACGATGAACCTGCCTAAAAAGACCGGAGTCAACTTTGTCAACCGCATGGACATCACGCAACAGTATGAGCAACTGCCCAACGGCAACTGGGTATTGGCGGATGATGACATGACCGTAGACCTTTCCTGGAATTCCAACAAAACAGCGGGTGGATTGCAGGTGGAACGAACCACGAAATATAGTAATTATAAATTTGATCCTATCGAACAACGACTGTTCCGGTTGAAAGGCAGCGTGATAAAAGAAGCGGATATGCTCTCGAAAAGCGATGAGTATTGGGCGAGTGTCCGTCAAGTACCATTGACAAAGAAAGAAAGTTCGATGGACATATTCGTCAACCGTCTCGAACAGATTCCGGGATTCAAATACATCATCTTCGGAGCGAAAGCGCTGATTGAAAATTTTGTGGAGACAGGAAGCAAAGGACATCCGAGCAAAGTGGACATCGGTCCTATCAACACCATGATTTCGAGCAATTACATTGACGGTACCCGTTTCCGGTTGAGCGGTATGACTACGGCTCATTTCGACAAGCACTGGTTCTTGAGCGGATACGGAGCATACGGTCTGAAAGACGAACGCTGGAAATATAGCGGAACGGTGACCTATTCGTTCAACAAACGCGATTATGTGGTCTGGGAATTCCCGAAACATTATCTTTCGGCCACGTACAGTTATGACGTAATGTCTCCGATGGACAAATTCCTGTTCACGGATAAAGATAATATCTTCCTGTCGGTCAAGACAACGACAGTAGACCAAATGTCGTATATGCGCGACGCCACCATCAATTATGAGCTCGAAACGCTGACCGGATTCGGAGTGAAAGCCATGTTGCGACACCGTAACGACGAGCCTACCGGCAAACTGGAATATTTGCGCAATGATGCCGCACAAACCCGTGTGCACGATGTCACGACTTCCGAAGCTAGTCTGACGCTGCGCTATGCGCCGGGCGAATCATTTGTCAACTCCAAACAACGCCGCGTGCCTGTGTCGCTGGACGCTCCTATCTTTACGCTCACTCATGCTATGGGTTTCAAAGGCGTATTGGGTGGGGATTACAACTTTAACCGTACGGAAGCAAGTGTGTGGAAACGTTTCTGGCTCCCGGCTTCTTGGGGAAAGATTGATTGCAGCGTGAAAGCAGGCGCAGAATGGAACACGGTTCCTTTCCCGTTGTTAATCCTGCCGGAGGCCAACTTGTCCTACATCACCCAGCGCGAAACATTCAACTTGATCAATAACATGGAATTCCTGAACGACCGTTATGCTTCCATGTCATTATCATACGACATGAATGGAAAACTCTTCAACCGTATTCCTCTCATCAAGAACCTGAAATGGAGGGAAATGTTCCGTGTACGTGCTTTGTGGGGGACATTGACAGACAAGAATAATCCGTTCAAGAGCAACAATCCCGATTTGTTCCGTTTCCCGACACGCGACGGTAAGTTCACCAGTTTCGTGATGGACCCGAAAGTGCCGTATGTCGAAGCAAGTGTAGGTATCTACAACATTTTCAAGTTGCTGCACGTCGAATATGTACATCGTTTCACTTATCGTGATAATCCGGGTATCAACAAAAACGGTATCCGCTTCATGGTATTAATGGTATTCTAAAAAATTATGCAACCACTAGCAGAACGGTTACGGCCAAAAACTTTGGATGATTATATCGGTCAGAAACATTTAGTTGGACCGGGGGCTATCTTGCGGAAGATGATTGACGCAGGACGCATCTCTTCGTTTATTCTCTGGGGACCTCCCGGAGTGGGTAAAACAACCCTTGCGCAAATCATTGCCAACAAACTGGAAACTCCTTTCTATACGTTAAGTGCCGTAACTTCCGGTGTGAAGGATGTGCGCGAAGTAATAGAACGTGCCAAAAGCAACCGTTTCTTTTCACAGTCCAGCCCGATTCTGTTTATCGATGAAATCCATCGGTTCAGCAAGTCGCAACAGGATTCTCTGTTGGGAGCGGTAGAGAACGGAACAGTCACGCTGATTGGCGCAACAACGGAGAATCCGTCGTTTGAGGTCATCCGCCCTCTCCTGTCCCGTTGCCAGCTTTATGTGCTCAAATCTTTGGAGAAGGAAGACTTATTGGAACTTCTGCAACGTGCCATCACTACGGATTCCGTATTGAAGGAGCGCAAAATTGAATTGAAAGAAACAACGGCTATGCTGCGCTTCTCCGGTGGAGACGCCCGCAAGCTGCTTAATATATTGGAACTCGTTGTTCAATCGGAAACGGAAGAGACTGTCGTCATCACCGATGAAATGGTGACCGAACGGTTGCAACAGAATCCGCTGGCATACGACAAGGATGGGGAAATGCATTATGACATTATCTCCGCTTTCATCAAGTCTATTCGTGGCAGCGATCCCGATGGAGCGATCTACTGGCTTGCCCGTATGGTGGAAGGAGGCGAAGATCCTGCTTTCATTGCCCGCCGACTGGTGATTTCGGCTGCCGAGGACATTGGTTTGGCAAACCCGAACGCACTGCTTCTCGCTAACGCCTGCTTTGATACATTGATGAAAATCGGCTGGCCCGAAGGACGGATTCCTTTAGCTGAAACAACGATTTACCTGGCTACCAGTCCGAAAAGTAATTCGGCATACAGTGCGATCAATGACGCACTGGAGTTAGTCCGTTCAACCGGCAATCTGCCTGTCCCCTTACATCTGCGCAATGCTCCGACTAAACTGATGAAGCAATTGGGCTACGGACAGGAATATAAATATGCACACAGCTATGAAGGTAACTTTGTCAAACAGCAATTCCTTCCGGACGAACTGAAAGACAAACGGATATGGCAACCGCAAAACAATCCGGCAGAGCAGAAGCATACCGAACGGATGATACAGTTGTGGGGAGACAAATTTAAAAAATGAGATATTTTAGGCACGGGTTACACTGATGCTTTATGCAAAGCATATCTAAAGAAAACGTGAAATCCGTGTAATCCATGCCTAAAATATCAATATATTGTTAGGGAAACACGTATAACTTATTATTAATATTGAAATTGAAATGAAGATTGTAGTTTTAGACGGCTATGCCGCCAATCCCGGAGATTTATCCTGGGAAGGTATGAAAGTTCTTGGAGAATGTACAATTTATGATCGTACAGCTCCGGAAGAGGTATTAGAACGTGCAGCCGGTGCAGAAGCAATTCTGACTAACAAGGTAATCATCAATGCAGACCACATGGCTGCACTGCCCGAACTGAAATATATCGGTGTATTGGCTACCGGATACAACGTGGTAGACACAGCTGCTGCCAAAGAACGGGGAATCGTCGTTACTAATATCCCTTCATACAGCACCGCTTCCGTTGCTCAAATGGTATTTGCACATATCCTGAACATCACTCAACAAGTGCAACACCACTCTGAAGAAGTGCACAAAGGTCGTTGGACAAACAACAAGGATTTCTGTTTTTGGGATACTCCGTTGATGGAACTTCGGGAAAAGAAAATCGGTCTGGTAGGACTGGGAAACACCGGATATACCACAGCACGTGTTGCTATCGGTTTCGGTATGCAAGTGTACGCATTGACTTCTAAATCTCACTTCCAGTTGCCACCGGAAATCAAGAAGATGGATTTGGATCAATTGTTCAAAGAATGCGATATTATCAGTTTGCACTGCCCGCTTACCCCGGAGACACGCGAAATGGTTAATGCACGCCGTCTTGCTATGATGAAGCCGACAGCCATCTTAATCAATACCGGTCGCGGACCGCTTATCAACGAACAAGATCTTGCAGATGCTTTGAATAGCGGTAAGATTTATGCAGCCGGCGTAGACGTGCTTTCTACCGAACCGCCTTGTGCCGACAATCCATTGCTGACAGCGAAGAACTGCTACATCACTCCGCACATTGCCTGGGCAACCATAGAGGCTCGCGAACGTCTGATGAATATTGCAATCAGTAACCTTCAGGCTTACATTTCTGGCAAACCGGAAAATGTAGTCAATAAATAATTAGCATTAGTGTTATTCATAATGAGGGTGTCATAATGCCCAAATTGAAAGATTTACCTCTGTCACAGTTCAATGTGTGGCAGAGGTATTTTTCTAAAGAAATGTGTTTTGACACACTGCTGAGTATAATATATAAAAAACTCCCCTTATTTCATCTCTCTACCATGACTTAGAGTGATGTTAAACAAGGGGAGTTTATTTGTTCCGACAAGAATCTCTATTTCAAAATTCTATATGGACAAAGTATGAGTGTATAGTAGTGTATGGACAAAGTTATTAGTATGAGTGTCCTCCTTCATCCATCTCTTTCTCGGTAATCTTATGCCGGTCGATACTACGCCAAGCGTAGAAAATATAAGCAATCACGAACAGAACAAGAATGGAAACATAAGCCATTGTCTTCAGTGTAAATTCACTGGAGCAGCTATTGGCTAATGTCAATGAGCTTTGCAGGTCAGTGTATGACGGATAATAGGCAGTATTGTTATATCCTGCTACCAATAGCAAAGACAAAACAGTCAGTACTGTACCGATTCCTGTAAACCAGATACCTTTATCAAAGGTCTTTTTAAGCAATGTCTTTCCGATACCGAAAAGAACCAGTACCACCCCAATCAGGAATAAAGCCAGCACTATCGGCATTTCGATAAAGTTAGTGAGATACTTGTATGGCTGCATGTAAATCTCCTGTGTTTCCGGATTAACGGCAAAGCCTTCGGACACCAATGTACGAATGACAAATGACAAAAAGAATACAAGGAACAAGACTGTGTTATTGCGTACTGCACGACGACATTTATCGTTCAGCTCTTTATCATCAATATTATTAATGAAATAGAGTGATCCCAATACACGTGCAAGGAAGAAAACAGCCAATCCGAGAATTACGTTCCAGATATTCGTCAACGCATCCAATCCGTGCCAGCCATTTCCCCAATGACTGATTACCGGCATAATGGTATCTGTCATGTTAGCCTTATTAATATAAAAATCAGAACCGGTGAAGAAAGTAGCCACCGCCCCGCCAAGTAACACAGGACCTACTACCCCATTAATCACCAAGAAAGTCTGATATGTCTTTCTGCCTAACAGATTTCCTGCCTTACTCTGAAACTCATAACTGACAGCCTGCAATACAAAACTGAAAAGTATAATCATCCAAAGCCAATAAGCACCACCGAAACTGGTACTGTAAAACAACGGGAAAGAAGCAAAGAAAGCCCCTCCAAACGTCACCAATGTAGTAAACGTAAACTCCCACTTACGCCCGGTAGAATTCACCATCATCTTACGATGCTCTTCGGTTTTACCCAGACAGAACAATAATGAATTACCTCCCTGCACAAACAATAAGAACACGAGTATGGCTCCCAGCAAGGAAACGACAAGCCACCAATATTGTTGCAAAAATATATACATAAGTTTCAAGTATTAAGTAATAAGTATTAAGTATTATGCGTCCGGTCCTTTCTTGATAGCTTTCACCATAATTCCGACACCTGCAATCAGCATCACTGTAAACAGGAACAGGAAGATAAAGAACGTGGTTTGCACGGAGCTTACATCCAGTTTGGAGATAGCAGCCATCGTAGGCAACATATCGCGGATAGCCCACGGCTGACGACCACATTCGGCCACCACCCATCCGGCTTGACCGGCGATATAACCCAAAGGAATTGTCAGTAGAGCAATCCAGTGCATCCAGCGCATCTTACTCAAATCCCTTTTATAGATAAAGAAAAGAACGACCATAAAGAACAGGATGAAATATCCGCCCAAGATTACCATTATACGGAATGCATAGAAGTTGAGAGGAACATTCGGAACCAGTTGGTTCACATCTTTGATATATCCGTAGCCGAAATAGGGAATATTTTCCTGCAATACATTATATGCAATCTTCGCATCCTCCTCGTGTCCTGCACTTTTTGCAGCACGATAGGCAGCCAACGCACCGATAGCCGTTTTACCACGTTCTATCTTCTCTGCAGCGGAGAGAGCCTTCGATCCGTCTTTCAACTGATAACCGCCTTCGATGATATTCGTAATGCCCGGAACGTAGCCGTCCACATTACGCTCGGCAAGGAAAGAAAGCATACTCGGGATTTCAAAACGGAAGAGGAAAGGATCTTTCCCATCGTTGTAAGTCTTCTTTTCAGGGTTCAATACCCCTATTCCGACCAAACCGACATTGGTGCCACCTTCATACAGACCTTCCACAGCAGCCAGTTTCATCGGTTGTGTCTGGGCAATCTGATAACCGGAACCATCACCCGTCCAAACAGAAAGCAAGGATGCCACCAATCCGAAGATCGCACCAATCTTAATGCTGGCCAGCGCAAACTCACGATTGCGTTTCTTCAGCAAGTACCAACAACTGATACCGACTACAAAAATAGCACCCAACACCCAGCCGGACAATACCGTATGGAAGAACTTATTGACCGCTACAGGTGAAGTAGCCACCGCCCAAAAATCGACCATCTCATTACGGACAGTGTCAGGATTGAATTCCATGCCTACCGGATGCTGCATCCATGCGTTGGCAACGAGAATCCACCAGGCGGAAATCGTAGCTCCCAATCCTGTCAGCCAAGTGGAAGCCAAGTGGAAACGTTTACTTACCTTCTCCCATCCGAAGAACATGACCGCGATAAACGTAGCTTCCATGAAGAATGCCAAAATACCTTCAATAGCCAACGGAGCACCGAAGATATCGCCTACAAACCACGAATAATTGCTCCAGTTCGTACCGAACTCAAACTCCAGAATCAACCCCGTTGCCACACCGATGGCAAAGTTTATACCGAAAAGTTTCATCCAAAACTGGGCAGTCTTTTTCCAAAATTCATTGCCTGTTTTATAATACAACGTCTCCATGATTCCCATCACCACTGCCAGTCCGAGTGTGAGGGGAACAAAAATCCAGTGGTACATGGCTGTCATCGCAAATTGGGCTCTCGACCAATCGATCAGCGAGGTGTCAATACTTTCAATCATAATCCTATGTAGTTTAAGAGTTAAAAATCAGTAGATTTATCAGGGATGGCACGTTCTATCAGTTCATTTCCCACGTATGTACCTTTATCGGCATCGGTGGGGTGATCACCGAGGAAATTAGGGAAAAAGAACATTTTGAGGATGAAGAACATGACGAACAATTTCAGCAATATAATAACCCATAGGGTGCGCCCTAAGGTCATACTACGGAAGCCCTCCAAATAGAAGTTCCAGATCGTAAGCAGTGTATTCTTCATATGTTTACGTTATAATTTGTAATGAGTACAAATATACATTTTTTATAATTAAAACAAACAAGTAGTCAAAAAAGTTGCAAGATTTGTCGTGTTTTTCTTCAAAAAACTACCTATCGACAGAAAAAAATCATTTAACGGCGAAATAACGTCATCCGTCTATCGTTTTTGCGGCATATATAATATGTACGTACCTTCGCTAACAGTAAATCAATAGAAGTATGAATATGATAAATGTAAGAAGATTGACAGTGATGACATTTCTTGGAGCAGGTATGCTGTCCGGCATATCTGCCCAGGTTTCTCCGCTGCAAGTCGATACGCTGAAAGAAACGAAGATTCCGGTTCAATGGGATTTGCAGTCATGCATCGACTATGCAAAGGAGCAGAACATCACGATTCGGAAAAACCGGATAACTGCGGCCAGCACGCAGATTGATGTGAAGACAGCTAAAGCTGCCTTGTTCCCCAGTCTTTCGTTTTCTAGCAGCCAACAGGTGGTGAATCGTCCGTACCAGGAGACGAGTAGCCGGGTGAGCGGTAGCGAAATTATCAGTAGCAACAGCAAAACGAGCTACAACGGTAATTATGGATTGAATGCTTCATGGACTCTATATAATGGTAATAAACGGCTGAAGACCATCCAACAGGAAAAGTTGAACAATCAGATGGCCGAGCTGGATGTGGCGACTTCCGAAAATAATATTCAGGAATCCATCGCCCAAGTGTATATCCAGATTCTTTATGCAGCCGAATCTGTCAGAGTAAACGAAAACACCCTGCAAGTTTCCATTGCGCAGCGCGACCGCGGACAGGAACTTCTGAATGCCGGAAGTATTGCCAAAAGTGACCTCGCACAACTGGAAGCACAGGTGAGTACGGACCGATACCAACTTGTCACCGCGCAAGCCACTCTTGAAGATTACAAATTGCAACTGAAACAACTGCTCGAACTGGATGGGGAGAATGAAATGAACATCTACCTCCCTGCCCTGTCCGACGAAAATGTGCTGGCTCCGCTGCCTACTAAAAAAGATGTGTACATCAGCGCATTAAGCCTTCGTCCGGAGATTGAAGCGAGCAAACTGAATGTAGAGGCTTCCGAACTGGGTATCGATATTGCCAAATCGAGCTATTTCCCTACCATCAGTCTTAGCGCAGGAATCGGGACTAACCATACCAGCGGTAGCGACTTCACCTTCGGAGAACAAGTGAAGAACGGATGGAACAACTCTATCGGACTGTCTGTCAGTGTGCCTATCTTCAATAACCGTCAAACGAAAAGTGCCGTACAAAAAGCTAAATTGCAGTACGAAACAAGTATGCTTTCCTTGCTGGACGAACAAAAGGCACTGTACAAAACCATTGAAAGCCTTTGGCTGGATGCCAACAGCGCACAGCAGCGTTATGCAGCCGCAAACGAAAAGCTGAAAAGTACACAAATCAGCTATGAGTTGATTAGCGAACAGTTTAATCTGGGAATGAAGAATACCGTAGAACTCCTTACTGAAAAGAACAACTTGCTGCAAGCACAGCAGGAACAGCTTCAGGCTAAATATATGGCCATACTGAATACACAGTTGCTGAAATTCTATCAGGGAGATCAATTAGTTCTATAAAGAATATAAAAACAGCATTATAAATTTAGTAAAAGCATAATAAACGAATGAAAACGAAAAAGATTATTCTAATCGCCGTAGCAGTCGTTGTGGCTGTAGGAGCAGGAATATGGCTCTTTACCGGTTCACCCGCCAAACATAAGGTGACGTATGTCACCGCTACTGTCAGTAAAGGTGATATTTCAAATTCGGTGACTGCTACCGGAACGATCGAACCGGTGACGGAAGTAGAAGTCGGTACGCAGGTTTCCGGTATCATCGACAAGATTCACGTAGATTACAATTCGGTAGTAACCAAAGGGCAACTTATTGCTGAAATGGACCGCATCACGCTGCAAAGCGAATTGGCATTACAGCAAGCTACTTATGACGGTGCAAAAGCCGAATACGAATATCAAGAGAAGAACTACCAACGCAGCAAAGGACTACACGAGAAATCGCTCATCAGCGATACGGATTACGAACAGGCCCTCTATAACTATCAGAAAGCAAAAAGCAACTATGACAGCAGCAAAGCTTCTTTAGCGAAAGCAGAACGCAACCTGTCCTATGCTACAATAACTTCACCCATCGATGGTGTAGTAATCAGCCGTGACGTGGAAGAAGGTCAGACCGTCGCTTCCGGATTCGAAACCCCAACTCTTTTCACCATCGCTGCCGACTTGACAAAGATGCAAGTGATAGCTGATGTAGACGAAGCTGATATAGGTGGTATTGAAGAAGGACAGCGTGCCAGTTTTACGGTAGATGCTTATCCGAATGACATATTTGAAGGAGTGGTTACACAGATTCGTCTGGGAGATGCAAATAGCACCAGCAGTACGAGTTCCAGCACCAGCACGGTAGTCACATACGAAGTAGTAATCTCTGCACACAATCCGGACTTGAAACTAAAACCACGTCTGACCGCCAACATAACCATTTATATTCTTGATAAAAAAGGTGTACTATCCGTTCCAAACAAAGCCTTGCGTTTCAATCCGGAAGAACCGTTAATCGGCAAGAATGACATTGTGAAAGACTGCGAAGGCGAACATAAAGTATGGACACGTGAAGGAACCACATTCACGGCTCATCCGGTAAAAATCGGAATCAGCAACGGTATATCCACAGAGATTGTCAGCGGTATTTCCGAAGGGACAAAGGTAGTGACCGAAGCTACTATAGGCGCAATGCCCGGCGAAAACGTAGCGGCTGAAGGAAATCAGGAAGGTGGCGGAGAAAGAAGTCCGTTTATGCCCAGCCGTCCGGGTGAAAAGAAGAAAAAATAATTATTCAATGTGCCAATCCGTTATTGGCATATTAGCACATTATTGATGATGAAAAAAGTAATTGAAATACAGAATATCAAACGTAACTTTCAGGTAGGCGACGAGACCGTTCACGCATTGCGGGGCGTTTCGTTCAACATCAATGAAGGGGAGTTTGTCACCATCATGGGGACTTCCGGTTCGGGAAAATCCACGCTGCTTAATATATTAGGCTGTCTGGACACCCCGACCAGCGGAGAGTATCTGCTCGATGATATCCCTGTACGTACGATGAGCAAGCCTCAACGTGCGGTACTAAGAAACCGGAAGATTGGGTTCGTGTTCCAAAGTTACAACCTGTTGCCTAAAACAACGGCTGTTGAAAATGTAGAACTACCGCTGATGTATAACTCTGCCGTCAGTGCTTCCGAACGTCGTCGTCGCGCTATCGAATCTTTACAGGCCGTAGGATTGGGGGATCGTTTGGAACACAAATCCAACCAGATGTCCGGCGGACAGATGCAACGGGTGGCTATTGCACGTGCATTGGTTAACAACCCCGCAGTGATTCTTGCCGACGAAGCGACCGGAAACCTCGATAGCCGTACCTCTTTTGAGATACTCGTACTGTTTCAGAAACTTCATGCAGAGGGACGTACGATTATCTTTGTGACACATAATCCCGAACTTTCGCAATATAGCAGCCGGAATATCCGTCTGCGTGACGGCCAGGTTATCGAGGATACTGCCAATCCGAAAATTCTGTCTGCCGCCGAAGCGCTCGCTACATTGCCGAAAAACAACGAGGATTAATTAATGTGATAAGGAGTAATGAAGTTATAAGAAGCAATTCATGTGATAAGAAACAATGAAGTTATAAGATGATATGCTTAGAGCATCACGCCAACATTTTACAGTCTCATAACTTTATAACCTTATAATAGCCTTATACCTTCAGAACCCCATTAATAACTCCATAACTTTATAAACATGAATGGAACTAATTTATTTAAGATAGCTCTCCGGGCATTGGCGAACAATAAGCTGCGTGCTTTTCTAACCATGCTCGGTATCATTATCGGTGTTGCTTCCGTCATCACGATGCTGGCTATCGGACAAGGTTCGAAGAAAAACATCCAGCAGCAGATTTCCGAGATGGGATCGAACATGATTATGATTCATCCGGGAGCCGATATGCGTGGAGGTGTCCGGCAGGACCCGTCTGCGATGCAGACCTTGAAGCTGGCCGACTACGAGGCCTTACGCGACGAGACAAGTTTTCTGTCTGCCATCAGTCCCAATGTTTCGTCATCGGGACAGCTCATTGCCGGTAACAACAACTATCCGGCTTCGGTGAACGGTGTCGGAACAGAATATCTCGATATTCGCCAGCTGACTGTTGAGAACGGAGAGATGTTTACAGAAGCCGACATACAGAGTTCGGCCAAAGTGTGCGTGATTGGAAAGACCATAGTAGACAATCTTTTTCCGGACGGAAGTGATCCGGTTGGTAAGATTATCCGTTTCAGCAAGATACCCTTCCGTGTGGTAGGAGTGCTCAAAGCAAAAGGGTACAACTCCATGGGACAAGACCAGGATGCCGTAGTGCTTGCGCCATACACCACCGTGATGAAACGTCTGCTTGCCGTTACGTATTTACAAGGAGTGTTTGCCTCTGCCCTCACCGAGGATATGACGGACTATGCAACTGACGAAATCAGTACAATCCTCCGCCGCAACCATAAACTGAAGGCTTCGGATGACGATGACTTCACCATCCGTACCCAACAGGAATTGAGTACGATGCTCAACTCAACCACCGATTTGATGACCACGCTGCTTGCTTGCATCGCAGGTATTTCGCTGGTAGTAGGTGGCATCGGAATTATGAACATCATGTATGTATCCGTTACGGAGCGCACCCGTGAAATCGGTCTGCGTATGTCTGTCGGTGCACGCGGGGTCGACATTCTAAGTCAATTCCTCATCGAAGCCATCATGATTAGCATCACGGGAGGTATCATCGGAGTGCTTATCGGCTGCGGAGCCAGCTGGATTGTCAAAAGCGTAGCGCATTGGCCTATCTATATCCAGCCGTGGAGTGTATTCCTCTCCTTCGCAGTATGTACCGTTACAGGAGTCTTCTTCGGATGGTATCCGGCTAAGAAAGCAGCAGATTTAGATCCGATAGAAGCCATCAGATACGAATAATATGGATAATTACCAATAAAAGAATTATCTTTGTCTTTATGAAACAAACCTTTACATCCGCACGTCGTCCCCTGGAAGTACTGATACACATTATCAGCTGGGGGATTATGTTCGGTTTCCCGTTCTTCTTCGTCGAACGTGGGAACGGGAACATTAACTGGATGGCTTATATGCGCCATCTTGCCGTACCACTCTCTTTCATGATTGTGTTCTACGTGAATTATTTCATTCTCGTGCCCCGTTATCTTTTCCAGGGTCAGGCCAAAAGATATGTGGTCTACAACATTATCTTTTTATGCGCCATCGGCGTGTTGCTTCATCTTTGGCAAAGCCTGACGTTCGATCCGTCATTCGTCCCCAAACGTAAAAGGCCGGGGATGCCTCCGGGATGGTTGTTTTTCCTTAGGGATATGTTGAGCCTCGTATTCACTATCGGACTAAGTGCCGCTATCCGTATGAGTGCCCGATGGACACAGAATGAAGCTGCCCGCAAAGAGGCGGAACGGAACCGTGCGGAAGCGGAACTGAAGAACCTGCGGAACCAACTGAATCCTCACTTTCTACTGAATACGCTGAATAATATCTATGCACTGATTGCGTTTGATTCGGACAAAGCGCAACAAGCCGTTCAGGAGTTGAGCAAACTGCTTCGTTATGTGTTATATGATAACCAGCAGACATACGTTCCTCTCTGTAAGGAGGTCGATTTTATCCGCAATTACATCGAACTGATGCGCATCCGTCTGTCCGCCAACGTGCAGATGATTACTAAATTCGATATTCAGCCCGACAGTCAGACGCTTATCGCCCCGCTTATCTTTATCTCTTTGATAGAGAACGCTTTCAAGCATGGCATCTCTCCTACTGAATCGAGTTTCATCAGTATTCATCTTTCGGAGAATGCCAACGAAGTGATGTGTGAAATCCGCAATAGCAATCATCCTAAGACAGTGGAGGATAAGAGTGGTTCGGGCGTGGGACTGGAACAAGTCAGGCGCCGGTTGGAGATTCTTTATCCCGGAGCTTATACGTGGTCGAAAGGTGTCTCAAAAGATGAAAAGGTATACGAATCGAGATTGAGTATCAAGATTAGAGAGTAGAAAGAAAAACGTTCAGTATAAAACGTTAAATACAAATATTTAGTATAAAGCGTCAAGTACAATATTTGGGATATAAAACTTTAGATATAAAATAGTATGATGTTACGTTGCGCAATCGTTGACGATGAGCCTTTAGCTCTTAGCTTGTTAGAGAGTTATGTGAATAAGACTCCGTTCCTGCAACTTGCAGGAAAGTATTCCAGCGCGGTTCAGGCGATGAAAGAATTGCCGGGCGAAGAGGTCGACCTCCTGTTTCTGGACATTCAGATGCCGGAGCTTAACGGTCTGGAGTTCTCGAAGATGGTAGATCCGCATACCCGTATTGTGTTTACTACCGCTTTCGGACAGTATGCCATCGACGGTTATCGTGTCAATGCACTTGATTACCTGCTGAAACCGATCTCATACGTTGATTTCCTGCAAGCTGCCAACAAAGCTCTCCAATGGTTCGAACTCGTGCAGAAACCGGAAGAGATAGACAGTATCTTTGTGAAAAGTGACTACAAACTGGTACAAGTGGACTTGAAGAAAATCATGTATATCGAAGGACTGAAAGATTACATTAAAATATATACGGAAGACGCTCCCAAGCCTATCCTGTCACTGATGAGTATGAAAGCCATGGAAGAGCTCTTGCCATCCAGTCGTTTCATACGTGTGCACCGCTCATTCATCGTACAAAAAGATAAAATACGTGTGATTGACCGCGGACGTATCGTGTTTGACAAGACATACATTCCTATCAGCGATAGTTATAAGCAAGTTTTTCAGACTTTTCTTGACGAAAGGAGCTGATTATTCTTTATTTTATCGGTAAAAAAGTGATTTTTGTCGATTATAGTTTGCCAAAATCCGTTTTATAGCTACCTTTGCAAAGAACAGAAAGGGATTGTGAAATTCCAAGAATAGAATAGTTTAGTTAAGTCTAGTTTAGTTTTTGTGTTGATAGCTCCCTCGTCGGCGGACGAACTAGGGAGCTATTTTTATATATTACAAGAATATTATTGCACAAAATATACATATTTTCCATAACTTTGCAGCGATAAAGTCTCACACAAATGGAATATAGCGTAGAAGAACTAAAAAATGCATTAATTGAGAGATGCGAAAAAGAGGGTATTCTATATGCAACAGTGGCAATGGATAGACGTACCAAAGAGATGATTCTTCCTGATACTTTAGAAGGAGCCCTGAAACATCCGGAATACTTTGTATGTACTTGTAAGAGAGTGAAAGATCAATATATAGTGGAGGAGATTACCAAAGTGTAATCCTCCTCCAATCTTTTATTCTTATTTTTCTTTTTTTATTCGCCCAATTCTCCCAGCAAATCGTAGGAAGGAGCAAAAAAAAGCGTTCCTGTTACGGCTGTGCTGAAGTCAAGCAAACGGTCGGTATTTCCTACCGGATTGCCGATGAACATACTTTCCAACATCTGCCGGGTCGTACTGAACGTACTTGCATAACCGATGAAGTATGTGCCATATTCTCCCTTAGATGTATTGGCAAACGGCATGTTGGCACGCACAATTTTCAGGTCATCACCAATATTGGTGACGGCATTATGCGCATTTTGAGGTTTCTCCTCATCAGACAGTTCGACATCGTTAAACTTACGACGCCCGATCACTTTCTCCTGTTCCTCCACAGGCAGAGCGTTCCACGCAACCATATCGTGAATGTACTTCTGGACAAAAACATAACTTCCTCCTGCAAAATCAGCATCCTCCTCTCCTACCACCGCAAAATGATAAGGATTCTCATCAACTGCCGGATTCTCTGTTCCGTCTACAAAGCCGATAATGGCCTTGCCGTCCATATACCTGAAACCGTGAGTTTCGTCGACAGGTTCAACTACGCCTTGGAGCTTCTCGTCAATGATGGAAGCAAACTCAAAACACAATCCCATCTGTTTTGCACGGATATGAAACAAGATGTCGCCCGGAGTAGAGACTGCCGTGTGCTTTCCGCCTTTTATCTCTTCGAAAGTGTTCAGTTCTTTAGGCTTCCCCTTTTCCGGGAAAAGACGGCTCCAGGCATCGGCGCCAAAGCCCATCGTGCAACTGAACATCAGTTCGGGGAAACGATTGCGCATACTGCGAATCATGGCCGAGAAATTAGCACATACATCTTTCACTTTATCAAGAGTTTCGGGAGTATCTTTTAGAGTATAAACAATAAAAATGACATTTTCACCTTGTTTCCCGGCTACGTCCTGCGGGATATTACCTCCAAATGAATTTTGATAAGGATTCATATTTTTCTTTTTTTCTGTTAGTTTCGTCAACGAAACCGTTTTAGTTCATCTTTTTATTACTATCGTCAATGTATGTGGCAGCCGCTTTATCCACAAACAGCTCTACATTCTGCGCATGATGAGCTATATAGGCTGCGGGCCCAGTGTCTCCCGAATGGTAGATTTCTTCTACTACATCGGCTTTATTTTTTCCGATAATCAGGAAAATGACATAGCGGGCATTCAGAATGGGGTATCCCGTCATTGCAATGCGCTTCTGCCCGTTACGAGGATGCGCACTGACTACATAAATAGAGTTTGAAGTCAGCAAATCTTCTTGTCCGGGAAAGATGGAAGACGTGTGTCCGTCGTCTCCGGCTCCCAGCAGTACAATATCGAATTCGGGCCAGCCACGCTTCAGCGGCACTTGCTGCCGGACTAACTCCGAATAGCGAACCGCTTCTTTCGCAGGCTTCGCCTCTCCACGAATACGGAATACATTTTCATACAGAATGGGAGTCAACCCCAAAAGGAGGTTGCGCATCATTCCGTAATTACTGTCCGAATTATCGGGAGGCACACAGCGTTCATCTACCCAGTAAATCCGCATACGGTCCCACGGGGTAATTTCCATATATTCATTCGCCCATAAATCGAACATCAGAGCAGGTGTGTTACCACCGCTGACTGCAATATTGAACACTCTGTCCGGCTCTTCATTCATGATTTCCACCAAGCGGAGTATCAATGTTCGTGAAGTTTCAATAGATGAGGGAAAAACTGATAGTTTCATAATTCACAATATTGATCTGTATTCGTCAAATTCTTACAAGGATTCGTCCAGTCGGCCCCATGTTCGTGCATCATTGCTTCGCTTTCCAGAGGTCCCCACGTACCTGCGGGATAACCGTAGAGAGGTGCGTCGGGGTTGTCTTTCCAATAGCGGAGTACCGGATCGAAAAACTTCCATGAGGCTTCTACTGCGTCACTTCGAGTAAATAAAGTCGGATCGCCCTGGATGCAGTCGTCTATCAGACGGGCATAAGCGTCTCCACTGGGTACGCCGCCCAACTGCGCGTAACTGAAATCCATCGTCACCTGGCGCACTTCAAAACCTGCACCGGGGACTTTCATTCCGATTTTGAGCACTATTCCTTCATTCGGTTGCAAACGAAGAATCAATTTATTAGCCCGCGGACAGTTGCCACCGGCACAATGAAACATCTGATGAGGTGTCTCACGGAAATGAACGACGATTTCCGTTACTTTCGTCGGCATTTGTTTACCTGTACGAATGTAGAACGGAACGCCACTCCAGCGCCAGTTGCTAATGCCCAGTTTCATGGCAATATAAGTATCCGTGCGCGAATCGGGAGCTACTCCTTTTTCTTCACGGTATCCTTTTTTATTGCCGGAGGCTGTATATTGTCCACGAACGATATGTTCGTTCAAATCCACTTCATTCAACGGAGTGAGAGATTCGTAGACTTTCACCACTTCGTTACGGAAATTGTCGGCATTGAAAACAGCGGGCGGTTCCATAGCCGTAAGGGCTACGAGCTGTATCAGGTGATTCTGCACCATGTCCCGCAGCGCACCTGCCGTTTCATAGAATCCGCCACGTTGTTCGATACCCAGATTTTCTACGGCTGTGATTTCTACGTAGTCGATATAGTTACGGTTCCAGAGAGGTTCAAAGATGCCGTTGGCAAAACGGAAAGCCAGTACATTCTGGGCCGTTTCCTTACCGAGAAAATGGTCGATACGGTAAATTTGATGCTCATTGAAAACAGAGGCATACGTTTTATTCAGTTCACGTGCCGATTCGAGATCATAACCGAAAGGTTTCTCGACGATGATACGTGAATGAGGGGTGTTGAGTCCGGCAGCTTTCAGGTACAAGGGCACTACTCCGTACAGCGACGGCGGAGTGGCCAGGTAAAACAACAGATTGTCCGGGTCTACCTCGCCGGTCAAGTCGACCAGACGTTGGCGGAGTTGCGGGTAACCTTCTTCTTTTGCCGGATCCATCGGTAAATAGTAGAGATGGGAGACAAACGAAGCCATCAAAGCTGTGTCCTGTTCTTCGGACTTTACGAACTGTTGCAGTTCTTCTAATATATAGGAACGGTAGTTATCGTCAGAGTAGACCGTACGCCCGATACCCAATATAGAGTACTCTCCGGTCAACCGCTTTTCACGGTAGAGGGAGTAAAGAGCGGGCATCAGCTTACGCTTGGTCAGATCACCCGACGCACCGAAGATTATCATTGCAAAGTTATCCATTTTTCAAGAGTTGTTTTAATTTCTGTTTTGAGATGGTAAATGATAAATTTACCAGCGTAGCGCTGGAGCAAGGTTTCCCTGCGGGATGTTCTCATTTTAGGCACGTGCCTAAAAAATTCCCATTTATCATTTCAAAGCTGTTTTCTATTTAAACATTATATGTACCCGATTTCGTATCTCCTCCGTGACCTGTCCAGTTCTCGTGGAAGAACTGTCCACGCAACTCGTCTTTGCGCTCGAAAGTGTGCGCGCCGAAATAATCGCGTTGTGCCTGCACAAGGTTGGCGGGCAGATCGGCAGACGTGAGCGAATAGAAGTAGTTCAGGGCAGAAGAGAAAGCAGGAACAGGAAGTTCTTCTTTCATGGCTTCCGCTACCAGACTTTTCCATCCGGGAAGCAACGTTTTCATTTCTTCTTTAAAATAAGGAGCCAACAACAAGTGTTTAGGCTTGTCGGTGGCTTCGAAGGCGGCAGCAATATCGTTCAGGAATATACTGCGGATGATGCATCCCCCACGCCACATACGGGCAATGGAAGCCAGGTCGAGATGCCAGTCGAAAGCGTCGGAAGCACGTTGCAACACGGCGAATCCTTGGGCATAAGAGACGAGTTTGGAAGCATAAAGAGCAGAAAATATATTCTTTACGAGTTCCACCTTATTATATATAGGTTGTGTATGTTGACACTGATATTGTCTGGAAGCCAGATGACGCAAGTCTTTCTGCGCAGAAAGACTTCGTTCGAATACCGCTGTGGCAATCAGTCCTAACGGCATACCGAGCTCCATAGCGTTGATGACCGACCATTTGCCGGTTCCTTTCTGTCCGGCCGCATCCAGGATTTTATCAATAAGATAACCTCCGGATTTGTCTTTATGCCGCAGAATGTTGGCGGTGATTTCGATCAGATAGCTGCGCAGTTTACCTTCGTTCCAACGGGCAAAGACATCAGCCATTTCCTCATTGGTCAGATCCAACAACTTTTTCATCACCCAATAGGCTTCGGCAATCAATTGCATATCACCATATTCGATACCGTTGTGGATCATCTTCACAAAATGACCCGATCCGGCAGGCCCCACCCATTGACAACAAGGAGTGCCGTCCGGTGCTTTTGCCGCAATGCTTTGAAGGATCGGTTTCACTTCCGGCCATGCTTTCTCCGAACCGCCGGGCATGATAGAAGCTCCATTCAAGGCTCCTTCCTCACCGCCGGACACTCCGCTACCAACGAAAAGAAATCCTTTCGACTCCGCCAGTTTGACGCGGCGGTTGGTATCTTCGTAATTGGAGTTACCACCATCAATAAGAATGTCTCCCGGTGAAAGCAACGGGAAAAGCTGATCCATCAGTTCATCAACCGGACTTCCGGCACGAACCATCATCATTATCTTACGGGGAATAGCTATCGAATCTACAAATGCTTTTATATCTGTGAATCCTTCGACGTTTTTACCTTTTGCGCGGCCATTCATGAAGCGCTCTACCACTCCTTCCTCTACTCCGGGAACTGTACGGTTATAAACCGATACGTGCCACCCCTTACTCTCCATGTTTAAAGCAAGATTCTCGCCCATCACAGCCAAGCCGATAAGTCCGATATCTGTTTTATTCTGATTTGCCATAACTTGTATATTTTGAATATTCGTTATCTTAGTAACAGTTGAAAAGGACATTTGTTCGCAATATTTTAGATTAAAATATTATTTTTGTGGTCTACAAATAAAATCAAGGATGAAGAAGATCAAAATCGGTTTGTTGGCACGCATCGTTATTGCCATCATTTTGGGCATTGCCATCGGTACTTTTTTCCCGGCTCCGCTAGTACGAATATTCGTTACTTTCAATGGCATTTTCAGTGAGTTTCTCAATTTCTCTATCCCACTGATTATCGTCGGACTGGTGACGGTGGCTATTGCCGACATCGGAAAAGGTGCAGGAAAAATGTTGCTCGTGACGGCTCTGATTGCTTATTTCGCCACCCTGTTTTCGGGATTCCTCTCCTACTTCACAGGAATCACCGTGTTTCCGTCACTCATCGAACCGGGAGCACCGCTTGAAGAAGTGAGCGAAGCACAAGGCATCCTCCCCTACTTCTCCGTCTCCATCCCACCGCTGATGAACGTAATGACGGCCTTGGTACTGGCTTTCACCTTGGGCTTGGGACTGGCGTCACTGAACAGCAACGCATTGAAAAACGTGGCACGGGATTTTCAGGAAATTATCGTACGAATGATTAGCGCAGTCATTCTGCCTTTGCTGCCGCTATATATCTTTGGCATATTCCTCAACATGACACATTCGGGACAAGTATATTCCATCCTGATGGTGTTTATTAAAATTATCGGAGTCATCTTTGTTCTTCATATCTTCCTGTTGGTTTTTCAGTATTCCATCGCGGCACTGTTTGTACATAAAAACCCGTTTAAATTACTTAGCAAAATGCTGCCGGCTTACTTCACGGCATTGGGCACACAATCTTCGGCAGCCACCATTCCCGTAACGCTGGAACAGAGCAAAAAGAACGGGGTATCTGCCGAAGTGGCCGGTTTCGTGATTCCGCTCTGCGCCACCATTCATCTGTCGGGCAGCACACTGAAAATCGTAGCCTGCGCACTGGCATTGATGATGATGCAGGGAATGCCGTTCGACTTCCCATTGTTTGCCGGATTTATCTTTATGCTGGGCATCACAATGGTAGCCGCTCCGGGAGTTCCGGGCGGAGCTATCATGGCCTCTCTGGGAATTCTTCAATCCATGCTCGGCTTCGACGAATCGGCACAGGCTTTGATGATTGCGCTTTACATCGCAATGGACAGTTTCGGCACAGCCTGCAACGTGACAGGAGACGGAGCTATCGCTTTGATTATCGACAAAATAATGAGAAAAAACCATGCTGAATGACTGTGCTGAAAAATAATTGAGTAGTAGCTTGGCTGGCTCACAAAAAATGCCGACATTTGCACCCACATTTTCAATTATATTAAATAATAGCGTATGAAAAAAGCCCTAATTTCAGGCATCACCGGGCAGGATGGTTCTTATCTTGCCGAATTTCTATTGCAAAAAGGTTACGAAGTACACGGTATACTCCGTCGTTCTTCTTCGTTCAATACAGGACGTATTGAACATTTGTATTTTGACGAGTGGGTGCGCGACATGAAACAGAAACGTACGATCAATCTGCATTATGGGGATATGACAGATTCTAGTTCGTTAATTCGTATTATTCAACAGGTGCAACCGGATGAAATCTACAACCTCGCAGCTCAAAGCCACGTGAAAGTTTCATTCGACGTTCCGGAATACACGGCCGAAGCGGATGCTATCGGTACGTTGCGTATGCTCGAAGCTGTACGCATCCTGGGACTGGAAAAGAAAACCCGCATCTATCAGGCTTCTACTTCCGAATTGTTCGGTAAGGTGCAGGAAGTTCCACAAAAAGAGACAACTCCATTCTATCCCCGTTCTCCGTATGGGGTAGCCAAACAATATGGTTTCTGGATTACTAAAAACTACCGCGAAAGCTATGGTATGTTTGCCGTAAACGGAATCTTGTTCAATCACGAGAGTGAACGCCGTGGCGAGACATTCGTTACCCGTAAAATTTCGCTTGCTGCCGCACGTATCGCACAGGGCGAACAGGACAAACTGTATCTGGGTAATCTGGATGCACGTCGCGACTGGGGATATGCCAAGGATTACATCGAATGTATGTGGCTGATCCTGCAACATGACGTTCCCGAAGATTTCGTAATTGCCACTGGAGAAATGCACACAGTGCGCGAATTCGCAACGCTGGCATTCAAGGAAGCAGGCATCGAACTTCGTTGGGAAGGCGAAGGCGTGAATGAAAAAGGTATCGACGTAGCTACCGGAAAGTCTTTGGTAGAGGTTGATCCTAAATATTTCCGTCCGTCAGAGGTGGAACAACTGCTGGGTGATCCGACTAAAGCAAAAACATTGTTGGGATGGAATCCATGCAAAACATCATTCGAAGAACTGGTAAGTATCATGGTTCGCCACGATATGGAAAAAGTGAAGCGAATGATTGCTACCAAACATTAAATGAATTTCATTTCACCACAAAGGACGCAGAGGACACGGAGGTTTTTATTTTTTCCTCTGTGCCCTCCGTTTCCTCTGTGGTGAACTAATAAAAGATAGAATGGAAAAGAATGCAAAGATATATGTAGCAGGACACCGCGGACTTGTGGGATCTGCTATCTGGAAGAATTTGCAGGATAAAGGATATACAAATCTGATAGGCCGCACACACAAAGAACTTGACCTGCTGGATGGCATGGCGGTCCGTAAATTCTTCGATGAAGAACAGCCGGAATATGTATTCCTTGCCGCTGCCTTTGTAGGTGGTATCATGGCGAACAGCATCTACCGTGCCGACTTTATATATAAGAATCTGCAAATTCAACAGAATATCATCGGAGAGAGTTTCCGTCACAACGTGAAAAAGTTGCTCTTCCTCGGTAGTACGTGTATTTATCCACGCGATGCCGAACAGCCGATGAAGGAGGATGTATTGCTTACTTCACCGTTGGAATATACCAACGAGCCGTATGCGATCGCTAAAATTGCCGGACTGAAAATGTGCGAGAGCTTCAACCTGCAATATGGAACGAACTACATCGCCGTGATGCCGACAAACCTTTACGGACCGAATGATAATTTCGATTTGGAACGCAGCCATGTATTGCCTGCCATGATTCGCAAGATTCATTTGGCACACTGTCTGAAAGAAGGAAACTGGGAAGCTGTACGCAAGGATATGAACCTGCGTCCGGTGGAAGGCGTCAACGGCGACAGCTCGAAAGAGGACATTCTGGCTATTCTGAAAAAATACGGAATCAGCGAAACAGAAGTCACTCTTTGGGGGACGGGGACTCCTCTCCGCGAATTCCTCTGGAGCGAAGAAATGGCGGATGCCAGTGTCTTCGTTATGGAGCATGTGGACTTCAAAGATACCTATAAAGAAGGTAGCAAGGATATCCGCAACTGCCATATCAACATCGGAACCGGCAAGGAAATCACCATCCGTCAACTGGCTGAACGGATCGTTGAAACAGTAGGTTATCAAGGTAAACTGACCTTCGACAGCAGCAAACCGGACGGCACAATGCGCAAGCTAACCGATCCTTCAAAACTGCATGCATTGGGCTGGCACCACAAAATTGAAATCGAGGAAGGCGTACAGAGAATGTACGAATGGTACTTGAAATAAGAAATGAAGTTACTGTAAATATGCTATTAGCTGAATTATTTTTGCTAATAGCATATTTTTTTTAGCTATAATGATAATTAAATTAGCTATAATGATAATTTGTTTTGCTATAATGATAATTTGTTCAGCTATCAAGCATCATTTATTCAACCATAAGCATCATCCATCGTACTAATAACGTATCGTCCACAGATTCTCTCCCACTACTCTCCCTCCATTTCCAAAAAATCTTCACTCTTAATTCTTCATTCTTAATATAATTGCTATATTTGCACAATTTAATACCAAATGTGCAAAAACAATGGAACAAAGTTTTATAGCCTATATTGAGAATAGTATCAAGAATAATTGGGACCTGGATGCCCTGACCGATTATAAAGGTGCAACTTTACAGTATAAAGACGTAGCTCGCAAAATCGAAAAACTCCATATCATCTTTGAAGAAAGCGGAATCCGCAAAGGAGACAAGATTGCCGTTTGTGGAAGAAACAGCTCTCACTGGGGAGTTACTTTCCTTGCCACACTGACGTATGGAGCCGTTATTGTACCTATTCTTCATGAATTTAAAGCAGATAATGTGCATAATATCGTCAACCACTCCGAAGCCAAGTTACTGCTTGTTGGAGATATGGTATGGGAAAACCTGAACGAAGCGGCAATGCCGCTACTGGAAGGTATCCTGATGATGAACGACTTCACCCTGCTAGTGTCACGCAGCGAACGACTCACGTATGCACGCGAACATCTGAACGAAATGTTCGGCAAAAAATATCCGAAGAATTTCCGTAAAGAGCATGTCGCTTATCATAAAGACGAACCGGAAGAACTGGCAGTTATCAATTATACTTCGGGAACAACGAGTTATTCTAAAGGAGTAATGCTCCCCTACCGCAGTCTGTGGTCGAATACCAAATTTGCTTTTGAAGTATTGGAACTGAAAGCCGGAGATAAAATCGTTTCCATGCTTCCTATGGCACACATGTACGGATTGGCTTTTGAATTCCTTTATGAGTTCTCCGTAGGTTGTCACATCTACTTCCTCACCCGTATGCCAAGCCCTAAGATTATCTTCCAGGCTTTTGAAGAAGTGAAACCCAGTCTAATCGTTGCCGTACCACTTATCATCGAAAAAATTATCAAGAAAAGCGTACTTCCGAAGTTGGAAACTCCAGCGATGAAGATATTGCTGAAAGTGCCTATTATCAATGATAAGATAAAGGCAACAGTGCGCGAAGAGATGATTAAGGCATTCGGCGGAAACTTCAAGGCAGTCATCGTAGGAGGTGCAGCGTTCAATCAGGAAGTGGAACAGTTCTTGAAAATGATTGATTTCCCTTATACGGTTGGATATGGAATGACGGAATGTGGTCCGATTATCTGTTACGAAGATTGGAGAAAATTCAAACCGGGTTCTTGCGGAAAGGCTGTACCACGCATGGATGTACGAGTATTGTCATCTGATCCCGAAAATATCGTTGGCGAAATCGTATGTAAGGGTCCGAATGTGATGTTGGGCTATTACAAAAACGAAGAAGCCACTCAAGAAGTCATCGACAAGGATGGATGGTTGCATACCGGCGACTTGGCTTTGATGGATGAAGAAGGGAATGTTACGATCAAAGGACGCAGCAAGAACCTGTTATTAAGCTCCAGCGGACAGAATATCTATCCGGAAGAAATTGAAGATAAGTTGAACAACCTGCCATATGTGGCTGAAAGCATTATCGTTCAGCAAAACGAGAAACTTGTCGGACTTGTTTATCCCGACTTTGACGATGCGTTCGCTCACGGCCTGAAGACCGAAGACATCGAACAAGTAATGGAAGAAAACCGCGTGGCACTGAATGCTATGCTACCGGCATACAGCCAGATATCCAAGATGAAAATCTATCCGGAAGAATTTGAAAAGACACCGAAGAAGAGCATCAAACGTTACTTGTATCAAGAAGCAAAAGGCTGATAGATTGTTAGCTACATAGAGAGAGATAACTTAAACCGAAAAAGAGAAAGGAATGAAGATAAAGAAAACAATACTTACGGCAGCTATACTAATGGCTGCCGTTTCTTTACCGGCACAAAACAAGAGTGCAGGTATCAATATATCCATCTGGAAAGATATATGTACGCAACCGCATGACAGTACACAGACGACTTATGTAAACATCGGTCTCCTGTCTACAATGAACCGTTTGAACGGTGTGGGTATCAATGCATTAGGAAGCGTGGTTCATGGCGACATGAACGGAGTACAAATCACCGGATTAGCCAACTTGGCAGGGGGTACAATGCGGGGCGTTCAGCTGGCCGGTATCAGTAATATCAGCGGCGATAACACCGTAGGGCTTTCTGCTGCCGGATTGGTAAATATCACCGGCGACAGAGCACAGGGAGTAGTCATATCCGGACTAACGAGCATCGGAGGAGACAACAACTCGGGGTTAATGATCAGTGGTTTCATGAATGTGACAGGCAACATGGCTTCGGGCTTACACTTTTCCGGAGCCGCCAATATCACCGGACAGAGCTTTAGTGGTCTGATGGCTTCGGGACTTTTAAATGTAGTAGGCGAACACATGAACGGTCTGCAGATGGCAGGAATTGCCAATATAACCGCATCAAAACTGAATGGAGTACAAGTAGCATTATGCAACTACGCAACGAAAGCGCGAGGGCTTCAAATTGGTCTTGTCAATTACTACAAAGAAGATATGAAAGGTTTCCAACTTGGTTTGGTGAATGCAAATCCTGACACAAAAGTGCAAATGATGGTATACGGTGGAAACACAACGCCTGCCAATATCGGGGTACGTTTCAAGAACCAGTTGTTTTATACAATATTGGGAGTGGGTTCCATGTATCAGGGGTTGAATGATAAGTTTTCGGCCAGCGCATCCTATCGTGCCGGTCTGTCTTTCCCTCTTTACAAGGGTTTATCCATCAGCGGGGATCTCGGATTCCAGCACATCGAGGCTTTTGATAACAAAGATGAGGTCATCCCGAAACGCTTGTACGCATTGCAGGCACGTGCCAATCTGGAATATCAATTTACCGAGAAGTTCGGCATCTTTGCAACAGGTGGATATGGGTTAACCAGATTCTATAATAAATCGAGCAATTATGATAAGGGGGCTATTATCGAAGCCGGTATTGTTCTTTTCTAAACTTGCAATTAACGTGATATATATATGACTGTAATTAGAGAATACCGGGAAACTGACAAAAATGCCGTAATAGAGTTAATCAGGCAGAACACACCTGAATATTTTGCACTGGAAGAAGAAGCTGATTTCAGCAATTATCTGGATAGTGAACGTGAACTTTATTTTGTTCTTTTGCTTAACAAGGAGATTGTCGGATGTGGCGGAATAAACTTCACAGATGACAAAACCACCGGAAAAATAAGTTGGGATATCATACATCCCCATCACCAAGGCAAATCACTGGGAGCACAATTACTAAAATATAGAATTGAAAAAATAAAGTCTATTAATGGTATTCAAAAAATAACTGTTAGAACTTCACAATTAGCTTATAAATTCTACGAAAAACAGGGATTTACATTGAAAGAAATAAGAAAAGACTATTGGGCCAAGGGCTATGATATGTATAGTATGGAATACAATGGCCATTGATTTATAATAAAAAAGGGACACCCGAATGGTCCCCAAAAAGAAAATCCCCCCTTACTATAGTTGAACTGCACCCAAAAAGTTAGATACAAAACTTTAGGGGTGCAGTTCACTTTTATCTATTATACCTTTTCTTTAATCAGACCGGTACGATAAGCAACGAGCAATTTCTTCAAATCCTGTATTTGAGTTACCAGTTCTTTTCCTTTATCGGTATCTTTCACCATCATCCGTTGCGAATTGAATTCCAGGACAAAGTTAGTAGATTTGATATCAAGTCCCTCTTCGATGGCTTTCTGGCGAGACTGGAATGGTTCGTGCTGTACAAGCTGCATACCGTGAGAGTGATAAACAAGCGTATATCCCGCAATTCCCGTTTCCGGCTGATAAGCTTTTGAGAATCCGCCATCAATAACGAAAAGCTTGCCATTGGCTTTCATAGGCTGTTCTCCCTGAATCGTTTTCACAGGCACATGACCGTTGATAATATGCGAGTGAGGACCGGAAGCTCCAAACTCCGCCAAAATCTGATCGCAGACATCTTCCCGGTTGCGCAACGTATAATAATAACCTTTCTTCTCTTTATGCAATTCTTTATCTTCTACAAAGTAACGCTCAAAAGTCGCCATCTTATCCTTATCAAACAGAGGAGCTTCCGGACCACACCACATATACCAAATGTAATCCATAGCAAATTCCTTATCCTCCTCCCCTTCTTCATCGAAATACGCAGTACGAATCAGTTGATCGGCTTTATCCAGCAATTTACGCCCCCAATATTCCTTACCACGTATTTTGACATGCTTAAAGCTGCCATCCTCATTCAGAGGGACAGAAGCATGATAAAGAAGATTAGAATTTGCAACCAGATACATTCCGCCATAGGTAAACAGGCAACGCATGTGTTTCTTCAGCTTTTCACTATTCATGAATGAATAATGAATCTTTTCTACCAATTCGCGTTCTTCTTCCGTCAACCGGTAAGGATCGGCAGGATCTACGGTCGGGAAGTTGGTATCACGCAAAGCATATTCTTTTCCTTCGTATACAAAGACGCCACGTTCAAAATCAATCTTCTCCAGCAATTTGCGGTTGGTCATCCCAAACTCCGGACGGCGGTCGATGATTTCGGCTTCCAGCTTAAACTGGATAATGGTAATAGCTTTATGCATTTGAGTTATCAAGCGCAAAGTCTTCTCATTATAATGAGCGTCGGCAAAGTTCATCTTCGGCATGAAGATGGTGCAAGGATCATCGGCATACGTATCCATTGCAAAAGTAGCCAATGGAAGCAGATTGATTCCATATCCGTCTTCAAGCGTGCCCAGGTTGCCGTAGCGCATGGACATACGTATCACGTTGGCAATGCAACTATCGTTACCGGAAGCTGCACCCATCCAGAGAATATCATGATTTCCCCATTGGATATCGAAGTTATGGTAATTGCATAACGTATCCATGATGATGTGCGCGCCAGGACCACGGTCGTAAATATCGCCTACGATATGAAGAGAATCAATAGTCAGACGCTGAATCAGATTGCACATAGCGATAATGAAATCATCGGCACGCTTTGTAGTGATAATCGTGCTGACAATCACATTGATATAAGCATGCTTGTTCGGCTCGATAGACGATTCGTGCAATAATTCCTGAATAATATAAGAGAACTCGGCAGGCAGCGATTTACGAACTTTCGAACGGGTATATTTGGAAGATACATTCTGACAGACCTTCACCAGTTGGTTCAGAGTAATCAGATACCAATCATCCAGATCCTTTTCACGGGCTTTCACTAATTGAAGTTTTTCTTCGGGATAGTAAATCAACGTGCAGATTTCTTTCTTTTCAGCCTCGCGGAGAGTGTTGCCGAATATTTCATTTACTTTACGTTTTACCGCACCTGAAGCGTTTTTCAGTACGTGCTGAAAAGCTTCGTATTCTCCATGAATGTCAGTCAGGAAATGCTCTGTCCCTTTAGGTAGATTTAAGATAGCCTCCAGATTGATTATTTCCGTACTAGCATCGGCAATCGTAGGAAAACTTCGGGAAAGCAGTTGCAGATAACGAAGATCACCCACAATGCTTTCAGGAGTTATGTTACTTTGAGCAGTCATTTTATTTACTATTTTACAAATTACTAATTACGATTCAGCAATATACTATTCTCAATTCAACAAGAACATCAACAATACCTGAGCGATAATTACCCGTATGAACATACACAGCGGATAAACAGTCGCATAAGCTACGGAAGGATTGTCACCGGGGATTGTATCGTTTACATAATTCAATGCCATCGGATTTGCCATACTTCCGCACAACATACCAGATACAGAACCGAAATCAATCTTCATCATCTTGAAGGCCACGAATCCGACCAACACTGTTGGAATGATAGTCAATCCGGCTCCCAAACCAATCCATAATAAGCCTTCCGGACGGAATACGGTGTCGAAAAAGTGAGCTCCGGCATCCAGTCCCAGACAAGCAAGGTACATGGAAAGTCCCAAAGCACGCAACATCAGGTTCGCGCTGCGGGTGGTATAGGTAATCATGTGTATCCGTGGTCCAAAAGTCCCCAAAAGGATACCGACAATGATCGGTCCGCCCGCTAATCCCAACTTCACAGGGGTACTGACACCCGGAAAAGAGAAAGGAATAGCCCCCAGTGCCAAACCAAGCACGATACCGATAAACACAACAACCAAATTGGGTTCTTTCAGGCTTTTCACGGCATTTCCCAATACTTTCTCCACATTCTGGATAGCCGCAGCCTCTCCCACCACTGTCAGCCGGTCACCCAACTGAAGTATCAACCCCGGAGTAGCAAGCAGTTGCACCCCCGACCGGTAAACACGGCTGATGTTAATACCATAATGGTTTCTCAACCGGAGTGCACCGAGTTTCTTACCATTCAGTTCGGGACGGGTGACAACGATACGCTGCGAGATCAATTCGCTGTCAATCGCATTCCAGTCAATGTCCTCTTTATTCCAATCCGTATTCTCCTGTTCACCAAAAAGTACTGTCAAGGCTAAAGCGTCTTTTTCCGCAGTTATCACCAGCAAACGGTCGCCTTCTTTCAGAATCTTGTCCGAAGTCGGAATACTGACATGTCCGTCACGCCATAAACGGGATATGACAAACTTCGGGTAACTCATGCGAGCTATATCCTTGATGCTTTTATTGAAAATAGCAGGATTGTGTACTTGAAACGCTGCAATATAAGTTTTGTTCGCATCGTCTTTCTCTTTTATCTCCAAGTCTTCTTTGCGAACCAATACTTTACGGATTAATAAAACGGCAAGGATTACGCCGACTACTCCCATCGGATAGGCTACCGCACATCCTAAGGCAGGTGTACTACTGTCCATTCCCATCTGTTTCAGAGTCTGTTGCGCAGCTCCCAACGCCGGAGTGTTCGTCGTTGCCCCACAAAGGATGCCGACCATATCAGGAAGAGAGATACCCGTTGCATAACTAGCCACCACCGTCAACAATGTTCCCAACAGAACCACTCCCAGCGCCAACATATTCAGCGTTACCCCTCCTTTACGGAAAGAACTAAAAAAACCGGGGCCGACTTGTAGCCCGAGAGAATAAACGAAAATGACCAGTCCGAAACTTTCTGCGTAGTTTAACATCTGCGGATCGACCGAAAGCCCGAGATGGCCGGCCAGGATACCCGCAAAAAAAACAAAAGTGACTCCCAGGGAAACTCCCCAGAAATGCACTCTTCCCAAGCCCAAACCGATGGCAGAAATCAGTGAAAGTACCACAACAGCCTGTAAGGCAGAATGTTCGACAAATAGACTATATAACCACTCCATGTATATAAAAACTAATAGGGCGCAAAGATAAAAACTATTTAGTCCGGTTCAAAACTTTTAAGCTTTCATTTCGCGCCCTAATTATACCCTGATTCATATATCCTGAAATCTTATTGATTACCCTTTTACACTGTTACCTGTTATTTTGTTCCTAATACCTGCTATATTTCTATCCTAACAATCTTATCCTTTCTCTTTTTACCCGCATCTTGTTATCCTTCCAACGATGCTTTTTACCTATTTCTTTCAGTTTCACCTTTCATTATTTCCCTTGAAACTCTACAAAGTTATTTCGTCCATCCAGATAACCACTCAATCTGTTTCCACCGATATATACATCATCCAGGTATGAAACATCATTCGGTCCGTATGACATACGAATGGAAGTCTGCGCATAATTTTCCCAACTCCAACGGAAATTATATTCATATTGATCGACTGCTCCATTAGGATATTCCACCCGTATATAGTCAATTCCGGTACGGTCTAAAAAGAAGTCCAGTTCCTGGCGGCAATAGTTACCGTCCATGTCCCGGTAGAAACTAACCCAAGTACGGCTACATAAATCAGCCGAACGGTTATAGTACCCTGCACCATTATTATCATCATCATAGAAACTGTCTATTTCCACTTCGCAAGAGGTAAAACTTACCATCAATATAGCCATCAATGCCAAACCGAAGTATCTAAATGTGTTCGTTTTCATATTCCTTTATTTTTAATGGTTCACTAAACTATTATATATCATTTATCTTTCGATAGGACAAAAGTAGAGAATGAATTTTCCTCATGAAACTGAAAACTCCTACTTATCGGGAGGAAATTGCCTAAATCTATGGGTAAATCCCTCCGGTAAAGTCTATTTCAAAGAATTCTTGTATCTTTGCCTCCCACTAACAACACATGAAATTATCCGTCGCATGAAGTCTATCAAGTCACATATCACCCAATTGTTGAAGTCCCTCAACGAGGGAGTATTCGAAAAAGAGCATACCATCGCACTGTCTCTACTGTCTGCCATGGCAGGGGAAAGTATCTTTCTGCTGGGCCCTCCGGGAGTAGCCAAGAGTTTGGTAGCACGCAGGCTCAAACTGGCATTTAAAGACGCAAATGCTTTTGAGTATCTGATGTCCCGCTTCAGTACACCGGATGAAATATTCGGTCCCGTCTCCATCTCAAAGCTGAAAGATGAAGATACGTACGAACGCATTACAAAAGGATACCTGCCGACAGCATCGATCGTCTTTCTGGATGAAATATGGAAGGCCGGTCCTGCTATCCAAAATTCCCTTTTAACGGTAATCAATGAAAAGATATACCGCAACGGACAATTTACGGTGCGTGTACCCCTGAAAGCGTTGATTGCCGCTTCCAATGAACTGCCGGCAAAAGGTGAAGGGTTGGAAGCCTTATACGACCGTTTCCTGATCCGCCAGTTTGTCGGATGTATCGAACAGGAATATGCGTTCGATCAGATGATTTCTTCTACGCGGGAAATAGAGCCTGAAATCCCGGAAAAACTCCAGGTGAACGATGAATTATACAATCAGATACAAACTGAAAGCGAAAAAGTAGGCATCCACTATACTATCTTCGAGCTGATTCACAATATCAAACGAGAAATTGAACAATACAACACAGGACGGGATGAGAACACCCCTCCCATCTATGTATCCGACCGCCGCTGGAAGAAAATAGTAGGTCTGCTCCGCACATCAGCCTATCTGAATGAATCTCCGGGAATTCATTTCTCCGACTGCCTGTTGATGAGCGCCTGCCTGTGGGATGAAATTTCGCAGCTCCCCATTATCGAAGAAATTGTAGAACAGTCGATAGCACGAGGCATCAACACCTATCTGTTAGGAGAGAAACGGCTGGAACAAAAATTGGACACACTGAAAGAAAACATGAAGTCCGAACACAGCCTGCGTGAACTTAGCGATCCGGGAATCCAGGTAGTAGACACCTTCTATCATCGCATAGAAGGTTATCACATTGCCGGAAATCTACTCATATTTGCTTCCGATTACCAGTCTTTGAAGAAAGACAGCAACCGCTTGTTTTATATCCAGCAGGATAAATTCCGTCCGGTCAACAAGATCCTGAAAGCCTACGATTTTGTAAAAAACAGAAATATCGCGCAAAAGAATATCTATTCCCTCCGAAAAGGAAGACGGTCTGTTTTCGTCAACAATCAGGAATATCCGTTACTGTGTTATGACAATTGCGACCCTTTGCCCGCACAACAGGATGGCAGCACTCCGTTCGAATTTACATTGCAGGAAGTGATCGACTTGCTCCATCAAATGGAAGTGGAATATAAAACAATCTCCGAACGGGAAACAACATATACAAAAGAGCATCTCTTCTTAAGTTCATCACAAAAAAGCAAGATCAAGCGAATTTTAGGAGAGACTGCACATATCATAGAGAATTACCGGAACGAACTCCGCATCATCGCTCATGCCCATGAACAAGAGAACAGAGAGTATTAGGCTCAAACACCTGCAAGACATTTATTATGAGAAATTGCAGAGAATAGCCTACGATGTGTACGACGAACAACTGCACAACCTGATTATCCGTCCCGAAGAACTGGATGCGGACATTCACCGGTATTTTCGTCACACGCAACCCTCCCTGCAAGATTTCTACTCCCACTACGCGTCGCAATGGGAATACTTTCATGAAATGGATGAAGCATCAGACGCCAAGTTTCTCCAATTCCTGAAAAACAGCGCCTACCCGTTCTCTATGAAATATCACCTGGTAGACCTCAACGTAAAATACTACCTCCAGCGTTTTGACAAAATCAGCCCGCGCTCTAAAGAATGGAAAGCGTTGCGGACTCTCTTCTTCGACAAATGGCACACGTTGCTCTCGAACAACGAGTTCAACTATCAGATGGAACATATCGAGCGGCTCTGTGATGATTTCTACCGTCTTCAGCTATCACTTGCCAAAAATCTTCCGGTACGTGGCGGCTCACGCCTCGTCTGGTTACTCCGCAACCATAAACAGATAGCGGAACATATTTTAGAATACGAAGAAACGATCAAACGAAATCCCGTTATCCGTGAACTGGTAGAAATCTTGGGCAAGAAGCACCAAAGCAGCCGGAAACGTTTCAAAATGACTGCCGGTATTCATCGGGAACAAATTATATCTCATGCCACCCGAAGCGATATTGCAGGTATTTGCGAAGGAAACGACTTAAACAGCCTTCTTCCCTTAGAGTATTGCTATCTGGCCGAAAAAAGCCTGCAACCCATTTTCTTTGAGCGTTTCATTGAGAAGAGATTGCAAGTCATCGACTATCAATCACATGAAAAGCAAACCATCAACGACAAGAAAACAATAGGAAATGAAGTTTCCGAAGAAGCCGAAGGCCCTTTCATTGTTTGCCTGGACACTTCCGGTTCCATGGCAGGCGAACGGGAAAGAATCGCGAAATCCACTCTGCTTGCCATTGCCGAACTGACGGAAGTGCAACATCGGAAATGTTACGTCATCCTGTTTTCCGATGATATCGAGTGCATCGAAATCACAGATTTAGGAAGCAGTTTCGATCGCCTTGTCGATTTCTTATGCCAATCCTTTCATGGCGGAACTGATATGGAACCTGTCATCACGCATGCTTTGCGGAAGATCAGCGAAGAAGGATATATGGAAGCAGACATTATCACCGTATCGGACTTTGAGATGCGTCCTGTCGATCAACCGCTATCCCGAACCATCGAACACGCAAAAGCGAAACAGACTAAAATGTACGCTATTTCTTTAGGCGGCAAGAGTGCCGAAACCAGCTATCTGAAATTATGTGATAAATATTGGGAATATAGCATTCAAAACGCTGAAAGTCTTAATAAAAATAGAATTGAAGAATCAAACATTTAATCAATGTTATAAAACATCTCTTTTTTCTTGTTTTATTTGCAAAGTTGACAGAAGTCCGTATATTTGTACTGTGTTTTTCATAGTATTAGATTTAAGGTTAACAAAAAGATTGGCTGTCTGGGATAGATAGCCTTTTTTTATGTCCTTTTCTCACGTCAAATATACCGTCACTATCCCATCCGGATGTTTACCCTATCCCATGAAGATGCCGTCACTATAATAAACGGATAGCGTCAATATGTTTCAAGTTCCCATTCCATCGATAAAAATTAAAAGCTTTCGAAAAAAAAATTCTCCCGTTTAACATTTGAAACATAGCAGGTTATCTCATTTTACAAAAAACAGGTAAAAAAAATCTTGCTAAAAGATTTGCGTAGTCCAAAAGTTCCCCCTATATTTGCACCGCATTTGAGAGAGAATGCGGGTTCAAGGAAGTTTGGGTGAGTGGCTGAAACCACCAGTTTGCTAAACTGACGTACTCGTAAGGGTACCGGGGGTTCGAATCCCCCAGCTTCCGCAAAAAATCTCAAAATAAAAAGAGCTAAGTTTTAAAGACTTGGCTCTTTTTAATCTATCAAACTCCGGTGGGTTCGTCTAACGGTTAGGACACATGCCTCTCACGCATGCAATACGGGTTCGATTCCCGTACCCACTACAAAGAAAAAGAGGAAATGCAGTTAAACTACATTTCCTCTTTTTCTTTGTAGATCTCGAAATAAGATTCTTTATCAATTCTCAACCGGACTCTTTCTTCCCTCTTCTGCCCGGCCAGGTTTAAGAACAAGTTGAAATACAGTTGGCTGAAAGAAAGGTTGGAACGATCATAGGTTATATCAAACGTCCAAGTTCTACGGAAAGAATCGAAAGTAGCGAATGGCTGCTCACCTCCTTTACACATAAACACTTCCGGGAAAGACGTAGGCGGATAAGGCTGGAATAAGCCTGCTAGCTGGGCATACACATAGTCGATCATCCATTCGTCTCCCGTTAAAGTCAATTCCCCTTTCAAGCGGAGTTTGATTGCATAACTGGCAGTCACGTCAGACGAGGTATAAACAGGGACTTGGCTTTCTGCCGGATAGTTACCGTCTTTATATCCAAGACTCATCGTTAGTCCGGACCGGCCGACGCCATTAAACCCATCCACTTCCTGATCCGCCGACTGATTTTTCAGGTTAATCATAAACGTCAGTTTACCGAGAGTCGGGTCACCCGGATATTGCGCAAGCGTGTCTAATACATAATCTTCGGTATTATAACTTCGAGCTACCAAATCTCCCTTTCCTGCCTCCAAAGCCGGACCACCTCTTTCCACATCCACATTGCCAACCGGATAATAAATAGCATCATTATCCCTTACGCAACTACTCAAACAAAACAGCAACACTGCCAAGCCTATTATCTTATTCATGATTATCTTACCTCTTGATTTTGCGGACAAAGATACATCTTTTTTATACCACCCTTGATTTATGTCAACCGTTTTTAGTATTTTTGCACACATCAAGACAGAAAAGACATGGATACATTATTAAGAGAGACTGTAAACGCTGTTGTCAATTCCCGCTTTCCGGAGATGAGTATAGAAGGAAGACGGCAGATAGAAAGCATACTGATTCGTGAAGAATTTCCCAAAGGAGCCATAGCGCTCAACGAGGGAGAAGTAGCCCACGAACTTGTTTTTGTAGGAAAAGGTATGCTTAGGCAGTACTATTACAAAAACGGGAAAGACGTGACCGAACATTTCTCATACGAAGGATGTATCGTGATGTGCATTGAAAGTTTTCTGAGACAAGTACCCACCCGGCTAATCGTGGAAACTCTTGAACCTTCCATTATTTACTTATTCCCCCGCGACATGATACAAAAATTAGCTAGGGAGAATTGGGAAATCAACATGTTCTATCAAAAGATATTGGAATACTCTTTAATCGTATCACAGGTTAAAGCCGATTCATGGCGTTTTGAGTCCGCTCGCGAACGCTATAACCTCCTGCTCGAAACACATCCGGAAATCATCAAACGCGCGCCTCTGGCACACATCGCTTCCTATCTTTTGATGACACCGGAGACACTAAGCCGTGTACGCTCCGGTGTTCTATGATTTTAGCGGCTTTTCCGGTATTCTTTAGGAGACATACCGGTGTAATGCTTGAAATATTTCCCGAAGAAAGACTGGTTTGCAAAATTCAGCCGGTCGGCAATCTCCTGTATATTCATACTTGAAGAATTCAGGAGGGCTTTCGCTTCCAGAATCACCAACTCATCAATCCACTCTCCTACCGTTTTTCCGCTGACTTCTTTCACTACTCCCGAAAGATGCTTCGGTGTCAGACATAGTTGGTCGGCATAGTATTTTACACTGCGTTCAGACTGGTAAGACTCCACCAAAGACTCATAAAAGCGTTCGAAAATATGCTCTTTCCGGCTTTTATTCTTTATAGTAGTAGCATTTGCGGGCGCATGATTAGTGAAAATAGTACAAAGCTCGAAGAAGAATCCCTGCATCAGTCCCATTACCACTTCCTTACGGTATAAAGCCTCCTTATTTCTCATCTGTTTCCTGATAAACGCATGATACTCATTCACAATCTCCTGCTCATGCGGGGTGAGATTGAAACACGGATAATCTTTCAGATAGAAAAACAAAGAAAGCACATTTCCGATCTTGGGCAACGCCTCCAGCAAGTTCTTCGACATAGCAAAGAAAATACCTTTAAAATCGTGACTGAAATACCGCTGCTCGATAATCTGATTAGGTAATCCTACCACCATCAGTCCGGGACACAATTGAAATTCACGCAAACTAATATTAAAAGTACCAGTACCCTCCAGGCAAAGCCCTACCGTCAACACCTCCAGTTTGGTAGGCCCATTATACAACGATATAACACTCTCCGTATCGAAAAGCGCTATATCATTATCAACAACATCAATGTTGTCAGCATCTATATGTTTAGAATGAACTACCGAAGAAATACCTACTTTCGGAACACTTTGAATATCCATACTCTCTCTCTTTTTGGCGACAAATATACCAGCATTTAATCAGATATACAAGTCGATCGGGAGTATTATCGGACATAATGAACACTTTTAGATACTTATCGAACAGACCGGAACAGATATTCATAATCACGTTTGGCAGCCGGCACCGTCCACTTCTCCGGAACAAACTTCCACTGATTAAGCGCTTTCGGGTCCATCGTTCCTTTCTTTTCAATGTAATTCATCAGGTAGAAACGGAGGTCCTTATCCGTAGAGAAGATAATGCGGTCTTTCAACTTCTCCTGCGGGATACCCGCCCCTTTCGTCAGCAATTCTCCGCCGCCATTGCCACGATAAGAATTCAAGGCCACCTTATATATCTTATCCATGCGGAAAGGAGAGCCGTCCGCCATGCTTGTAATCGTTATTTTCTCACCCTGCGGTTTAGTGACATCCACCGTATAAATAATGCCCGAAGCCGAGTCGAAATTAAAGCTGTAATTCTGGAAAGACGCTCTATCCTCCGCACCTTCACGACGTTTCTCCTTGAACCAAAGCAGATGATCTTCCGGCGATTTCATCCGGTTCGTCCACAGATAATAAGACATCTCCAGAAAATCCTTAATCTCCTTTCCGGACAGAGTCATCACATACAGCATGTTCTCATACTTATATAAATTGAACATATCACTCACAAACACATCCCCCTTCTTTATTTCCGAGTCAAACGAAAGCGGAGCGGCAAAAGAGATGTCAGCACCGGTGATGTCGAGCTGCAAGGTATGTATCAGGTCGATAAAGGCAGAAGGGCCGAAGAAAGCAGGATGAGTAGAGATGCTTTCGGTAAAAGTGCCGATCTTCTTCGATACGAACTTCTGCACCGTTTCATATTGCGGAGCAAAACGCTTCATAAAATCCTCGCTGATTCCGTAAGCCTCCGTTTCCGTCAAGGCACCCTTGATGTCCTTGCTCTGCACCTTTCCATCTTTCAGTTTCAAGGTTACATCGACATTGGACAACACAATCCCATTGCTGGCCGGATCGATAATCAACACCGAGTCTCCGGCAACATTCATCACCTTCTTACATTCGCGGGCATGATCGTGCCCCATCAATACAATATCAAATCCCGGCACATTCTTCGCTACGTTGAGAGAAGCATTCTCGTTGTATTTGCCCGACATTTTGAAAGCCTCCTGTCCGGCATGAAACAAGCCGATCACCAAATCCGGGTTCTCTTTTTCACGGATAACCTTCATCCATTTGCGCGCCGTCTCCTCCATATCGTCGAAACGCAATCCTTTCCACAGATTTTCGGAGAGCCATGCAGGGATGGCAGGGGTAATCATTCCCAATACTACGATCTTCACGCCATCACGCTCCAACACTTTATATGGAGCCAGATGGGGCTTTCCCGTAGACGTATCTATGATGTTGGCCCCCAATACAGGGAAGTCACAAGTAGAGATCCAACGGTCGAAAACGGCACGCCCCGTTTCCACATCATGGTTACCCATGTTGCCGGCATCATACTTCATATAGTTCATCATTTCCGAGCAAAGATGGGGAGATACCGTATCTATATAATTATAGTAATAGGCAGTGGGCTGTCCCTGCAAGATATCACCGTTATCCAGCAATATCAGATTCTCTTTATATTGTTCGCGTTCTTTCTGCACGAAAGAATAAATCCGTGCCAGACTCCCCTTCCACTCATGGCGGGTTATAAAATTGTAAGGATAATAATTGCCATGTACGTCACTTGTTTCTACAATCTTTAGTTTTACTACCTTCTCCTGCGCCGCAACAGACAGTACGAGGCAGAGAAGCAAGCCATAAATTAATACGATTCGTTTCATTCTTTTTCTATATTTAGATTTAACGGATGAGAGAATACAAACCGTGCTCCACCGGTATAGCCAGGATCGATCCATATACTTCCTTTCCATTTGTGTACAATCAATTTACAGATAGACAATCCCAGTCCGGTACCCTGGGCATATTCATTCAGTTTTTCAAAACGCTCGAACACAAGTCCCTGTTTTTCTTTCGGGATACCGCATCCGGTGTCCGTCACCGAGAAAACAGCCATTTGCGTTTCCTCGTTCACAGATAAGTTCAATGTAATCTTACCCTGTTTCGTAAACTTGTTGGCGTTGGACAGCAGGTTAATCATCACTTGCTGCATACGCTGCACATCCGTCACCATCCGGAAAGATTCAAAAGAAGTGGTAAACAAGAACTGGTTGTCCGACGACTGCCGCGAAAAACCAACAGACGCCACCACCTGGCTGCACAATTGCACCACGTCACATTCCTCCCAAGTCAGCGTCACCCGGTTGGCCTCCAGACGTGAAAGGTCGAGAATATCGTTAATCAACCGAAGCAACAAATCCGAATTGGTTTTGATAATCTGATAATAAGACTGTTGTTCCTCCTCCGTGCTACCGCCAACGGCCAGTACATCCGAGAAGCCTACAATCGAGTTCAACGGCGTCCGTATCTCATGGCTCATATTGGCAAGGAAAGCACTCTTCAGACGGTTGGACTCTTCCGCCCTGTCTTTCGCTACGCGCAAGTCCTTCTCCGATTTCAGCAACTCATCTTTCAAACGTTTCGTACGGAAATAATAGAAGAGAGAGATGCACAAGCCGAGGACCAGGACCACAAACAAAGCACAGGCAGACCATATCTGATAAGTATATTGCTGATAGAACGAAACCGGCTGGTTGACAAGCTGCACTTTAAAAGGCAACACCGCCGGGTCCAGTCCCCACTCCTTCACCTTCCGGCTATCCAACACCGCCTTGTAGCCGATGATCGAAAGATGTTTCATCGTATCCTGCGGATGCTTATCCATCCGCACAGACTCCGAAGCCATTTCGCCACCTACTTTCCGGTAATCGGGCAACACCCCTCCTATCGCCCAATAGCCGAGACTGACCGACGAAGGAGTAAAAGCCGGGATGTTAGGAGCCGCTTCCATCATGGCATACGTAGCATTTCTCATGAAATAGCCCTCGTTCATATCCACCCGCCATGTTCCCACCAGGATCACCGTGTTCTCGGGCAGTTGTCTCAATTCCTCAACGATGGTATAAATAGAATGTTTCCGTCCATCCATCAGAATCAAATCCAGATCAGGGAATTTCTTCATTTCTTTTCGCACCAATGCTTGCATGGTCACTCCGCCATACGTATTGTCCGAGATAAAGGCAATGTGTTTCGTTTTCGGATAGAAGGCTTGAATCATCTGAATATTACCTTCTATATTATATTGATTGATAAATCCCGATTCCAATTCGGGGATATCCACATGGTCGTCGAAGATATCGACAGATTCGGGCATCCAGCTATCCAGGTTTTCCACCGTGTCCTCCGGCAATATCACCACATTGCTACTGGCCAGACTGCACATCACGGGCACCTTCACCTGCATTTCATCCCTCTGCGACAAATAAGCAGCCCATGCTTCCTGTCCTAACAAGATAATCTGCGCCGGGTGCTTTTCCCCCTGATATTTAGCAAGAATCTGCGTCATCATTTTGCTCCATAGCGGAGCTTCCGAGAAGCTTTTACAGTTCATGTTTTCGATGATGATGTCGCGCTGTCCTCCCAACTTGCTATATTCATCCATATAATCGGAAATAGTGACTGATGTTTGGTGCGCTGCCGGATTATAAGAACAGATAATCAGAATAGGTTTCTTATCGTTAGAGACAGCCAAGACCTTCGTTGACTGGAAGAGCCAAAGAAAACAGATAAAAAGATATCCAAGACGTCCCAGCATAATAATGCAGTTTTGATGTGTTAATTCATTAATTGAGTTGCAAATATAGTAAAACTTGTCGGGTTTAACAGATTTATATGTATTTTTGTCGCTCATTTACTGTCAAAAAATACAATTTATGGAATTATTTCACAAGATGATTTCCGGTTTTTTAGGCATACCGGAAAGACAAATAAGCAGTACGCTTCATCTTTTGGGCGAAGGTGCTACGATTCCTTTCATCAGCCGATACCGCAAAGAAGCTACCGGAGGGCTGGATGAGGTGCAAATAGAGCAGATCAAAGAGCAACACGATAAGTTGTGCGACATAGCCAAACGAAAAGAAACGATTCTCGGCACCATCACCGAACAGGGCAAACTGACTGCCGAACTGGAGAAACGCATCAACGACACCTGGAATCCGACGGAACTGGAAGATATATATCTCCCTTACAAACCCAAGCGGAAGACACGTGCCGAAGTGGCCCGCCAGAAAGGACTGGAGCCGCTTGCCACCATCCTGTTGTTGCAAAGGGAAAACAACCTTAGCGCCAAAGCCGCTTCCTTTGTGAAAGGTGAAGTGAAAGATGTGGAAGATGCGCTGAAAGGTGCGCGTGACATTATCGCGGAGCAGGTGAACGAAGACGAACGTGCCCGCAACGCGGTACGTAATCAGTTCGGACGCCAGGCAGAGATTACTGCAAAATTAGTCAAAGGAAAAGAGGAAGAAGCAGCGAAATACCGGGATTATTTTGATTTCTCCGAGTCACTGAAACGTTGCACGTCCCACCGTCTACTGGCCATCCGCCGGGCAGAGTCGGAAGGGTTGCTGAAAGTGTCTATCAATCCTGACGACGAAGCATGCATCGAACGTTTGGAACGCCAATTCGTACGTGGCAACAACGAATGTAGCCAGCAAGTGGGCGAAGCCACGACGGATGCTTACAAACGTTTGCTAAAGCCTTCTATCGAGACAGAATTTGCCGCCCAATCCAAAGAGAAAGCCGACGATGAAGCGATTCGCGTATTCGCCGAAAACCTCCGCCAACTTCTTCTCGCTCCGCCGTTGGGACAAAAACGGGTACTCGCCATCGACCCCGGATTCCGTACCGGATGTAAGGTTGTTTGTCTTGACGCGCAAGGCAATTTGTTGCATAATGAGAATATCTATCCGCACCCTCCGGTCAACAAGACCGGAGAGGCTGCCTCGAAACTTCGCAAGATGATCGAGGCCTACCAGATAGAAGCCATCTCCATTGGCAACGGAACGGCAAGCCGAGAGACGGAAGATTTCATCAACAGCCAGAGTTTCGACCGTCAGATACCCGTGTTTGTAGTCAGCGAACAGGGGGCTTCCATTTATTCCGCTTCCAAAATTGCTCGTGACGAGTTTCCGGATTACGACGTAACGGTGCGTGGAGCAGTCTCCATCGGTCGTCGCCTGATGGACCCGTTGGCAGAGTTGGTGAAGATAGATCCCAAGTCCATCGGCGTAGGTCAATACCAGCACGATGTAGACCAGACGAAGCTGAAGAAAGCACTCGATCAGACGGTAGAGAATTGCGTGAACCTGGTCGGGGTAAATCTCAATACGGCAAGCAGTCATTTGCTCACATATATATCCGGTTTGGGTCCTCAACTGGCACAGAACATTGTCAATTACCGGACAGAGAACGGAGCTTTCGGTTCACGGAAAGAACTGATGAAAGTGCCGCGCATGGGCGCCAAAGCTTTCGAGCAATGCGCAGGATTTCTCCGCATCCCCGGAGCTAAAAACCCGTTGGATCATACCGCCGTGCATCCGGAAAGTTACCACATCGTAGAGCAGATGGCCAAAGACCTGAAATGCACCATCGACGAGTTGATAGCCGACAAGGAACTCCGCCGGAAGATCAACATCTCCGACTACATCACTCCTACCGTCGGCCTGCCTACCTTACAGGACATTCTGCAGGAGCTCGACAAGCCGGGACGTGACCCGCGCAAGGCTATCAAAGTCTTCGAGTTCGACAAAAATGTACGCACCATAGCCGATTTGCGCGAAGGGATGATTCTTCCGGGTATTGTAGGCAATATCACCAATTTCGGGGCGTTTGTCGATATAGGAATTAAGGAGAACGGTCTTGTACACCTTTCTCAATTAGCGGAACGGTTCATTTCCGATCCGACAGAAGTGGTGTCCATTCATCAGCACGTCATGGTGAGAGTGATGAGTGTAGATTATGACCGGAAACGGGTTCAACTTAGCATGATCGGGGTACCGCAAGACTGATTGCTTCTCTTTTCTCTCCCCACCACACGATCAGAATCGTAAATACAATCATCAGTACTGTACAAATGAGCGAGCCTTCAAAACCGAAGGCTCCGCCATTCAGTACGTTTTCTTCGGGCATACGCAAAGTCAGCATACTGGTGGTGAAGTTGTTTCCGCTTACCTGATAACCAAGGATGGGGCCTTGAATCCAATTCCAGAAAAGATGAAGCGAGATAGGGAAACACAGGTTTCGTGTATATAGATAGGAAGCTCCCAGCAGCATACCTGCCAGCAACAGGTTGAGCATAGGCAGGAAAGCTATTTCGGGATTGAAGATATGCATAAAGGCGAATAACGCTGCCGAGATGAAAAGCGCCAGGAATTTATTCATGGTGGTGTGCAGCAGTCGTCCGAGAATATAGCCGCGCATCAGTATTTCTTCGAACAAGGCGACCAGCAGGTAAAACACCCACGAACCCAACAGGTCCAACGGCTTGAACTGGAAACCGATGACTTCTATTTCTCCCAAAACGAAAGAGATTCCGAAACCGAACAGATAGAGCAGGATTGCGATCAGGAAGCCATACCACAGTCCCTTGACGTGTCCTTTTAAGGAGAGCCCCAAATCAGAAAACGGACGGCGTTCGAAGCGGAGCATAGGAATGGCAGCGGTCAGAACGGCGAGCAGCATACTGGCTTCGAGAACAATGTATCCCGTCACTCCCGGATGGCGGGCTTCCACACCCAACACCAACGACAAACATCCACGGGCCAGCGTACCATACAATCCAAGAAGAATGAAAAGTATCACAATAAACAGCGGGATACAAGCCCACACAGGAAGTCTTTTGGGTTCTTTGCCCCCAGCAATGTTGTCTGCCTCCATTTTTACAATTTGTTAATCCGGCTACAAAATTAGATATAAAACATAAAAAAACATCATGTATTCTCTATTTTTCCTATATTTGTCAGAACAAATCTACAAAATTATGAAAATTAAACTACTATTGATAAGTTTCTTATTGGCCGCTAATGCGTTAGGAGCAGCCGCCCAAGTGAGTAAAACGTATTATGTGAGTAAGCCCGGCACGCTGATTTCCATGATGACTGAAGAGGAGGCCAACAGTGTCACCCATCTCACACTGACCGGAAAACTGAACGCGGAGGACTTCCGCCATCTCCGTGACGAATTTGATAATCTGAAAGTATTGGACATTTCGAACGCTGAAATCAAGATGTACAGCGGAAAAGCGGGCACTTATCCCAACGGGAAATTCTATATTTATATGCCGAACTTCATTCCTGCATACGCTTTTTCGAATGTGGTAGACGGAGTGACCAAAGGCAAAACCACTCTGGAGAAAGTGATTCTTTCGGAGAAGACGAAGAATATCGAAGATGCTGCCTTCAAAGGTTGCGAGAACCTGAAAATCTGCCAGATCCGGAAGAAGACAGCTCCCAACCTGTTGCCGGAAGCGTTGGCAGACAGCGTTACCGCTATCTTCGTCCCCCTGGGCAGCAGCGACTCTTACCGCTACAAGGACAGATGGCAGAACTTTGCGTTTATCGAGGGGGAACCGGTAGAGACTACCCTGCAAGTGGGCGCCATGGGCAAATTGGAAGAAGAGATTCTGAAAGCGGGACTGCAACCCAGAGACATCAACTTCCTGACCGTTGAAGGTAAACTGGATAACGCCGACTTCAAACTGATCCGTGATTATATGCCGAATCTCGTTTCTGTCGATATTTCCAGAACGAACGCAACGGCTATCCCCGACTTCACTTTCGCACAGAAGAAGTATCTACTGAATATGAAATTACCTCATAATCTGAAATCTATTGGACAGCGTGTGTTTAGTAACTGCGGTCGCCTTTGCGGTACGTTGGAGCTGCCGGCCAGTGTGACGGCTATCGAGTTCGGTGCTTTTATGGGATGCGATAATCTCCGCTATGTGTTGGCTACCGGAAATAAGATTACGACGCTGGGTGATAACTTGTTCGGAGAGGGAGTTCCGAGTAAGTTGGTTTATAAGAAATAAAAAAAGAATTACCCCTGATATAAATAATTAGTTAGTTATTCATATCAGGGATAAACAATCATCTTATCTAGTATGAGATTCCTTCTTTACAGCTTGCTTCTTTTTGCTAGTTTCATCCAATGAATACGCATTCGCTCTCACCGCCATCCGATATCCGAGAAATATTCCCAATAAAAGTAACATTAGATAATCAAATTAAACAGATACCCGATCTAAATAAAAAATTGCATACGCTCCAAAAACATAACAATAGACTTGCATTATTATTTTATCTGATTTCAAATAAAATGTCCGAATGATTCCTTCTGCTTTCAATGGTCGTTTAGGAGTCCGTATATAGGGAAATAAATAACTCATCATTCCGCCTATTAATGTAATCGCCCAAAAAATTAAGAATATTATCTGCACACTGGATGACAGATAAGGAATCTTATATATATATAAGGCAAAAAGATACGATATGCAATCAGGGTAATACTACCTAATAAAGCTGTTTTTTCATATATTGCTATTAAAAGATATCTCATATATTTATAGATTAAAAGTTTATTTTCCAATTATAATACTCCCCCATACGATTGGAACATATGTTTCTTTCTCTTTAGTGCTCTACCTCTTTTTTTACTCCTTACGATCTATTCTTTTTATATAACTTATTGCAGACAAAGCTACCCCACTGCCGATCCACAATCCCAATAAAAGAAAAAATAGATCTCTAAAAAACATATTATACTTGATATCTAAGCAGTAAAGAATCCCCATTCCTAACAAGTCTAAAAAAAACAAGGTAGAAAATAGACCATACACACGTTCAGATAAATAATATAATATTCTTTCTATTTTCATTTTATTTTTTTCTTTAATAGTGGTATAGCAATTAGCAAAATTAAAATCACTGATAAAAATAAGGGGCTTCTAAAAAAAGAGGGCATGTATTCATTAAAGAATATGACAAATATTATATTTATCAGACATATAGAATATACAAAATATTCCATATAAATCATGTACTTACCAATTTTTTTTAAAACTTTCATCTAATCTATTTTTTATTGGAGTTAAAATTAAACTATTATCCTTTTCCATATTAACACTTTTATAAAGTTCAATGCTTTTTCGTTGCTGCCCATCACTAGATTGAGAAGCAACAGAAGAGTCAATTAAAAAATGATCATAATAATCTTTTGCAGTCACAGCCGCCCATGTTACTCCAAGTACTATTTTCTGCCAAGTTTTCAGTTCTCTTTTCGGAGCCGGATCACCATTAGGCATCATCCCCGATACATTAGTATCAATGCTTTTTGCGACATTCGCCTGATTCCTATCCAGTTCCTCTTTGCTTTTCCTTTCTCTATTTCGCTGATGCTCATATTCCGGACTAATAGCATTCTTCGCTTGATAGTATAAAAGAGTACCAAAAGCATAAGACATCCTAGGAGTATCTGTAATTATTTGCCCTGCTTCTGCTAACTTTCCGGATGCATGTCTCATAATTTGTTGATCTGAAGGTAAATTATAACCTTGCGGATACGCTACAGGGTAATAAAAAGGAAGAGGACTATAAGGTAGTGGAATTACTATGCCTTGTCTACCATCTGGGTCTATGCGGTTTAGTGGATTGTTTAAACAATATCCATAAGGAGTTATCTCATAGTACTTATCCGCCATCGGATCCACCACATGCCATCTTCCCAATGCCGCATCATACATTCTCGCCCCATAATCATACCAATCCAGTCCGCCTTTTCTATCCAGTTCTTTCCCGTTGTACTTGTAGGGCTGAACAGAGGAAGTTGAAGCAAAGATACCGCCAAACGGATAATAATGATTCACTTCTTCCACTACTCCATCCTGCGATGCAACCACACGATTGTTACCTTGATGATCCTGTAAGTAATAATGATGCTTATTATCATTCAAAGATACGAATCCGGCATCTGTCAATAAAGTCTTGGGAGTCCCATTTTCATAGATCACATTACCACAATAATCGGTAGTAGTTGTATTTCCTGCGATACTATGTACAACACGGTGTTTTGTGCCTGCTGCATCATAAAGGTAAGAAATAGAGCTGCCATCTTCGAACTCTATACGGTCCGGTAAATTTAGGTAATTATATTGAATATTGATTATCTTTTTATTCAAATCTTTCGATAAATTACCGTTGGCGTCATAAAAGTACTCTGTATTCTGTTTTGCTCCGTCTTTAAAATCAAAATGTTCGCCAAAAGCGGAACCCGAAACAGAATCATCAACCCTTTTCAGTTGGTTGCCACTCAAGGTGACGGACAGATTATCTACTAATCCGTAACCATTGGCAGAAGTTTGTCCATATCGTTTCAATCCCAAGATATTACCATTTTTGTCATAGCCCGTTATTTGCTCATTGAAGCGGTTGACATTCAGAGAGAGATCTTCACCCTCACCGTAAGTAGCATTTTTTAGCCGGGATAACAGATCGTATTCAAAACGATAACCACGAATATCCGGGTTCGCACTGGTTTTCCAGGTCATACTACTGATATTTCCGTTATAACAAGGTGTGCCGATGCCATCTGTATAATATAGTTTCTGGGAAAATAACGGACTTTCGATAGAAGTCAGCCAGCCACGTAAGTTATAACGGTTGATTGAGGTTAGTGAATGGTTCCCGTTCACTCTTTTGACATTGGCGATGTGTCCCAACTCATCATAATTATACCTAAGAGTATCAGATACCAAGTCATTCACCAAACGAGCTTCTGTCAACAGACGTCCGGCATGATCATAAGTTTTAGTTTGGACAAGTGAGATATTTTCTACTTTGTCATTGGATGCTGTAATGTGGTCGCAGAAATCATACGCCATGTTCTGAACGTGCATCTTACCATTTATATCCGTGCTGCGTACTTGCACCGGACGTTGAAAATAATCATAATAGGTACTAGTGCAAAGCATTTGATCTGTACCGATAACCCGTGTCATCACTCCAGTCTGCAAATTCTTGCAGTTCAGTTGTTCAGAGTCGTCTCCAAATCGATGTCCATAATCATTGCTATCTATATAATCCATTGCTGCAGTGAAGCAAGAATTAGCCTTTTTATATTGATAGGTATCATAATATACCACCTTTTGGATATTCAGGCTATCCATCTTTAAATAACTGCTAAAGAGATAACCATAATGATTTTTTGGTTTATCCGGAGCAAAATCAACCGATTCAGAGAAGTTGTATGATATCAAGCCTTTATAAATACCCGTCACCACTTCTCTTCTCAATTTATCGTAAAAGATGCATTTCCATTCATTCCTGTTACGCATCGCCTCATCTCGAATTCTTAATAACTTTCCGTCCTGATCGAAACACATATCTATCCATTCCGCACCGGGAAGTTTCTTACCTCTATAATGGTTGCACTCATCATAGCGATATTGATAAGCATAAAGATCCAACGCATCTTTCTGTCCAAGCGTCTGTAAACTGCTGACTGCCATCGGTGGAAGCACAAAAGCCAGATTCCCGAAATCATCATATACTTGATAAGTATCCAGCGTATCCACACCACTGATGGTACGTAATAAAATGCTTTGTTCCAATTTATTAGTATAAGTAAGTGTAGGAAGCCCCGCTTCATCCTTTTTTTCTTCCACAATCAATTCTCCGGTTGCATAAAATCCTTTTTGCGACAGAACGGGATTATCCTTTTCTCCGCTCACCTCAAATAGCCGAACCTGCGATACTCCCGAATTTGTCTGATAAGAAACCCTTTCACTATGCCCTGTAGTATGCCAGTCTTTTCCGGGATTGTATTTCTCCGTCAATCGGTTCAGGGGCGAACCGTCATAAAAAGATTTTTCACAAGCATACTCATCATTATACAATTCAAAGATATGCTTTCTGAAATCGGATGATGAAACATAATTCTTCGAACCAGGACAAACCGCCGGAAGCCATGAACAACTATCACGATACATCCTGTCATATTCCTTTCTACTCACCAAACTGTTTAACGCGGGAGTCACACCGTATTGTATCGTTTGTTCTGTTCTACCGAACGGATCAAGGTAATTTATTTCATGAGTGGCATGCAATGGATTTTGCAGATCCGAAGAAAAAAGAGTATTGGTGGTTGCTTTAATCGTTGATATATAGTTTTTCGTATCAGACCATTTTACTGCAGACTTTTTCCCTTTCACATTTATGTATATAGTACCACTTCCCCCTTCTGTTACAAAAAAATAAGTCCCCGGAGATAACCCAAAAACATCCAGACTTGTCAAATAATCATCTTTTACTACCCGCCTAACTATGTGATGAGCTGAATCATATAAAGTGATATTGTTCAAGAAATCTTCTGTTGTGATAGATATATCCATTGCCTCTTTTATCGTAAAACGGTGATATACATAAGGTGTTAAAGAAGATTCTGCAGGAACGAACATACGTGGGCAATAAAAAGTTTTATAATACAAACTATCCGAATAACTACCTACTTCCAAAGGGTATTCCCAGTCGGTTCCTGCATTATCAACAAAACCCGTTACACGCAATCTGGGAGTCCTGTATACAGAATCCGGATAACAAACCTGGATATTAAATTCGCCCACTCCACATCTGAAATCTTTAATCTGTGGTAGAGAATCTTCATTTAACGGATATTCATTACTAGTAATCAATTGTTGAAAATAAGTTCTCATTTTCAGGACAGGACGTTTCCCCATAGTATCCAAAGGAACTACACTTATCATATTTATACTATCCAAATTAAAATTATACCATATATCTCCACTACTAAAAGTTCCAGGTTTTACTTCTCTAGAGAATTTTTTGTTGAAGTGACCTATATCTATGGAAGTGCGTTCATCAACTCCCACCGGAGATAAATAGACATTGGTTCTAAGTTCTTTGGTAGGGTTTTTCATATCAGACGTACCTTTGCTATAAAGTTCATATTCGCCAGGTTCCAAAACACCATATAACACAGGACAATAAATAGGTATTTGGGTCAAATCTTCGTCAAATTCAAGACCGAATTTTTCTTGGTTTTTAATAGTTTCTTTAACGCCAATATTGTTTTTAGCCCTATTCCTACACGAAAACCGGTCAGAGGTTGGAGGTTTATAATAAAGCTCCAGACTAGTACCATATTGAGGTTCAGTTCCCATCAGATTAGCCATAAATAAAGTAGAACGATCATGTATCGTGAACGTATAGATGGCATAATTACGGATTCTTCCATCAATGAGTTTATTGAGTGGTACATCGTGAGGATGATGAATGGCAAAATGATTATAAACATCTTCAATATGTATTTTTTTATCAACATATTGCGGGATATTCTGACTACTTGCCACTGTCAGTGTAGCAAATAAGAGCAAGAGTAATGTTAAATACTTTTTCATATCTGTCTTTTTATTTATTATAATGATATCTATTATATTCCATCAGCTGCATTTCTCCTTTTTCCCCTTTCCTGAATCTTTGCTTCAAGCGTCCTTGAACGTCATACTGAAAGAAAGACGCTTGTCCGTCTGGTTCCGAAATATATTTCAAACCTACTGATTGTTTATAATCATAGATCGTAATCTGAGCATGAGGAAGAAGGTCACGCAATTGTTCCATTTCTTTTATATGAGATCCCCTCTCTTCTGAAAGAAACTCCGGTTGTCTCCTTAAAGCTGATTTAACTTCTTCATAAGTACTTCCTTTTATTTCAGCTATCGGATATTTACCGTGATAGGACCATAGATAAATCGTAATATTACCATAAGTATCTCTAAGAGTTACAATATTTCCGTATCTATCATAGTTGTCATAAGCTTCGATACCACATCCCAAGCCTCGGAATAATTTGTCTTCCAAATCCGTATCTTCAGGCAATGATTTTATGAGCTTACTACCCCATACAGTCCTTTTCTGAACACCTACACCATCTAACGGACCATAATGAAAATATACAAAATCTACTATTTTCCGTTTTTCATCCTCCGGTTTCTTCAAGTACTTTATGATACCTATCGGTTCTTCTATTCTATTTGAACTAATTAAATTGTCAAAATAGATAGTAGATGGAAGAACAGACCATTCTCCCGGATGCACATACTTCAAATACACATGATCCCCATTACTGTTGACAGTCTCTTTTTCTGTGACAAATCCATTTGCATTATATTCATAATTGTGAAGAATTGCCACTCCATTCTCATCCGTCAGTTTTTCCTGAATCAACAGGCAGGGGACAGTAAATATTTTACTCGCCAGAAAAACTCCGGTATTGGTATCTATCGAAACTTCATAATCGGCAGTTTTATCTTCTACATTATAATGATACTCTTCCTCGGCTACTTTATGATGGCGATTATTATAAGTCTTTTTGGAGAGTATTTTTCCTCTAAATGCAGTTAGATCGTTGGGAGCATAGTTCAAAGCCTTATCCAATATCTGATAAAAGCCGAAACTTCTGCTGTTCAAATTGTCCGGTGTTTTAATGTATCCGTCTCCAAACTCCGTATTATCAGGCACATCTGCCAATGAAGAAAAATGGTAACGGCAAAAGCTTCCGTCATCGAAAGTCTCTGTAACATAACTATAACCTATCGGATATTCGGATATGTTGTTGAATCTCCCCATACAATTACTGCTGATTGAATAAACACGTAGATTTCTGTTTTCCGTATAATCATAATAGTAATAACCGTAGTTCATACTTTCTTCGGGCATACGATAGCGTGGCAGTTCATGGGTTCTTCCACTTTCCATTCCTGTCGTAGGGTCAAGATAGTTAAACGAACGTTTCCTGTCTTTTTTTATAACAGGGTCATGTAATGTCAGATGTTTAACACGTACTCCGCCCAACGGAGCATCATAAGTTACCACATTGGTATCCCAGGCAAAAGAATCAGTTCTTTTGGTCAGGTAATGTCGGTAACGGTTGTACTCATAATCGATTTTTTCTTCCCCTTTGGTGGGATAGATGATTTTTTTCAGCATTGTACAGCCGCAAACACCTGTATTGACAGCCTTTCTTTGTTCAAAATTCCCATCATAGAAAAACGTATTGGCATTGTCTATTTTTTCATAACCACCATTCCAAAAGCCCCAATGATCGACGTTTGTAGTCAATGGATCCGGCAGAGCGCTACTCATATCATAGTCAAAAGAGTAAACGGCAGGACTTTCACTCTGGTCATACAATCTGGCTTTTTTCAAGAAGAAATATCGTCCCGATGTCTGATAATCAAATTTGCACGACTTTAGAATGTTCAGGTCTTGTTTCATTGTAATCCCTGAAAGATAGATTAAATCGTTTCCATCAGAATCTCCGAAAAAATTAACAGGGAAAGTTTCGGTGGTAAAATCTATTTTTATATCCTCAACACTAATTGTCTTCAGAATAGGAACATACACTTTATCTTCCATCAAGAAATGATCTGTATCTTTATCGTTTATACTTCTTGATTCAGTAGGTTTAGTATATCCATTCTTATCAGGTTTATAGTATATCCATTGTATTCCGGTCACATAAGAATTCATAAATAAATGATATTTATTCTTTTGCAGACGACTTTGATACGAAAAATAAACTGCCTGGTTTCTTGTATCATCTTTGATAGAATTCAGATACCAGGAAGTAATCTGTACAGGTTTGCTTTTAAGTTTACCGGGATTATTGGGTACGCTGTATTCTAAACTTGAGACGTCTCCTCCAAAACTATAGAGATAGCCATCCGGAGTTGTGATGTTGATGACAGAACGTTTAGGAGCATTTACAGCACTATAATCCTGCACAGACATTTCGCTTAAATCTATCCTATATCCGCCTCCTGATATACATTTAGCATTTCCGTTATTGTCGATAATAAAGCGTCCTTTATGCTGTCCGAAATTAAAATCGAAGATATCTGGAGCCATATCATATTCAGTTTCCGGATAAGGACGGTTTTTAGTAGCATGGGGAATATTCAGTTTGAGCAGATCCTCTTTACTGTACTGCTTAAACTTTCCGTCGCGGATAGCAGCCAGCAGACCGCTTTTCTGCTCCTGGCGAACATCATCAGGATTTCCCACTACATTTCTTGTAATAGCGCCTCCTACATTCAGTATCCAGTTATTGCCTACCACCGAAGGACGCCGCCCCGGTTTGAAACCATCGGAAATATACTTGATAGACATGTTCAACTCAAAAGCCGTATCTTTGTAATCGAACAATGGGATATCCAGATCAAGCAACCCGGTATAATAGTTCACGCTAGTATTGCCATATTGCACGAATTCTGCCGTTTGCGGTGTAGAAAAACCGAGATTCTGCGGCGAAAAATAGTACCCTTGAAAATCGGTCGGAATAAATCCGGAACTGTTTTGCGCATATATATGTGTACCTGTGCCTAACAGAAGGAGCAAACACAACATTTGTTCTATAAAATTCTTCTTTCTCATTTTTTATATGATTTATCTTATGAGTAATAAAAAATAGAGAGGGTGAAATAGAAAACTTATACACCCTCTCTCAAATGAACTAACCCTCTGTATCTTTACAGATTCATCGCATTACCGCCCAATACGCCCGCTACCGCCGACGCCACTGCGATGACTACTTTCAGAATCACATCCCAAAGGGATTTTTTGACTGCCATAACCTTACACACCTCCTTTCCACACTCTTTTAATAATGGACTGACTTCAATAATCAATCACGTTTAATAATTAGTTGCTTTCAATACCCTGTTACTTTCTGAAAACCTTCCTACCTCATTTTCTCGTTATCCTATTGAGAACTAGAACTCTACGTAGTGGAAGCTCTAAACTCCGCTTTCACTTCAAAACACGGACACGCCTTAATCCATTCTTCCGGTTCAATCTCCCCGTTTCCGTTGCGATCGGGACTTAAATCCCGGTGACCACACACCCGGCTACCGGGGAAAGTCTCAAGTAATTGATGAACCAGCAGCTTGAGCACCGCCCGTTGTTCCGGTGTCCGCGTATCTGCCGGACAACCGTGGGCATCCAAACCGCCTTCGTAGCAGATACCGACACTGTTCGAGTTGAATCCTTTCACGTGCGCACCGATACGTTCAATCGGTCGGGTGAGGTGCACTGTTCCATCCTTGCGGATGTAGTAGTGATAACCTGTTCCGTTAAATCCACGCCGACGGTGTTGCATCTCCAAGTCATCCGGGGTGAGAGAACGGTCGGCACGGGTGGCGGAACAGTGAATCACGATCAAATCAATCTTTCTCATCATAGTGCCACTATTTTTCTTATCAGTTGTAAACATTATCTGCACTCTATGAATCAAGCTGCCGGATCCGGAGCTTCACCGCTACCGCCTCCACTACCTCCACCGGAGTCTCCGCCACCTTCATCACCGGGATCTTCGCCATCGGTTTTCTTTTTCTTGGGCGCGTCGAGATCCAGAAACTCGATTTTCTCACCGGCACGGGTAGATGTCAGATTGGGACGGACACTGCTCGAAGGACGGAAGTTGATATTGACCGTTTTGATGTTCTTCATCGTACACTCATCTTTCGTGTCCACGCCCCGCGTGGTAGCGGAAAGGCTGAATACACCAAAATCATGGATATTGACGGATTTACCGTCGAACAGCGCCGTACGCATCGCTTCTACGAGATTAGTCAGCACACTCTGAATGTCACCCAGCGACAGGGAACTTTTCTCTTTCATCGTGTAAGCAAGTTTATCCAAGTCTACACTCTGTCCCTGCGTCACAAGTTGCGGATGATACTTCACCACCCCATCAACCTTTCTCGGGTCTTTACGACCCATTCTTTTAAATGGTATTGCCATGATAAATTAAAAATTGAGAATTAATAATTGAAAAATAAATATTACAAATTGCGGTTACCGCAATCGATATCGAAAGAAATGAACGAGCTCTGTTTCTTTTTCTTTCGATACCTCAAAGATAGTGTATTACAGGGGAATGAAATGACGTACTTTGTCTTAGTCTGACGTACTTTGTCTTACTTTCATCCAGAATGTATTTACTTTTATTCAGAATGATTTTATTTTACTTATACACTTGGAGGACCGGGAGATTTTCCGTATATTTGGAATACGATAAAATTAATTTCCCGAAGATATGAAAGCAGAAAAAGAAGAGACGGAGGAGGAGCCGTTTGTCATACGTCCGTATTTGAAATCGGAGCTGGCACATTTATACAATCCTTATGTACCGTTAGCGTATGCCATGCGGAAAATGAGGGAGTGGATCAGAAATAACAAAGAATTATATGACGCAATGTATAGCGGAGGCGAAGGAAAAAACGACCACGCTTATAGTGCAAGGCAGGTGCGGCTCATCGTGAGGTATCTCGATGAGCCATGAATCTCTTTAAGGCAAGTGCTGATTAGCTATAACGAAAATAAAATTAGCTATAATGAAATCGAGATTAGCTATAATGAAATCAGAATTAGCTATAATGAAAACAAAAGCGGTTATGGGGGGATTCTGTCCAATATCTGTTTTATAATGCCAGCCCTGCAACTGTGCCCTGTCGATATTATGATGGGACGCGGTGTAATACATGGTATCTTGAGGACAAACAGGCTGTGTGTTTTCTTATTGAATGCTGTTAGTTTTCTTATTTAATAATGTACACGTGCGCAGGCGCGAGAGAATATTCTTTTTATATAGAAAAAGCGTGTAATTGAGGTGGAGGGGTTCCACCTCAATTACACGCTTTTTCCATCAAATAAAATATATAAAGAGAATAAACAGTATAAGTAAACGATAGGAACAAAATAAAACGTACCTTTGCGTCTTTTTAAACCAACATTTTTTAACACTAATCAAATAACACTTAAAATCATGAGAAAAAAGACATTTTTTCCGAAGGCTTCGTTTACCAGAACAAACAGGCTGTAACACTCGAAAAGGGAGAATTTCCCCAAGTATCCCAGTTTATCACGCAAATGCTTGGCACTGTCAACAATTTGTATACCAACAGAATAGAGGTAAGTCCAGGCGACCGCAAGAAGTATCTCCTTCCCTTTGTCCATCTCTGTTATGACCATGACTCTGTTTTTAACATTAAAAGCCCCAAATACTTTGCAGAGTTGTTGTTTATGACTGTTGATTTCAAGAAATCGGATGATTCGGACGAATCATTAAGCGTGGAAGAGATTGATTGCGAGATACAAAGACTAAAAAGAACGCTTCTTGAGGATTAACACGAAAGAACCGACTGTTAAAAAACTGCTTTTTGAGTACCAAAAGCAGTTTTTTTATTCTACATAAAAAGCCGTCCTTTGCAGTGTGTTAATATTGACACGACTTACATTCATATCAATAATTAAAATGGAAAATATCTCAATAACGACATACAGGGGATTATCACTCGTATCAGGAAGTATCAGTATCCGGCAAATGTTCGAATTTATCCGGGGAGATGTCTATCGCGACAGAATCCGGAGACTTCGGGAAGCAATGGATGCAGGAGAAACGGTGAAAGCAGACCACATGAAGAAGCAACTGCCCTACTGCACCATCACGGCTACTTACGCCAAGGAAAGGCTGGCTTACAGTCTGGACAAGTATCAGGACATCATCACGCTCGACTGTGACGATATGCCGGCAGAAAAGATCCCGGACTTCCGCCAACTGGTGAACGATTGCCCCGACACGCTAGGCAGCTTCGTCAGCCCCCGGATGCACGGGCTGAAGATCTTCGTCTATCTTACCGGCAATGAGGCGGAAGCCTTACGCACCGAACTGAACGCATTGGGAACCGTAGACTTCCTCACCCTCGAACGCTACCACCACCGCATGTACGCCCTGGCAAGCAGCCAATATGAAAAGCTGCTCAATACCAAAGTAGACACCAGCGGGAGCGACCCGGGACGCGGATTCTTCGTGTCGCACGATCCGGACGCTTTCCTCTCTACCGAACGACTGGAAAACGTGAAGCCGCTGACCGTAAAAGTGACACTGCCCACTGAAGAAGAATGTAAAAACAAGAAGCGCAAAAATCCGGGAAAACGATCCCCGCTCCTCCCCGTGCAGGAGAATGCGTCGCCCATCGACCTGCAAGTGCAACTCGACTTCCGCAAGGCGCTGGAGTACACCAAACGCAAAGAACGTCTCGAGATAGGCAACCGGGACAATTTCTTCTATTGTCTCGGCAATCAGTGTTACCACCGCCATATCACGGAAGAGGAATCCGTCAGTCTGGCACACAGTCATTTCGGAGACCTACCCGACTTCGACCTCGAACTGCCCTTGCACAATGCTTACCAATACACCTCAAAGACCGATCAGGCGGAAGAAGAAAGCCAACAACCGAGAATATGCCAGGTCATCAAATTTATGGACGAACACTACGAAATCAGAAGAAACGTGGTGAAAGAGCAGATCGAGTTCCGGAAAATAATACCTGGTCTCCCTAAAACAGAGCAGCCGCCTTTCAGTACACTGCGCACAAAGGATATCAACACATTCTATATCAACGCACAGATGAAGAAGATATACAGTTCGCAAGCTAATTTGAAAGCACTGGTGGACTCGGACTATGCAAAGCCGTTCAACCCGTTTATCCATTATTTCACCTCACTCCAGACATGGGACGGGAAAACAGACCACATCGGCCAACTGACAAAAACAGTGAAAGCGGCAGACCAGGCTTTTTTCGAAGACAGCTTCCGCCGCTGGCTGGTGGGAATGGTGGCATGTGCCATCGACGACGAAGTGCAAAACCACCAGTTGATGCTGCTCCACGGCGCACAGGGAAAAGGCAAGAGTACTTTTGTCCGCCATCTCCTCCCACCGGAGCTGAAGGATTATTATCGCAACGGCATGATTAGTCCCGACAACAAAGACCATCTCCTGCAAATGTCGTCCTGCCTACTCATCAATCTGGATGAGTTTGATACGCTCTCTCCCGCACGCATGCAGGAGTTGAAAAGTCTCATCACGCAAGATGTGATGAACGAACGGAAGGTTTACGACATCCAGAATTATACGTTCATCCGCCGCGCATCATTCATCGCCAGCACGAACAACCCGCACTGTCTGCCGGACATCGGCGAGAACAGGCGCATCCTGTTCAATACGTTGCTGGAAATAGATTATCACACGCCTGTCAACCATCAGGGGATATATGCACAAGCATACGCACTCTACCGGCAGGGGTTTCAATATTGGTATGAGAACCAGGAGATTACGTTTCTCAACAACCGCAATGAGGCGTTCCGCCAAAAAGATCCGGTAGAGGAGAATCTTTTCTTCTATTTCCGGGCAGCCAGCACGAACGATATTCAAGCGCAATGGTATCCTGCCTCCTACCTGCTGTCGGTATTGAGCATGAACGGGCGCACACAGGCCAACGCACAGATGAAACAAATGCTGGTCACGGTATTGGAAAACAACCATTTCCACTCACGGAAGACCTCCAACAATATCACGGAATATTGGGTGGTGGAGTATTCGGCCGAAGAGCGCAAAGAAAATTCAATACGCCCGCAGCTTCCGGTGCAGACGGGGTTGGAGTTGTAGTTTTTCCGCGAAATAGCAGATAAACGGATAAATTAGTGGCATTAAACGTGTCACATTCATCCGTTTTCCGTATATTTGCTCGATATGAATGATGAATAAAGAAAGGAATCACAATATGATGAAGCAAATACCATACGGATTGACGGATTTCGGTCGCATCCAAAAAGAAAACTATTATTATGTGGATAAGACGATGTTTATCGAAAAGATAGAAATGCAACCGTCTTATCTGTTCCTGATCCGTCCCCGGCGCTTCGGAAAAAGTCTGACGCTGGCGATGCTGGAAGCTTATTATGACGTTCGGTATGCCGACCAGTTCGACGAATTGTTCGGTCATCTGTATATCGGGCAGCATCCTACGCCGATACATAACCAGTTTCTCATCATGAGATTCAATTTCTCGGAAGTGAGTTCGAATATCAATGAGGTGGAGGAATCTTTCCGGTTGCATTGTTGCGGGAAGCTAAGACATTTTCTGCAAAAGTACGAACATATATTGGGAAAGGAAATCTGGGATGTGCTGAACGAAGAAACGCTCGAAGAGCCGGGAGCACTGCTATCCGCCATCAATTCGTATGCCACCCTCAAGGGAGACATCAAAATCTATCTCCTGATTGATGAATACGATAATTTCACGAATACCATTCTTTCTACTTACGGCACGGACTTATATCGAAAAGCGACGCATGGAGAAGGATATATCCGCAGGTTTTTCAATGTAATCAAAGCCGCCACGACGGGAATGGGTTCTGCCGTCAACCGTTTGTTCATCACAGGAGTAAGCCCGGTGACGATGGACGACGTGACAAGCGGATTCAACATCGGAACGAATATCACCACCGACCCGTGGTTTAACGACCTTGTAGGTTTCAGCGAGAAGGAATTGCGCGAGATGCTGACGTATTATAAGGAACAAGGCGCTCTTCCTATGTCGGTAGACGATGCGGTGACAATGATGAAGCCTAACTATGACAATTATTGCTTCAGTAAAAATAAATTAGCAGATTGTATGTTCAACTCGGACATGGTGCTCTACTGCATGAAGTCATTGATATTGCACGGAGTAAAACCGGACGAGATTGTAGATCCCAATATCCGTACGGACTTTAACAAGCTTACCTACCTTGTCCGTCTCGACCATGGACTGGGCGAAAATTTCTCCGTCATCAAGGAGATTGCGGAGCAAGGCGAGATAGTGACTGAGATAGTCACCCATTTCTCCGCACTGGAAATGACGGACGTGGGCAACTTCAAATCTCTGCTGTTCTATTTCGGACTGCTTTCTATCAAAGGGGTGGATATGATGGGGCGTCCCATCCTGCACATTCCCAATCTGGTGGTTCGCGAACAGCTATTCAATTTCCTGATTCAGGGGTATGCCCGTCATGAGATCTTCAAGCTCGACGTGAACCGTCTGCGCACTCTGTTTGAGAATATGTCCTTCAAAGGAGACTGGAAACCGTTGTTCGAATTTCTAGCAGAGGCCATTCGGGAGCAGAGCCGGATAAGGGAGTACATAGAAGGGGAAGCTCATATCAAAGGATTCCTCCTCGCCTATCTAAGTATGTTCCGCTATTATCAACTATATCCGGAATATGAAATGAATAAGGGTTTTGCCGATTTCTTCTTTAAGCCCAGTCCGGCGGCACCCGTATCTCCACCGTACACGTATCTATTGGAGGTGAAGTATGCGAAAGCAGGAGCATCGGAGAAAGAGATACGCGCGCTTGCCGATGATGCACGGGAACAGTTGATTCGCTATAGCAAGGATGAATGTGTGGCAGAAGCTCGTGAGAAAGGGGGATTGAAACTGGCAACAATCGTATGGCGCAGCTGGGAATTGGCGCTGATGGAAGAGGTATAATAATAGAACAACCACAGAGGACGCAGAGACTCTAATTATCTCTGAATAACAACCTCTGCGTCCTCCGTGGTGAAATAGTTTATTTACAATTTGTCCCCGTACATCTTCGCTCTCAATTCCTTGATGTGATCGGACGTGATATATTCGTCATACTCCATCATCTTGTCGATGATACCGTTCGGTGTCAGTTCGATGATGCGGTTGGCAACCGTCTGGATAAACTCGTGGTCATGAGAAGAGAAAAGGATGTTTCCCTTGTACGTCTTCAGGTTGTTGTTGAATGCCTGGATAGATTCCAAGTCCAAGTGGTTGGTCGGAGTGTCCAGAATCAGACAGTTCGCGTTGCGGAGCTGCATACGGGCAATCATACAACGCATCTTCTCACCTCCGGAGAGTACGCTTACTTTCTTCAACACCTCTTCGCCGGAGAAAAGCATACGGCCGAGGAAGCCTTTCATATATACTTCGTTTCCTTCGCCAAACTGGCTCAACCAGTCCACCAGGTTGAGGTCGGTATTGAAGAAATCGGTATTATCCAGCGGCAGGTAAGCAGTGGTGATGGTTACCCCCCAGTTGAAGGTACCGGCATCCGGCTTCATGTTTCCGTTGATGATTTCGAAGAACGCAGTCATCGCACGCGGGTTGCGCGACAGGAATACCACTTTGTCACCTTTCTCTACGTTGAAGTTGACATCGTTGAAAAGCACTACGCCTTCTTCCGTCTTCTTGCTCAATCCGGAAACTTCCAGAATCTGGTTGCCCGGCTCGCGTTCGGGAGTGAAGATGATGCCCGGATACTTACGTGAAGAAGGTTTGATCTCTTCTACGTTCAGTTTCTCCAACATCTTCTTACGGCTCGTTGTCTGCTTGCTCTTCGCTACGTTGGCGCTGAAACGGCGGATAAATTCTTCCAACTCTTTCTTCTTCTCTTCAGCCTTCGCCTTCTGGTTCTGCTGCTGACGGAGAGCCAACTGGCTGGATTCGTACCAGAAACTATAGTTACCGGCAAACATATTGATTTTTCCGTAGTCGATGTCCACGGTGTGCGTACATACAGAGTCGAGGAAGTGACGGTCGTGGCTCACTACCAATACGGTATGCTCGAAGTTGGAAAGGTACTCTTCCAACCAGGTCACTGTCTCCATATCCAAGTCATTGGTAGGCTCATCGAGCAAGAGGTTGTCCGGATTTCCGTACAATGCCTGCGCCAGCATGACACGCACTTTTTCCTTACCGCTCAGCTCACCCATCAATACATAATGCTTATCTTCTTTCACGCCCAATCCGCTCAACAGCATGGCTGCGTCGCTTTCCGCATTCCATCCGTCCAGCTCGGCAAATTTCTCTTCCAGTTCGGATACTTTCAGTCCGTCTTCGTCTGTGAAATCTTCTTTCGCATACAACACCTCGCGTTGCTTCATGATGTCCCACAACACGGTATGCCCCATCATTACGGTATCCATGACAGTATAAGAGTCCCACTTAAAGTGGTCCTGGCTCAACACCGAGAGGCGTTCGCCCGGTCCGAGCGCAATGGTACCCGTTGTCGGGTCCAGATCTCCGTAAATCGTACGAAGGAAGGTAGATTTTCCCGCACCGTTAGCACCAATAATACCATAACAATTACCACTCGTAAACTTCAGGTTTACGTCATTAAATAACACTCTTTTACCAAACTGTACCGAAACGTTCGAAACTGTAATCATCTTCTTTATTTACGATTTTATTATTTACGATTTACGATTAAAATCACTATTAGCCCATAGGGGCTGCAAAGTTAGACATTTAAAATGAATTATGAACTATCTGATATGTGCCAATCTGACATAAAAGTGTTACCTTTGCTGCGTTTTTTGGCAAAACAGCCAACTTGGCAAAGTTTTTGCAGACAAAATCAATGACATCCGGTCAGCCCGGTATGTTTTATTGGCGGTATCTTACCAATTAAGATAACGTGTGTTTTTATAATAGTAAATAATAAAATAGTAAATACCAAGATGGATCCGAAAGAAAAAAAAGTGAAGGAAGAAGAACTGAACGTTGAGGAAACTCAAAACCATGCGGAAGAACAACCGCAAAACGAACAAGCGGAGGACGCCACTCCCCTGACTCACGAAGAAGAGCTGGAAAAAGAACTGGAAAAGGCTCAAGAGGCGATTGAAGAGCAAAAGGATAAATACCTGCGCTTGTCTGCCGAGTTTGACAACTATCGGAAACGCACCATAAAGGAGAAGGCTGAACTGATTCTGAACGGTGGCGAAAAGAGCCTTAGCAGTATTCTTCCGGTGGTGGACGACTTCGAACGTGCCATCAAAACGATGGAAACGGCAACGGATGTCAATGCCGTAAAAGAAGGAGTAGAACTGATTTATAATAAATTTATGGCTGTTCTGGCACAAAACGGCGTGAAAGTTATCGAAACAAAAGACCAACCGCTGGATACTGATTATCATGAAGCCATCGCGGTAATCCCCGCACCGGAGGAAGCACAGAAAGGCAAGATTCTGGACTGTGTGCAAACGGGATATACACTGAACGACAAAGTGCTCCGCCACGCTAAAGTGGTAGTAGGAGAATGAGGAGATTTATGAATTATGATTTATGGCTGCGCTATTGGTCTGCAGAGTAAATCATAAATCAGAATTCATAAATCATAAATCTTTTCAATCATAAATCAATAAATGGGCATGGCAGAAAAAAGAGACTATTACGAAATATTGGAGGTGACGAAGACAGCCACAGTAGAAGAAATAAAGAAAGCATACCGCAAGAAAGCAATTCAGTATCACCCCGACAAGAATCCGGGCGACAAGGAGGCTGAAGAGAAATTTAAGGAGGCGGCCGAGGCATACGACGTGTTGAGCAATCCGGAGAAGCGTTCGCGTTACGATCAGTTCGGTCATGCGGGAGTGAGCGGTGCGGCAGGCAATGGCGGTCCGTTCGGTGGTTTCGGTGGCGAGGGAATGTCGATGGATGACATCTTCTCTATGTTTGGCGACATCTTCGGTGGCCGCGGCGGCGGTTTCGGGGGAGGCTTCGGAGGATTCAGCGGATTTGGCGGTGGCGGCGGTTCACAGCAACGCCGGTATCGCGGCAGTGACCTCCGTGTGAAAGTGAAGCTGACGTTAAAGGAAATCTCTACCGGAGTAGAAAAGAAATTTAAACTCAAAAAATATGTGCCGTGTGACCAGTGTCATGGCACGGGTGCCGAGGGTGACGGCGGATCGGAGACTTGCCCTACTTGTAAAGGTAGCGGCTCGGTGATTCGTAACCAACAGACCATTCTGGGCACGATGCAGACTCGCGTCACTTGTTCTACGTGTGGCGGTGAGGGAAAGATTATCAAGAATAAATGTAAGAAGTGTGGTGGCGACGGAATCATTTACGGCGAGGAAGTGGTATCGGTGAATATCCCTGCCGGAGTGGCAGAGGGGATGCAGCTCTCTATGGGCGGCAAAGGTAATGCCGGCAAGCACAACGGTGTGGCAGGCGACTTATTGATCCTCGTGGAGGAAGAACCGCATCAGGACTTGATTCGCGACGAAAATGATTTGATTTATAATCTGTTGCTTAGTTTCCCGACGGCTGCGCTGGGCGGTGCTGTGGAAATTCCGACGATTGACGGCAAAGTGAAAGTGAAGATTGATTCGGGTACCCAACCGGGTAAAGTGCTTCGTTTGCGTGGCAAGGGGTTGCCGAATGTAAACGGGTACGGTACGGGAGATTTGCTGGTCAATATCAGTATTTATGTGCCGGAAGCTCTCAACAAGGAGGAAAAGAGCACGCTCGAGAAGATGGAAGCTTCGGACAATTTCAAACCTAACACGTCGGTAAAAGAGAAGATCTTCAAGAAATTCAAGAGTTTCTTCGATTAGTCTTTTGCTATCATATATAAGGTATAAGTGGGCTGCAATCTTTTTTACGGCTCACTTCTTTTTTATAAATGAGAGATAAAGGTTTCAGCACGTAAATTAGGTTGATTTTTAACTAAACTATATATTAAAAGAATGGCAGAACCGTTTAAAAACATGTTTAACGAGCAATTTTTCGATCTGTTTACGAAAGATCTGAAACTTGTTATCGACAATTTTGATGCCCGCGAGTTTGTATCTCAAGTGATGGACGACGAATGGGAAGGCAGGGAACTTAAACAACGCTGCATGCACATTACAACGGTTCTAAGAAAGTTTTTACCGGCAGATTACAAAGAGGCGATCGCTAAGATACTTGAATTGTTGGATCATATAAAAAAGATACGGCCTGATTCCTCGGTGATAGACGACACGAAGTTTGGCCTGACTTTGGAGTATGGGGGGATTCTGGATAATTATGTCGAACAATATGGACTGGACGATTACGAAACTTCTGTCAAGGCGATAGAGAAAATCACGCAGTTCACAAGTTGCGAGTTTGTGGCCCATCCTTTTATTATCAAATATCCGGATCGAATGATGAAACAGATGTTGGTTTGGTCGAAACACGAACATTGGGGAGTCAGGCGGCTTGCGTCAGAAGGCTGTCGTCCGCGCCTTCCCTGGGCGATGGCGTTGCCGAACCTGAAAGAAAATCCTGCGCCTATCATTCCTATTTTGGAGAATCTTAAAAATGATCCGGCAAGATTTGTGCGATTGAGCGTTGCCAATAATTTAAATGATATCGCGAAAGATAATCCCGAAATCGTTATTGATTTAGCAAAGAAATGGAAGAGAGAATCGAAAGAGGTGGATTGGATTATAAAACACGGTTGCCGGACGCTCTTAAAACAAGGCAATCCGGAGGTGATGGAGTTGTTTGGCTTCAACTCTACTATCAGCAATATCTATGTGGAGGATTTCCAAATTTCAAGCCCTGAAGTGAAAGTCGGGGATTCGTTGGAGTTTAGTTTCAAACTGTTGAACAAGAACGATCAAACGACCAAGATACGACTCGAATATGGAATCTATTACCAAAAAGCAAATGGAACGTTGACGAAGAAAGTGCATAAAATCAGCGAGAAAGAATATGCGGGAAATTCAACGACGCGAATCACCCGAAAACATTCTTTCCGGGTGGTTACAACGAGGAAGCTCCATCTCGGACTTCATCAGATTGCTATGATTATCAACGGGAACGAACTTGAAAAATATGATTTTGAGTTGATTGAATGATAACTCCTGTCAGTACCCCGGATTCTGTTTCAACTTCGTATTCATCACCCGTATTTTCTCCGGTATAGGGAACACGGTAGTATATCCGTTTTCCTCATCCGGCAATTGCGGACGGCTACTGTAAGCTCTTGTAAACTTCCCGAAGCGAACCAAGTCTTGACGTCTCCAACCTTCCCAAGCCAGTTCCAACTGACGTTCGGCAAGGATATTCTCTAAAGTGGCAGGACGGGAGGAGGCATTGACGCGGCTACGGACTTCATTCAGTTCTTCATCTCCACCGACTCCGTTGCGTACTTTGGCTTCACTCTTCATCAACAGAGCATCCGCGTAGCGGAACAGTACAATGTCATTCTCCATCAATTTACCGTCTTTCGTGGCGGTGGGATCGACTTCATACTTTTTCATACGGGCTCCCGCTGTTTGTTCGTACGGGGTATCTGTGATATCCAAAGCTATTTTCCAGGGCAGATATTCCAATACAGTGCCATCATCCAGCTTGATGATGTTTCCTTTCAGGTCGTGCACCACGCCCGCAAAATAGCAAATATCAAAGCGGGGATCTTGTCCGGCTGTTTCATAACCGAAGGTTTCGAGGGCTTCAATGGTTGCGCTGGGACCGTTCTCACCGCTTAGGCCGTACGCCTTGGCATGATTGTAGTGGCGGGAGCGGAACAGATATTGCATTTGATTGGTGTACAAGGTTTTATTCATCGGGATGGTAAAGATATTCTCTACCGATGATTCATTGAAAATGGAGAAATTGGTTTCGTATTCCGGTTCCAGTTCGTTGTAGCCCAGCGTCTTTAACTGGTCACAGTAGTAGATGACTGTTTCCCAGGCATTGAGTTCGTTGCCGTTCACTGTAAACTTTATGTTTTTCCCGTCCGGACGTTGTCCGTCTGTCCAATCATTGTCCGTATAGACTTCGGAATTCAGAGCCAGTTTGGCCAATAGAAAAGTTACCACCGGACGGGTGATACGGCCATAATAAGGACCGGACTGGTTGCTGTGCGCATCGCTCAACAGCGGAGCCGCTTCCTGCAATTCTTTGAATACAAAGTCGAAAACTGTTTTCCGTTCACTCTGGACAACATCTTTCATCGCCACAGAAGAAGATTGAACCAACGGGATGCGCCCGAACAAATCCATCAGATAATAATAATACATGGCCCGCATGGCCTGCACTTCGGCACGGTATGCCGGAAGTTCCGCATCGGAATGGGTTTCGGCGAATTTGTCTATCCGCTCGAGCGATTTGTTACTTAGCATGACGACTTTATAAAGATATTCCCATGTCGCTTGGATAGCGTCATTCTCCACTCCCCAATCGTGCAGGTAAAGTCCTTGCCAGAAGCCGCCATCGTACCAGTCGCCTCCACGGGTGGGGATAATGGCCTCGTCGGAAGTGAAAGTGTTCAGGTCGTAGACTCCCCTACCCGTTCCCTGCAATCCCTGACTGTCGCTATAACCGCCTACGTAGGTATAAAGCGAAGCTACTGCATTGAGATATACTTCCGAGATCGTATTGTAGACATCATCTTCCGGTAGTTTGTCCTTCGGATTTTCCTGTAAGAACTTATCACAGGAAAATAAGCCCAAACACATTGCCAGAAAGAATCCTAACCAACTTCTATTTTTCACATATTGTTTCATACTCTCCTCCTCCATTAAAAGTTAATACTCAATCCTAAGGTGTACGTCCGTGCCAACGGATATCCCCGTTTATCGTCCACGCCCAACGTAGAGTTCACTGTGGAACTGTTTATCATGGGCGAAAGTCCCGAATAGCCGGAGATGGTTGCCAGGTTGTTGATTGTAAATGCCAGTCGCAGGGAACGGACATATTTCTTTAGTTTCTGCACCTTTTCAATCGGCACGTTCCAGCCCAGTGTCACATAGTCGAAATTGACGTAATCTCCCTTTTCCAGCCAATAGTCGGTGGCGGTCTGATCCTTGATGTTCTGTCGCGGAGCTTTTTTCATTACGTTGTAGTCGGGGAATATATTCATGTTCATATAGGTCAGGGAAGTTCCGTTGTAGATTTTATGTCCGAAGGCTCCGTTGATCTGCAAAGACAGGTCGAAGCGTTTGTAACGGAAACTGATGTTAGATCCCAGAATCGTTTTGGGTACGGCTTGTCCTGCCACGTAGCGGTCTTCTCCATCTTCAAGACTGACGCCTCCGCCATTCAGGTCGGCGATGCCATAGGTATATCCACCGTTTCCGTCGGACTCCAGTCCGGTGCTGTGAGGAAGATAGAACACGCCCAACGGTTGCCCCACCATCTGATAAACAATGTGGTTGTAGCCGCCGTGGAAGCCGGCTCCGTCGAGGCTGGCAAGACTTTTATATTCGGGAGCGGAAAGCATTTCGCCGTTATACATACCACTCAATGAAAGCAATTTGTTGCGCTGGAAGGTGATGTTGGCATTGATATTCAGCTCCATGTCCTTCGTTTTCAAAGGGGTGATACCGATGGCAATTTCCGTACCCCAGTTGCGCATGGAGCCGATATTGGCAAGCAAGGTGTTATAGGTGAAAGGGGGCACGCTTACGTTGTAAAGGTAGAGCATATCCGTGGTGCGGGAGTTGTAATAGTTGGCGGAAAGCAACAGGCGGTTGCCGAATAAAGCGATGTCGAAACCGGTATTAAAGGTATGTTTCACTTCCCATTTCAGGTCGGGATTCGTATTCCGGAGATCTCCCAAAGATACGATGGCGGAGTTTCCGACGGGGACGACACCGTTCGGCTTGACGAGACTCAGCGTTGTGTATGAGTCAATCCCGCTCTGATTACCTGCCAGACCGTAACCGATACGGAATTTCAGATTGTCTATCACGGGGAATTGCTTCATAAATTCTTCTTCACTAATCACCCATGCCGCGGACGCAGAGGGGAAAAAGCCCCATTTATGGTTGGCTCCGAATTTGGAGGAAGCATCCGTACGGGCGTTCAACGTCAGTACGTAGCGGTCAGCGTATGTATAATTGAAGCGTCCCATGAAAGATGCCAGGCGCGGTTGTTCATAGTACGAATTGGTGCCTTCCCACAAACGGAGTGCTCCTGCCTGAAGATTATTATACCCGAACTTATCGGTGCTGAAATTGCTGACTGTGGTATAATAGCCTGTGTAGGTCTCTTTCTGAAGTTCGGCAAGTGCCAGTGCGTCAAAGAAATGCTTTTTCCAGTTTTTCTTATAGGTCAGCATCATGTTTCCCAATAAGGATTCGCGCTTTTTGGTTCCTTTGTATGCCTGACCGTTCGCCCAGACGGAAGTGGGGAGGTACTGCGAATTTTCTACGATATTGTATGTGTAGGCACCGAACAGGCTTAGCTTCAGTCCTTCCATCAGATTGAAGGTGAGACGGGCGTGCGTGCTGATGTGCGAAGTGGCATCATCGTCCTGCACTTCCATCCATGCCAATGGATTGGTGATTTGACTGGCGGTCGTTATACCGTCCCAAGAATTAGTGACAGGGTCTTTATGATTGGGATAGGTAGGATTGAACGTAGCTGCCGAATAGAACGTTTTCTGATAATCAACCAGGTTGTGATTCTTCTGAATGGAACCGAACATTCCCAGTTCGCAGTTCAGGAAGCCGTCGAACATTTTCTGATTCATGTTCATATTTGAAGTGAAATTCTTCATGTCTTCATTCAGAATCACTCCCTGACGATCCATGAAACCGAGAGAAACACGATAACTGGACTCACTGGAACCGCCATAAAAGGCGATGTGATGATTCTGTTGCAGTCCTGTCTGTTCAATCTCTTTCTGGAAATCGGTATTGTTCCCTTTGTCCAGAATGGAAATGCCGCGTTCCGATGCTACACGACGGAACTCATCACCGGACAGCATTTTCAGATTCTTGTAGACGGTGGAAATTCCGAAACTACCATTGTAAGCTACCTGTGTCCTGCCGCTCATCCCTTTTTTGGTGGTGACTTCTATCACACCGGATGCACCTCGCGAACCGTATTGCGCGGTTTCGGAAGCGTCTTTCAGGATGGTAAAGCTCTCAATATCCGTAGGGTAAATGGAGGCAAGCATGCTCAAGTCGCCAAATACTCCGTCGACGATAATCAAAGGGTCGTTGCCGCTGGTCAGTGAGGTAGTTCCCCGCAGGCGTACCGCATCCAGAGCCGCCGGTCCGTTTGAGCCTCGCTGGATGGTCAACCCCGGCACACGTCCACGGATTGCTTCCAAAGGGTTCGTTATCTGGTCCTTGTTCATCTGTGTCTCCGTGATTTTCTCGACGGAACCGGACAGGGTTTTCAAACTTCCGGTGGCATATCCTACGGTAATCAATGAGTCTATGGGCGCGACGGGAATCTTCTGTGCCAACGTGCCCTCGCACGGGATTACCAGAAGAAGAAGGCTGTAGAAAATGAGTCTAGCGTGTTGTACCATATTCTTAGTTTTTAAGGTAATAATACAAATATAACAAAAAAAGAAGGAATCTGGTTGAGTAGATTCCTTCTTTAATTTCCAATAATCTCATCCGTTTTTAATTCACAATAATTTCATCCGTAAATATCCAGCCTCCGAATTCACTTCCGGCTTGTGCCTGATAGCGTACGTATCTTCCTTTGGCTTCGCCCTGCCATGAAATATCCGTAAACCGGATGGGCGTTTCTTTGCTCACTTCAAAGTGTTGTTTTCGCAACTCCGTGAAATGGGTTCCGTCATCGGAAATGGAAATCACCACAGTCTCCGGCAGGAATACTTCCGCTCCTATCACCTGCATAAAGGCGGCAGTGACAGAATGGATGGAAGTTTCTTTTTCCATATCAATCGTCACATCGAGGCGGTTGTCCGAGATGAATCCTTGCCACGAACCGTCACCATACGTCCAATCACCACGTATGCCGTCCGTCAGGGCTGTGTTTCCCTGTGCCGGATAATGGGGGCTGTAGGGTGAATTATAAATCACCTTTTTGCCCCATGCCAAATGGCTGACCGGTTGAAGCGACTCGGGACGGCTGCCGATTTCTTTTTTCAAATCGAAAGGATGGTATCCTTTCGCCTGCAAATCGGCCACTGCCGACAATGCGCGGGTATGGAAATCCGGCCATGATTTACGTTCCGGAGCCGACCAGGCTGTTTCCGCCAATGCCAGGATTCGGGGGTAAATCATATACTCCACGTGTTCGGGAGTGGAAATATATTCCACCCATAAGTTGCCCTGCACACCGTAGACCAGTTTTGCCTGTTCCGGGGTTAAGGAAGCGGGAACAGGATTGTAGGAATAGACCTTTTTCAACGGCAGGTATCCACCGATGGCTTCCGGCTGCGAGTATGGAGCATCCTGATAACTGTCCAGATAGCAATAGGCACCCGGCGTCATGATGGCATGATGCCCGGAGGTTACGGCAGCGATGCCCCCCTCTTCTCCACGCCATGACATGACGGTTGCGTTGGGCGCAATGCCTCCTTGCAGAATCTCGTCCCATCCCAACAGATGACGTCCATGATCGTTCAGGAACTTCTCAATGCGGTGTATCAGGTAGCTTTGCAGCTCGTCTACATTGGCTAGATGCTCGTCTTTCATTCTCTTCTGACATTTCGGACAGGTCTTCCAAGCCGACTTACCGGCCTCATCGCCACCGATATGAATGTATTCGGAAGGGAAAAGATCCATGACTTCGGTCAGCACATTCTCCAGAAACGTGAAGGTTTCTTCATTGCCGACACAGAAATCGGAGTTCTTGTAAGGCTCGCCCGAACAGGATAACTGCGGATAGGCTGCCAGCACTTCTTCCGAATGGGAGGGCATCTCTATCTCGGGAATCACCGTGATATAATGCTGACGGGCATATTCCAATATTTCACGGATATCGTCCTGGGTGTAATAACCGCCGGAAGCTCCGGGAGCATCAAAACGGAGGTATTTGCGTCCGCCGTTCCACCATTGCTTCCAGGTGGGATCTGTACGCCAGGCCGCAAATTCGGTCAGCAAAGGGTATTTCTTAATTTCAAGCCGCCAGCCTGCCGCATCGGTCAGATGCAGGTGCAGACGGTTGATTTTGTAATACGCCAGTGCGTCTATCTGTTTCTTTATAAACTCTTTGGTAGAAAAATGGCGGGACACGTCCAGCATCAGTCCACGATAAGCAAAACGGGGAGTGTCTTCTATCTCGACAGAGGCTATGGAATAGCTGCCTGCCCCCGAAGGTTGTGCCAACTGCAACAGGGTTTGCATACCATAGAATAATCCGGCTCCCGAAGTGGCGCGTATCAGGATTTGTTGCGGAGTGACGGAAAGAGTATAGCTTTCCGGCGATGGCAACTGGGGGTTCTTGGGGGTTATCAATAAGAGAAGCATCTGTTTCCTGTCTTTCATGCCCGCTTTCTTTAATTGAACGGGTAATGCCTTCAGGTAATTCTCCCAGAGCTTCGCTTCTCCATCTTGTAGATTTGTATAAAGTCTTGTCTTTTCTGACAGTAAAAAAAAGCCCGTCCCCCGCTCCATTTTTAATGGGACAGGTATGACGGACTGTGCCAGAATGGGATGTGCTTTCATGCACATCCCCAATATCCATAAGAAAAGACAAACTTTAGTGTATTCTTTTCTTATATTCATTAATCAATTTTGATTTCGTCTACAAATAAAAATGCGTTTTTATCTTTTCCCGCATGCCATGCCGGAAGTGATTTCTCCGGTGAAGCAATAACTCTCACGTATTGGGTAGTCACAGGGGTAAACATTAGTTGATGGTCAACGACCCCGTCTTTGTCCGTCTCTTTCATTGCCGGATATTCTCCGGAAGCAATCTTTTTGAAAGTCTTTCCATCGTCTGAAATTTCTACGGAGAGGCTTCTGGCATCAAACACCCAGTCGCCCTTCGCTACATTGGTAGAGATGGCCACACTTGAAATTTCCGTGGGTTGCTGAAGGTCGATCGTCATGTCCATGTCGTTTCCGTTGAAAGCGATCCAACGGCCTGACCGGTAGCTGCTATTTCCTTTCAAACCATCGTTTAACGTGGAAGCTCCCTTGAAGAGGTATTGTTCATTGATAGGTTGATTGGCTACAATCGGCTTCATGCTGGATTTGCTGAAATCGATCTTCTCTGTCAGTGTCTTGCTCTCACCGGTAGGACGAATGGCTTTGGCGGACAGAGTGACATTTTCTTTAATCTTCAACACTCCTTCGTAAACGGGAGAAGCAGTAGTGGGTTCTGTACCGTCCAAAGTGTAGTGAACAGGAGCATTGTCAATAGTAGACAAGGTTACGTCCATCGTTCCTTCTGCCGTATTTGGGTCAAACTCGGCTTGTACGTCGAATACGTGTTTTGCGTAGTTGTATCCTTCGGCATCATACCACTTAATCAGTTGAGGAAGACGGGACAGGAAGTTGGCATAGTTTTTCTTTTCAGGGCTGGACCACTGAATTTCACACAATGCAGCCCAACGAGGCAATACCATGTACTGCGCGTGAGGGAAGGTAGCGATGTATTCTGTCCAGAGGTTAGCTTGCACGCCCTTGATATATTTCTGTTCTTCCGGAGTCAGAGAAGCCGGCATCGGTTCGTAGCTGTACACTCTTTCCAACGGCAGATAACCACCGATACCAAACGGTTCGTTATCTACGTCTTTAGCTTGGTAATAGTCGAAATACAGGTATGTGTTCGGTGTCATGATGACATCGTGTTTCTGTTTCGCTGCTTCGATACCGCCCTTTTCACCACGCCATGACATAACAGTAGCGTTTGGAGCAAGTCCGCCTTCGAGGATTTCATCCCAACCGATGATCCGACGTCCATGGTCGTTGAGGAATTTTTCGAGCTGGTTGATAACGAAGCTCTGCAAACGTTCTTCTTTGCTATGCACATCATCCGATTTCAATCCCAGCGCCTTGATACGTGCCTGGCATTTCGGGCATTTCTCCCATCTTACTTTCGGACATTCGTCACCACCGACATGAATATATTGCGACGGGAAGATTTCAATCAGTTCGCCATATACATCTTCGAGGAATTTCAAAACTTGATCGTTTCCGGCACAAAGTACATCTTCTGATACCCCCCATTGTCTCCATACTTCGTACGGACCACCGGTACATCCCAATTCAGGATAAGCGGCAAGGGCAGCTTGCATATGTCCCGGAAGGTCGATTTCGGGAACAACGGTGATGTAACGTTCGGCTGCGTAATCTACGATTTCTTTGGCTTGTTCCTGGGTGTAGAAACCGCCGTAAGGTTTGCCGTCGTATTCGCCGGAGTTACGTCCGATCACTGTTTCCGTTCTGTTAGCACCGACTTCCGTCAGTTTCGGATATTTCTTGATTTCCAGACGCCAGCCTTGGTCGTCAGTGATATGCCAATGCATACGGTTCATGTTGTGTAAAGCCTGCATGTCGATGTAGGTCTTTATTTCGTCTACTGTGAAGAAATGACGGCTGGTATCGAAGTGTGCGCCACGATAGCCAAAGCGGGGAGCGTCATTGATTTCTACGGCAGGCATGGAAATGTCTGCGCCGACAGCCACAGGCAATGATTTGCGCAGGGACTGGATGCCATAGAATACGCCGGCCTCGGTAGGACCGGTAATCGTGATTCCGTCACCGGCAACTTTCAACTGATAGGATTCCGGATTTTCGTTTGCCGTGCCCAATGTCAGTACGATTGCATTCTTACCTTCTGTTCCGGCTTCGATAGCGAAATCTTTTCCGGTAGCGGTTTTCAGATAGTCAGCCAGGAATTGCGCGTTGCGTTGCATCTTCTCGTTTCCTTCCGGATAGAGGATTTTCACACCGCTCTTCAGGATGAAGGGATTTCCTTGAGCTGTTACAATTTCTTGTGGCATGGGGATGATCTGGTAGTTGGCTTCCTGTTGTGCCGATTGGCAAGAGGCAAAAAGTCCTGCTAGTGTCAGACATCCGGTTAACTTTAAAAGTTGTTTCATAAACTAAAAAATTAAGTGTTAAGTTATTAATAAATTAATTATAGGTATCACGAATATGTTTGATTGTCAAAAGCAGCTCCTCTCCTTTCTTTATTTGGGGAGAAGTGATGACAACTGTCTTACGCTCGCCGGGAAGGAGGTCGAAAAAGTTGTCACTGAAACGGGCTCCCTGCAAAGGGACTTCAATAAAGACGTCTTTTGCAAGAACGGGAGAAAACAGGGTCAGTTCACACACGCCCTCTTTCTGTTTTATCTTGCAGGAAACGGTTGTTTCGGGCAGAAGCAAGTCTTTCGTCTTTCTAAAGAAATGGACTGTTTCGGCAACGATATTTCCGGATTTGTCTTTCAATGTCAGTTGCATGAAGCAATGGCGCAGGTCATCCGCAAGCGGGCGCTTTGCAGGAAAAAACAAAGTGGTGAGCGAAGTGCGATATACACATTGGGAAGTGTTGGCCGGAAGAGTCAAAGAAGGAAGGACAACCGTTCTTCCGGCTTTCTTTCCTGCAAAATTCGTCAGTCTCATTTCCAGCGTCAGTTTCTCCCGGGTGTCAAGATGATCGGAAAGCAAGTAAACACACAGGTTGTCACCTTCCAGCAAAGGGTTGATATGAACGGGGGCAAATGCACGCTTTGCCTGATAATGCAAGGCTTTCCAGTTACCGTAGTAATCAATACCCGACCATGACACTACCGGCCAACTGTCATTCAATTGCCAATATAATGTACCCATACAATAGGGACGGTTGCGGCGGTGCGCTTCCAGACCGTGACGTATGCCATGTCCCTGCAATACTAGTCCGACATAGACAAAGTCTTCGAATTTTTCGGGAATGATATAGTCACGTTCCATATAGGTGCGAATCAGGGCATTGCCGATGCTGCTTTTCTGATGGGCATTCATCACCTCCGATTCGATCTGATAATCTTCTGGAGCGGCAAAGGTGGCAATAGTCTTCATCTCCGGGAAGGACTGGAAACCGAATTCGCTCATGAAACGAGGGAGGTCTGTATCCAGTGATTCGAAGGTTTTCCGGCCATACCAGACTCCCCAGTTGTGGCTGTCTCCTATCCCCCATGATTCGGGGCGTCCCCAATTGGCTAAATATGGGGAGCTGTGTATATAAAAACGGTCGGCATCCAGCTCTTTTACCTTGGCAGGAAGGAGTTGGCGGAACAGTTTGTCATAGCCCTGGAACATCTCCTGATAGATTTCCGGCGTGAATTTCTTGTCGAATCCCCAATATTTCAAGGCTTCCAGTATTTCATTATTGCCACACCACATCGCCAGGGAAGCATGATTGCGAAGGCGGCGGATGTTGTAGACGGCTTCCGCTTCTACTCTTTTCAGAAAGGTGGGATCAGACGGATAGGGAGTGCAGGCAAACATAAAGTCCTGCCATATCAGTATTCCGTTTTCATCTGCCAGGTCATAGAAACGGTCGTCTTCGTAGGTTCCGCCTCCCCACACACGAATGACATTCATGTTGGCTTCTTTGATGTCCCGGAATAAGGTTTGGTAGCGTTCGGTAGTGACGTTGGTCAACAGGGCGTCCTGGGGAATGTAGTTGGCTCCTTTGGCAAACATCGGAACGCCGTTTACTTCAAAATAGAAGGATTCTCCGTCCTGATCTTTTTCATTGACGAGGCGAACGGTGCGCAGTCCTATCCGGTGGGATTGTTGGGCTACGACTTTATCTTCTACGATTATCTGAGCGGAGAAATCATACAGGGCGGGCTTTCCCCAGCCATTCGGCATCCAACGTACCGGCGACAGCACTTCAGAAGGAATAGATATACGATTGATTCCGGGCTGTAAGGTGATTGCCTGGCTAATGCCTTTTTCTGTGTTTCCTTCAAAAGAGATATTGATTCTCACCTCTGCTTGAAGTGCTCGAGGAAGTATATTATTTATTTCTAATTCATTGGATAGTTTTGCCTGCTGGTCGGTCAGCGAGAGTTGCTTTACGTGGTAATCGCTGATAGAGGCTGCGTCATAAAAACGGATGGTCACCGGACGCCAGATACCACTGGTCACCATGCGGATTCCCCAGTCCCAACCATAACTGTAAGGGGCTTTACGGGAGAATACGCTTACATGTTTTTCATGATGGTCGTTGTCTGCCGGATAGTTGAATCCGTTAGAGTTATATTGAGGCATTGTCTGCCGGATGGGTGAATGAAAATAGATATGAAGAAGGTTTTCTCCGAGACGGAGTTGCGACTTGACAGGTATCGTATAGCCGACGAACATATTATCGGCTTTGAGCAATAATGCTCCGTTGAGGTATACATCGGCGTATGTGTCAAGACCTTCAAAGATTAATTGGGCATCGTCCCGTTTCAGTTGCTCGGAGGTAACTGTAAAAGCTGTCCGGTACTCCCAGTCTTCATTTTCCACCCACTGAATCTTTTGTTCATTGATGCCATAAAAAGGATCGGGAATTTGTTTATGATAGATAAGATCCTGATGAACAGTGCCGGGAACCTGTGCCGGTCGCCATAGCTCCGTGCCTGCCTGGGAAAATTCCCAACCTGCATTTAAAACCACAACTTCGGAATTGTCATTGCTCTGCGCATATGCCATACTACAACAGCATAGTAGTCCACATGCTATTTGAGTCTTTTTTCCGATTAAATTAATCATCATAGTGGGGGCATTAGATATTAACGGTTTCAAAGATATTACTTTTTCAGCAATTTTCACTAATAATTTAACAAAATATGTTGTTTTAGCATGAGTTGTCCAGAAAGCTCCCATAAAATCGGCTAAAGTTTCGGTTTATAATTAGTTAAATAAAGTAGTATTCGGCCTCTCAAATGTAAGCTAAAATGACGCTTTTTCATTATAATGATATTCTTTTTCATTATAACTAAATCTTGCTACCTATAAATCGTAAGCATAGATTTAAATCTTCGGACTTTCGGGACAGACTCTTTATTCCTTTATTATATCTGTCAATTTCATCGCTTGAAAGGTTATATGTGCGACGCTACTCTCATATAGTATACCAATTGTCTCTTTATCAATCATTGTCAGACAACTATATCCCCATCCTTCTGCCTCGTCGAGCATTAATTGATGTTCCGGCAACCAGGTAAGTCCTTTGTCCAGACTTGCTTTTATCGTTATATGATTACGTCCTTTGGTCGTATTCGGATTTGAAAACAGCAAGATATCTTTATTTAAGATGTTGTCTTTGGCATCTACATGAATCAGACTAGCCATACATACCGGCTCTTGAAGTGCTTTGCGTGAAGAAGGATGTTCTGTCCATGTTTTCCCCAAATCTTTCGTTATGGCAATAGCCCGGCTCCCTCCTCTATTGTCACGCATATTCAGCATCAATACTCCCGGTTCTATTTCCGCAACTTGTGCTTCCGTTGTATTGGTTCGTGCCATATTGTGCATTTTCCATGTTTTTCCCCGGTCTTTACTATACATGATTCCTGCATTCGGAACACGAGTAGAGTCTATAAATTGCGTTGGAAACACCAATGTGCCATCGCTCATCGTTATTCCACGTCCGGGACCTTGAAGGAGGAAATACCAGGATGAATCTTTCACCTGATCTGTTATATTGATAGGTTTCGACCAGTTTTTACCATCGTCCGTGCTTTTTGCCAATACCAGCTGCGCCGTATGATTCAGATCCATTCCCGGATGGGAACTCCACCAGGCGCGTTGATTACCCATGCCATGTGTCCATGCGGCAACCACCCAGATGGTATTCGTTTTAGTATCTACTAAAATAGAGGGGTCCCCTACCCCATTCTGTGCTTTAGGCAGACCACCATACTCGCCAAATGAAAGCGGAAGACGCATCTTCTCCCAACTCTTTCCTCCATCGGTGCTACGGCTCAAACCCACGTCTACATATTCCTGTAAATCGACACTGCTGTTGTATCGAACGTCATACACGCCCAACAAGGTTCCTTTATTGGTAGTCACCAACCCGGGAATACGGAAGGAGGCAGAACCGTCATTACCGGCATGACGAACACCAACTGCCATCCGATGAATTATATTCTTTGGAGAAATAGATTTACAATATAGTTCTTTCCCATCTACTTTAACAGCACGCAAATCAGAGAGTATCTTAGTGTACAAAGAGGCATTCTTTTTCATCTGCAAACTGATCCAAAAATAGTTTACACCCGGAAATAAATTGTAATTACCTTTTAATACTACTATTTCCGATGGTTTCCCCTCTGCACATTTTACCGAATAGGAAGGATTAGCCGCCAATGTCCCACCCGGACGATGGCTGGATATGTACTCTACTGGAGCAAAGCGACTTTTGTCTTTGTCCTGCAACGCCTCTGTTCCTCCATAATAGAGTTTGATTGCCTGAACATCAGTCAGATTCGTACTTTTACTAAAATCTAAAATGATTTCATCGAGCTTTTTGCTTTCTTTTGCATCCAAACGAAGATAGAACAGAACATTGTCTTGCCGCTCTATTAAAACCGGAATTTGTGTTTCATGAATAAGTACTGTGTCTGAAGCTTTTACGTCAAAAAAATATCCTAAGAAGATAAGGAAAAGTAAATAATAGATTCTTCTCATAATGGGGGTATTAGTTAGTTTAACGCGATAAAGATAAAACTTTTCTACCGTAATATTACTATGCAAACAGTAAACTTTCATTTTACCAAGTTCTGGTAGGACTAGTCAATACATTGACCACCGTTCTGGCTCTTGTCATCATCGATAAGGTGGGCCG